>JACRJM010000004.1:0-325231 GCA_016219965.1 Candidatus Schekmanbacteria bacterium
AGGGGATGGCGGTGACGGCGGAAGCGTAATATTCAGGGCGACCTCAAGTAAATCCACACTCATAGATTTCCGGTATCAGCCTCATATCCGTGCAGGAAAGGGTATGCATGGAAAGGGTTCCGACCTTCACGGGAAAAACGGCGAAGACAAGGTTCTCATGGTTCCGATCGGGACACTCATCTATGATATCGAAGACTCATCCCTTGTATGCGACCTCGACTCTGAGGGGAAGGAATTTGCAGTTGCCCGCGGCGGCAAGGGAGGGAGAGGAAACACACATTTCAAGTCATCAACTAATCAGGCTCCCCGCAATGCAGAGAAGGGAGAACCCGGGGAGGAAAAAGAGCTTAAGCTTGAACTTAAATTAATGGCTGATGTCGGGCTTGTAGGATTCCCCAATGCAGGCAAATCTACTTTTATCTCTGTTGTTTCCCATGCACACCCAAAGATCGCTGACTATCCTTTTACAACCCTTTCGCCTTCGCTTGGCGTTGTTGATGCTGGCGATGAAAGAAGTTTTGTCATAGCCGACATACCGGGCCTTATAGAGGGGGCTCACGATGGCACAGGGCTTGGGCTGCGTTTCTTAAAACATATTGAAAGAACAAGAGCTCTTTTGTATCTTGTAGATATCATGGGATATGATGGGAAGTCCCCTGTTGAGATATTCAGGATTTTGCGGGAGGAACTGAGCCAGTACAACCTTGAGCTCCTTGATAAGAAACAGATGATTGTGATAAATAAAACTGATCTTGAACCGGACCAGAAAAAAATCGCAGCCCTTAAAAAGAAACTTAAAGAAGAGAGCGGCGGTCTTAAAGTGATGGATATATCCGCTGTAGCGCAAAAGGGATTAAAAGAACTAATCAGAGAGATTGCAAAAATGGTTGTGAGCGGGCAAAAAAATGAAAAGCGGTGAATTCGATAAAAAAACCTTTGTTGAAAATATAAAGCGTATTGTTGTTAAAATAGGCAGTGCTGTTATTGCTGATGCAGACAAAGGGCTTAACTCAAGAAGAATATTAGCCCTGGTTGAGGAAATCATTAAATTAAAGGAAAAAAAATATGAGTTTGTCCTTGTTACGTCAGGTGCAATAGCTGCTGGTAAAGCAAAGCTCCAGCTTGGCGGAAGACCTTTTAGTCTTCAGGAAAAACAGGCTGCTGCTGCCGTGGGGCAGTGTACATTGATAAGAACTTACGAGCGTGTATTCGAGCAGGCTGGTATCGTGGTAGGGCAGATATTGCTGACACACGATGATTTAAGCTCCCGCAAAAGATACCTTAACGCCATAAACACCATACACGCGCTTCTTAATTGCGGCGCTGTGCCGGTCATAAACGAAAACGATACGGTTTCTGTTGATGAGATAAAATTCGGGGACAATGATTTTCTGGCAGCTGCAGTTTCAAGCATGATAGAGACTGACCTCCTTGTACTTCTTACAGATGTTGACGGGATCGAGGACAGAAGGCAGCCTGCTGAGAGAAATATAATAAGGGTTGCTGATGCTGCAAATCCAGCAATTTACCAGATGATTGATTCTACGACAGGCTCGCTTGGCACAGGAGGAATGATATCAAAGGTGCAGGCTGCAAGGAAAGCTGCGCACTCCGGTGTCGCCACATTGATTGCGAACGGCAAGAGAAAAAACGCTATAACCGATTTCCTTGCAGGCGAAGAAATAGGGACTGTTTTTCTCCCGAAAATTGAACGCCTGAAACGGCGCAAACACTGGATAGGATTCACAGTTAAATCCAGGGGTAAGATAATTGTGGATAGCGGTGCCAGAGAAGCGTTAACGGACAAGGGTAAAAGTCTTCTTCCGTCAGGGATCATAGCAATAGAGGGTTCGTTCTCGGTTGGAGATTCAGTACTCCTTGTAGATGGAAACGGAAACAGTTTTGCAAAGGGGCTTGTAAATTACAATTCAATTGAGCTTGCAAAAATAAAGGGAAAGAAAACAGCAGACATAATTCATATCCTCGGGAAAAAGGATTACGACGAGGCTATACACAGAGATAACCTGGTGATAATCAGTGAGTAGGGGGAATAATAATGTCAATAAAAGATGAAGTCATTGCCATAGCGGAAAGGGCAAAAAAAGCAGGGGGAAAGCTTTCTAATCTTTCCACGGCAGATAAGAATAAAGCGCTTCTCATGATGGCAGAGGGGCTTGAGAAAAAAACTGCGGAGATACTAAAGGCAAATAAGATAGATATTGATAATGCCCGCAAAAACAATCTGAGTGATGCCATGATAGATAGATTGATGCTCGATGAAGGGCGCATAAAAAAGCTTGCAAAGGGAGTAAGGGAAGTTTCAGAGCTTTCTGATCCGTGCGGAGAAATAATAAAGATGTGGAAACGCCCCAACGGGATGCTCATAGGGCGGATGAGAGTGCCTGTGGGTGTTATCGGGATAATTTATGAATCCCGTCCCGGCGTTACTGCTGATGCAGCAGCTCTATGTCTTAAATCAGGGAATGCCATAATACTGCGCGGCGGGAGCGAGGCGATAAACTCAAACTGCATAATTGCTGAAGTGCTCTCTGAGGCTGCTTTGAAATGCGGAGTTCCCAGAGGTTCGATTGAGATAATCCCGTCAACCGACAGGCAGGCGGTCCTTGAGATGTTGAAGCTTGACCGCTTTATAGACATGATAATCCCGCGGGGAGGTGAGGGACTTATCAATTTTGTGAAAGAAAATTCCCGCATACCTGTTATCTGCCATGACAAAGGATTGTGTCTTACCTTCGTTGATTCGAGCGCTGACATTGATATGGCGGTTAATGTCTGCTTTAATGCGAAAGTGCAGCGCCCCGGTGTATGCAATGCAATGGAAACTTTGCTCGTCCACAGGGATATAGCAGAAAAATTTCTTCCCATCATTGGCGAGGAATATAAGAAAGCCGGAGTTGAACTTCGGGGATGTCCTGCGACCAGAAAGATTCTCCCCTGGGCGAAGGACGCTACGGAAGATGATTTCAATACGGAATTCTTGAACCTCACTCTTTCGGTGAAGGTTGTTGGCTCCATTGATGAGGCGATGGAGCATATAGACCGCTATGGCTCACATCACTCTGATGCAATTGTGACCAATGATTATAACAACTCCCAGAGATTTCTGAGAGAAGTTGATTCGTCTTCTGTGTTTGTCAATGCCTCGACAAGGCTTGCAGACGGAGGTGAATACGGGCTTGGCGCTGAGATGGGGATAAGCACGCAAAAGCTTCATTGCCGCGGTCCTATGGGTCTTGAGGAACTTACTACGACTAAATTCATAGTTTATGGTAAAGGGCAATTGAGGGAATAATAAAACAGATGAGCATAAATGTCGCAAAGGGAAGTATTGGAATGCTTGGCGGAACATTTAATCCTGTTCATTTCGGGCATCTGAGAATTGCTGAAGAGGTCCGGGAAACCCTCGGGCTTGAAAAAATCTATTTTATCCCGTCCTATCTTCCACCGCACAAGAGCGGCGAAGGAATCGCGGAATGCAGCCACCGCCAGAAAATGGTGAGCCTCGCTATAAAGGGAAATCCACAATTCGAGCTTTCAACCATAGAAATTGAAAGGGGAGGAAAGTCTTATACTGTGGACACGATAGATTATTTCAGAAAGGTCTATGATGATAAGATTTACCTTATATCAGGGATAGATACTTTTGAGGAATTTTCTACCTGGCGCAAAGTCGATACTATCCTGCGTTCATGCCATTTTGTTGTGACGTCAAGACCGGGATACAGCAGGGCAAAACTTATGACAGTCCTTGAGAACACCATTACCATGGCTTTCCCGGAGATAAGATTTGTATTGGAAAAGGATGCTGGAAAGATATCGATTTATACAATAACTACGAGCGATTTCAAATTGTACTGTCTTGAATCAACTCTTCTTGAAATATCTTCCACAGAAATCAGAAAATGCCTTAAAACGGGAAAGTCTGTTAAATACCTTGTCCCTGAGGCAGTGGAAGAATACATTGAGAAGAATGGATTGTACAGATAACGACAAAGACCGTATTCAGATTGGAGGAAAGAGTGAGGGAAGTTAAAGAAAAAAAGAAATCAGAAAGTAAAAAAGAAGTTAAGGCAATATCTCCCAAGAAGCTTACACCGCGCCAGATGGCTTTGAAAGCTGCAGAGTTTGCTGATGACAAGAAGGCGCTTGATATAATTATTTTCGATGTCAGGAAGCTTACTACAGTCACAGATTTTTTCTGTATATGTCATGGTACTTCTGACAGGCATGCAAAGACGATTGCTGAAGATATAATCGAGCAATTCAAAAAGAACGGGCACATTCCGCTTGCATCAGAAGGCTTTTCTACCTGCCAGTGGATAGTAGTAGATTTTGCAGATATCGTAGTCCATGTTTTCCAGAAAGATGCAAGGGACTATTATAATCTCGAAGGAATCTGGGGCGATGCGCCGGTAGTTAAGGCAAAGGTAAGCTGATAAAGAGAACCTGATGAAGATCCGCTTTATCTGGATAGATAAAACAAAAGCTGGTCCGGAAAAAGATATAATTGATGATTATGCATCCCGCATTAAAAGATTTGCAGATGTTGAAGTAATAGAGATTAAATCCTCAGCGAGGCAGGAAAATCCGGAATCTGCCATGGAAGAGGAAGCAAGAGACATTGAAAAACATCTTCTCAAAGATTCATTTTTTATAGCAACAACTCCTTCAGGCAAAGAAATATCTTCCCATAAATTTGCTGAATTAATGAAAGATGTTCTGAAGGTGCAGGCAAAGCCGGTTGTCATTGTCGTAGGCGGCAGATACGGCATAGCCCCCCGGCTCATTAAAGCTTCGAACCTCAAACTTTCAATTTCGCAGATGACGTTAAACCATTACCTTGTGCGGATATTCCTCTTTGAACAGGTTTACAGAGGATTCTGCATAATGGATGGTCTGCCGTATGCGAAATGAATATAATCTCACTCTCATAGTAACAGGAGGAAATTTTAATAATGCACGGTCGGCGGCAGTCCCATCCAGCGCAAGGCTTCAAAGGGATGTCCCCTTTCCCTTCCCATCTTTACTGCGCCGTCTTTCATTAATGAATATTCAAGCCAGTGTGTGCGCATCTCATTCTTAAGAACATCATCATCTGTGCTGTACCGGAGGTCCTTTAATTTTTTTACTATTTCAATATAGCCGTTGAAAAATGTCTCTGCTCCATCCCTTACAACTGGGAAATTTTCCTCAAGAGGGAGCATCTTAAACTGGAAACCGGCTCTTGCTGCAAGCGGATACTGCCATCCTTCCATGTTGTATTGTTCCGCAAGCCCCTTGCTCAGCTCCCACTGGTCTTTTCCGTATTTTTTTGCCACCTCAGCCATTTTATTTCTTAAAGCATCCACATCTTCTTTGGGAGTGGCAGCTGGGAAAACATCCATGTTTGCCATCATCATATTTTTTCCCGCATAGAAACGTTCGAGATTGAAATGTCCCATTGGCAGGATGGAAGAAGTCGGGAAGATCTCAATTTGAAGTACGCGTACGCTAACCGGCTCGGAAGGTGATGCAAGTTTCATATCCACAAGGGTCTTTGCCGCTTTTGGCCAGTCTATGAAGATTTCAGACACCGTAGCTTTTTCGAAGACCTCTCCCCTTGATGCATTCACTTCGTGACGGTAGGTGTATTCTATCTTTTCCGTGTCTTTCGGAGCAGGGCCCTTATGATCCCATGTCCTTGACCGCCAGGCTGAGCCATTCAGGCTTGTAATGGCATCTATCGCTTTCTTTTTTAGCCCGGCGATAAAATTTTCCGCTTCCGAGTTAGTTTTTTCAGGCATAATATTCTCTCTCCTCTAAAGGGATTGTTTCACATAAGTGACTAATTGAACTTCTATCATATAATCTTTTGTTTGACTCACAGACAATATTTTTCAATACTAAATTCTAATAAACGTTTTTATAGATAAAAGGAAAATAAAATGTCTGCTGAATTTGGATATGCCGGGAAAATCCTTAAGGTAGATCTTTCCTCGGCAAGAATGAGAGATGTACCAACGTCTGATTATGCTGATAGATTCATTGGAGGAAGAGGCATAGCCGCCAAAATCTATTGGGATGAAGTTGCACCGGAAACAAGAGCCTTAGACCCGGAAAACAGGCTGATATTCATGACCGGTCCCATGGCAGGTTATCCTGGAGTGTCCGGTTCCATAAGTCAAATTTGCGGAAAATCCCCGGCCACTAATCCTGAGCAATTCTTTTACAGCAGTATGGGAGGGAGCTGGGGGGCTTATCTCAAATTTGCAGGTTATGATGGAGTTGTTATTCATGGCAAATCTGAGGAGCCTGTCTATCTTCTGGTGCAGGATGGGAGTGCGGAATTAAAAGATGCATCAGGCTTATGGGGGAAAGATGCAGGTGAGACACAAAGGCTGCTCAAGGCTGAACTTGGAAGCTCGGCAAGGGTATTGGCTATAGGACCTGCTGGCGAGAACCAGGTAATATTCGCCACTACTCTATCAGATGAAGATGCCGCTGCCTGGGGTGCAGCAGTTATGGGTTCAAAAAATCTTAAGGCGATAGTGGTAAGAGGAAAAGGTGTGCGCCCCCCTGCGGCTCATCCGGAAAAACTTAAAGAATTGTCGAAATATCTTCGTGGGTTGTGGCGCGGAGCCGGATATGGTGCAAAGTTATCTCACATACCAAGACGCAATATAAAGCAGCAGGTTTGCTACGGTTGCGTAAACGGCTGTGTCCGTTCTACCCTTGAAACAACGGAAGGCATCAAGGTGAAGGTTTGCTGTCAGGCTGCTGGCGTCTATAGAGCAGCTGCAGACAGCTATTATGGCAAACCGACTAATGTGCCACTGCACGCCGCAAGGCTTTGCTTTGATTACGGGCTAGATACCCATGTCATCTCGGCTTTGCTGAAATGGCTTAAAGAGGGATACAAAACAGGTGTTTTCACTGAGGAAGATACTGGGCTTCCTCTTTCAAAGTTTGGCAGCTGGGAGTTTATAGAATCACTGGTGAAAAAGATATCACTGCGGGAAGGATTTGGTGATCTGCTGGCTCAAGGGTTGCATCATGCTGCTGAAGTTCAAGGTCCAAAAGCCAGGGAATTAGTTGCCGGCTATCTTGATAAGAATGGGCAAAACATGGCGTATGGTCCACGCCTCTACAATATAAGCGGAATCTTTTACGCCACGGAACCCAGGATGTCGCTTCCGATATTGCATGAAATGACCATACCATTGTCGAAATGGATCCAATGGGTTAAAGGAGCAGAAGGCTCTTACATGTCCTATGAAATGCTTTGTGATATTGGCAAAAGATTCTGGGGAAGTGAGCTTGCTTTTGATTGCTCAACATATGAAGGCAAGGCCATAGCTGCCAAGAAAATCCAGGACAAAATACATACAGAAGAGTGCCTTATACTTTGCGCCTTTTTCTACCCTTTAAGGTCTTGCGATTCCAGCGAGTCACATAAGGGAGACCCTTCTATTGAGAGCAGGCTTTACTCGGCAGTTACCGGAAAAGAGACGGATGAGGATGGGTTAAATAAAATAGGTGAGAGGGTCTTTAATTTGCAAAGGGCAATACTTACTCGTGAAGATCCTCGGGGAAAAAAGGTGGATGAGATTCCGGAGTTTAACTTTACGATACCTTATAACGGTGAAACCAACAATCCCGAAGCTCTTGTTCCGGGGAAGGACGGTGAGCCGATAATTAAAAAAGGCACTATGGTTGACACGGCAAAATTTACAAAGATGCTAAGTGAGTACTACGAAGTCAGGGGTTGGGATAAAAACAGCGGTTTGCAGACAAAGCAAAAGCTCATAGACCTTGATCTTGGAGATATTGCCCAAGTCATGGAGGAAAAAAAGCTTATCGTGTAAGAATCCCGTTAATTTCCTATTAAGGGGAAAACAAAAATGGAAAAACGAAAACTTGGAAGTCAGGGGCTCATGGTTTCAGGACAGGGTTTGGGTTGCATGGGGATGACAGATTTCTATGGAATTCGCGATGATGAGGAATCCATAGCGACAATTCAACTTGCGCTTGAGCTTGGTATTAATTTAATTGATACGGCAGACATGTATGGCCCTTTTACAAATGAGGAGTTAGTCGGCAAGGCTATTCGCGGCAGACGCGCTGAAGTCATACTTGCAACCAAGTTTGGCATAGTGCGTAGCAGTGATCCGAAGTTCCGTGCAATAAACGGCAGACCTGAATATGTTCGCTCATCGTGCGACGGTTCCTTGAAGCGGTTGGGAGTGGATTATATCGACCTCTATTATCAGCATCGCATAGACCCCAACGTTCCTGTCGAGGAAACTGTAGGAGCAATGTCTGAATTGGTAAAGGCAGGGAAGGTCCGCTATATTGGATTATCTGAAGCTTCTCCGGAAACTATCAGACGAGCCCATGCAGTTCATCCTATAACAGCGTTGCAATCTGAATATTCTCTCTGGAGCAGAGAAGTAGAGGCAGAGATATTGATAACCGTCAGGGAACTTGGGATAGGGTTTATTGCATACAGCCCTCTCGGGCGTGGTTTCCTCACTGGAGCAATTAAAAGCCCTGAAGATTTTGAGCCGGGCGACTTCCGCAGGAGTTTACCGAGATTTCAGGGAGAGAACTTCAAAAAAAATCTTGAACTCGTGGATAAAATAAAAGAGATTTCCAAATCAAAAGGAATTACGCCTGCACAGTTAGCCCTTGCCTGGGTGCATGGACAGGGAGAAGACATATTCTCCATACCCGGCACAAAGAGACGCAAATACCTTAAGGAGAATATATCCGCATTTGATGTGACGCTTTCAAAATCTGAACTTGATTATATCTCTAAAATAATTCCGCTGGAAGCGGTGCGAGGAACGAGATATTCCGAAAAGATAATGAAGATGCTGGATTCCTGACCTTGCGATACTATTTAATTTCTACCGTTTTTTCTGCAATCGATATGTTGTTGTTCTCACTCCGTTCGATGATCTGTTTGTCGTAGTCACACAACACTTTGATATAATATGTTCCGGCAGGAACTGATTCCGGATCATTCCATTTAAAAGTAATATTTTTAAATGCTTTTTTCGCAATCTTGTCAACTGCCATATTCCCAATCACATAATAATATGAATTGTCATTATTTGGATACAATGATAATACAACCCTTGATGGTGAAGCTGTCATTTCCCCGATGTTCTGTATTTTACACTTTACTGTCAGTGTTATTGCGTTTTCTTCCATTGTTTTTTGCACTGAAACTTCTTTAACGACAAGGTCAGGTTGTTTTAATTTATCCTTTATTCCGTACTTCGAGATTATTTTTGGGGAAGATGGTTCATTAATATCAATTATTATCAATCCTTTTCCGTCTGCCACATAGGCGTATCTGCCTGATACTTTGATGTCGCTGGCATAGACTGGCGTATCAATGGAGCCCAGTAATTCAAGAGAAGAATCATCGCTTTTATCGAATATTTCAACTCCCGATGCTCCTTCGGCAACATATAATTTATTTCCTGCCGCGGTCATCGCTGTAACTGTATCTGCCGCATGTTTCTCAATGTGATTTTTTGTTTTACTATCATAACCTGTGTATATGAAAGATTGAATGCAGTTTCCTACTGAATAGATGGCTCTGTTGTCATATAAATTCATTATGCCTCCGTTTATACAGCCAGAAACATCGTATTCTTTACTGTTTAAATACCCAGAAAGGTCTTCCCCAAATAAATTAAATTTGCCAATATCAAATACAATATAGTAGGTGCGATTACCACAACCCTTCCAGCCAGCGCAATATTCTGTATACCATATTAGCCAGGCAGAAGTGCCGGATATGAAGATATTCTCAAATCTGCTTAGTGAATAATAACTGGCCCACCCGGTGCCCTCTTCTTTTAAATATGTCCATGCTTCAAGGCTTGGCATAGTGCTATCATTAACATCAACAATTTCCAAAAATGTGCTAAACCCTTCATAATAATCACCGGCACTGCTCACTATATAGGCTTTCCCATTGATTATCTTGAATTTGTTGATTTCCCCTTTTGCTTCATAAATATTTAAGACCTTAGGTGAAGAGGGCTTGCTGACATTTACTGAGGTAAGCGTGCTTCCAGAGGCAACAAAAAGTGTTTTTCCTGAAAGGGCAAAATCAGAGACTTCTCCATTATAAACCCCAAGCAGTTTAGGGTGGGTAGGTTTTTTCACATCTATTATACTGATTCCATAATTTCCATTGGAAACATAAGCTTTATTGTCTGACAGACTTATGCTGTACGTGTCCCTGTAAATGGTGCCCGCAGTTCGGAGTTCAGGGGGAGTTGTGCCGACATCAAATGCCTTTGAAGTGACTGGCAGTAATAAAATGGATACAAAAAGGAAAATGATTAGCAATTTGCTTGACATATAATTAATAAATTAATGAAAGGAATGAAAAAAGGCAATGTTAATTTTAATTAGGCTCTCGAATTTTTTATAATGCCTTTTAGTTTAAAGATGTTATGACTTCGCTAAAGTCGAGAGTTTTCAAAGAGAAAACTTTTAGTAGCGCCTTGATTTTGTAAAGAAAGTAAAATAAAAATTCACGTGTATTGACTGATAATATTTGAATCTTTATTTTGGGATTTAAAAAATTAGAGCTCTCTCTACAACGAAAAATGTCAAAACTTGTACATCGTTGTCACGTTGTTGACGGAATGAAGAATCATTTATGGTGTAAATTTTTTTTCATAACTTTAACATGGAAAAATAAATAATTAACGTTATCAGGGGCATGCCTTGTTGAAATAGCTTGTAATGAGTTTGCTGTTACATAGGCACAGTAATTGCATGTTCGCCAAAGCAACTTAATAAATTTGGAGAATAAGAAAAATATTAAACTTTAAATTGTAATTTAGCGGGTCTCCGAAAAGGTAAACCCTGTGAGAGCAGGGGGCACAAAGCTTCGAATCCTTCAAGGGATGGTCGGGCTACCGAAGAGACAAATGAAACTAAGGCAGATTTAAGAGGCCTGTTTCTTCGGTATTGAAGAAACAGGCTTTTTTTTTGGAAGAGAGTGATTGTGAAGGGGAACATTTTAAAACAGAATAAAGGATTTACTTTTGTTGAGTCGCTCGTTGCCTTACTTATATTTTCAATTGTAATGATAGGTTTCAATGCTCTTTTAACAACCGTCATAAAAAACAATTTCTTAAATAAAAAAATTACCACAGCAACAGCCCTTGTTAGAGACAAAATCGAGGATTTAAAAAGCAAAGGATACACAAGTTCTGATTTATCTTCTGGTTCCCATTCGGATTCAAATAATCCAATTAATGAAATAGGAACAAACGGAGGAATATTTACCAGGAATTGGAATGTTGTTGAGGCAAGCAGCATGAAAAACGTTACTGTCACAGTCAGCTGGGATTCTGGTAAGCATAATGTATCTCTTACAGCAAAGGTTATTCAATAGCTCTATGGCTATAAAGATAAAAAATAAAAATGGTTTTACCTTGATTGAGTTATTGGTTGCATTGTTTATTTCATTAGCGACTGCATCTATAGCATATACGTTTATGAGCTTTAATGAAAAGGCTTACACGGTTGAGGACGAAAAACTTCATATGCAGCAGAGCGCAAGGACAGCAGTTGAAATGATTCAGAGGGATATTTTGTTTGCAGGAATGGGTTCTAATGTATTCTGTTCGCAGGGTAATGTTGGATCAATAAAACCTGCTTATGGAGGAGGCGGTGCTAACTCTGATTCCATATCAGTATATTCTCCGACAGCTGATCCTGTTCTAACTACTCTAAGTATTGATATGGCGGATTCATCTGATCAGTTTCAGGTCACCGATGTATCAGGATTTGTAGGTTGGGTGAACGGTAAGGGAATAATCTGCGATGGTGTTAATTATCAGAGATTCAACATTAATCTGGTTCAGGAGGATACTAAAACAATTCAACACAATAGCGATTATCCAGCGGCACATCAATATGCTGCTGGTACGCAACTGTTACTTTTCAAAGGGAAGGAGATGATTTACTCCATAGATAATTCTGATCCCTCGCATCCTTCACTTACTAAAGAAATATTATCTTGGGACAATACGCTCAGTTTAGGCGCTAGTTCCGGAAGAAAGATTGTCGCTAAAGATGTTGAAGCAATGCAGTTGGTTTATATTCTGGCTAATGGAACTTCTACTCAAAATCCCGCTAATCCCAGTGATATCCGGGCTGTGAAAATAACTTTCGTGGCGAGGACAGAACATTCTGATTCAAATTACAATCAGGGAGATAGCCCTTTTACTGCACTGAATGAAAGAGATGGATACAGAAGAATGCTTTTGAGCGCAATAATCAAACCACGGAATATTTAACATAACTTAAATACATTGTTGAAGGATGCTCAACTATGAATAGAAGCAAAAACAATAAAGGCGCGGCGCTCATTATCATTCTGCTTATTAGTGCTGTTCTAACCATTCTGGGTACAGTAGCAATGACCATCTCAACTACTGAGAATAAGATGAACAGCAAACAGCAGACTTCAAGTCAGGCTTTGTATGCTGCTGATGGAGGAGTAAATCATAGTATTTTAAATCTTAGAGCTCAGGTTAAAACAATTTTACCAGGCAATCTGAATTCAGTAACGGATGGTTCTTTGATTAATCAGTATGTGGTAAACAATGATCCGGCTGGATTCATGGCAGCTTATGGTGGTTTTAGCAAGATCAACAATCAGAAAGCGACTCTTACATCTGTTTCCGGATCACTGGGACAGGGGAATTATACAGCGACTATTACCGTAGAATCCGATGGCAATCCCTCAAGCCCAAGCACCAATATTTACGTGTTTCCCTTTAAATACACTATTCTCTCTAATGGATCCGGACTTAACAACTCGTCAAAAAGTATTATAGCTAACGGTACATTTGAAGTTACTGTAATGAGATCCAGTTTTGCACGTTACGCCCTTTTTACTAATGACCAAAGAAATGCTGTTGGTACCAGGGTCTGGTTTACGGGAAACACAAATTTTAAAGGACCAGTGCATACTAATGGCAGATTTAATTTCGCGAATAACCCAAGCGGAAGTTTCAGCGGATTGGTTACAAGTGCAGGAAGAGACTGCCCTACATGTGCTCCAAGCAGTATGGCTAATTATTATAATAATGGTTCTATGAAAACCCTTGATGATAACCACAATGGTACGAAGGATGTTCCGACATTTACTGCTGGTTTTAACCGTGGTGTCAACCCAATAAATCTACCAACTTTAACAGATGCTGACACTCAAAAGAAAAGAGCTTTAGGTTTGTCTGATGCAGACTCAATTCCTGCTAAATCTACCGGAGTTTATGTTGAAACAGCTTCCGGCAATGTTAAAGGAGGAATTTATATAAAAGGAGCATCATCCATAACATTGGGGAAAGATGCATCTGGAAATGAAAAACATACCATTGTTCAAGGTTCAACAACTTCAACCATAACCGTTAACAGGACAACTAATCAAACTATGGTTACCACTGGAAGTACCACAAATACATATAATGGCATATTGAATGGCATGATATTCAACGATGGTGGGGATATTACAAGTTTTTCCGGAACAGTTCAGAAAGATTCTCAGATCACTGTTGCTTCATCAAACAATATAACCATTACTAATAATGTTACTTATGAAGATGTTAATTCAGGGCCTCCGGTAAATGCTTCCGGAAAAACAAATGTTTTAGGAATTGTTTCCTGGAATGGAAACGTAAAAATAGGGGCAACAGCTCCTAATAACATTAATGTTCATGCCACTGTTATGTCCGTAAACGGCGAGTTTAATGTGACTAATTATAACACAGGAAGCCCACGAGGAACAGCGACAGTTCTTGGCGGTGTCATAGAAAACACTTATGGTGCATTCGGGACATTCAGCGGGACAACACCGGTTAGCGGTTACGGAAGGAATTTTGTTTATGATCAAAGAATGGGTGAAGGTATGAGTCCCCCATTTTTTCCTACAACGAGCAGTTTTACAAGCCAACAAAGTGGTCTCGATAATCTGCCTGTTTGGAAAGGAGGTGGTTAAACTAAAATTATTTTTTGTATCGCTTAAACAGAATACAACATAAGGAGGAGATTTATATGAGTATGAACAAAACTGCGTTAAGAAAAATCACGATTTGTATGTTTTTGATTTTATTCCTCACTCCCTTTTTCTCTTCCGGTTTGGCGAAATTTTCAGAAACTAAAGTGATGCTGGGAATAACACAAGATACTGTCTCAATTTATATAGCTTCCGGGGAAGGAGATGATCCAACCACTCCAAGCCCAGAGCCAAACCCGACGCCTGACGGAGGAGACATATTGACTCAGTAGGCATTCTTTGAAATTTGTTTGTAATTAAGAGGGGTATATTATTTTCATATGAGTTGAAAAGTATATACCCCTCTAACCTTTTCTTCTAATTTCCCTTTCTGATGCAATTCGTATGACACTTTTTTTTGAAACTAATATTCCCTAATAATTTAAACATTGATTTTGTCAGATAGATAAATTTATAAATGTTAGAAATAATGGTAGTATTTAAAATAAAAAAGTGCCGGGAGACGGAATCGAACCGCCCACACGAGGATTTTCAGTCCTCTGCTCTACCGACTGAGCTATCCCGGCACCAATAATCAGCAGGAAAAATAAAATTGTGCTTTTATTTAAAAGAGCATTAGACAAAAGTCAAGGATTGATTTTCCTTCATAAGGGCTTATTATTAATTAAACTTTGACGAAGACCGCGAACCCGTTTCCGAGTAAATATTTAAATACTATTCGCTTTGTTTGGACAGTTTATAAAAGTTTCCAGGAGGATTTAATATTTTAAGTCATATAGGAAAACGATTTGTAATTTTGCTACTGTTAGTAGTTATTCTCCCAATTGTCATTATGACTTTTCTTTTTAATGATGAAGAGATTAAAATCAGTTCATTGGGTTTGTATATACATATTGCCATTCTTCTTACGGTTTCAATCAGTTTGATTACAATAATATCTGCTATTTATTCAAAAAAGATTGCAGCTCAACTCGCTGATATTGCGAACACGGCAGAGAAAATTTCAAAGGGGAATTTTAACGAGCGTGTGAAAGTTGAGAACAAAAAAGGAGAAATTTTACGGCTCGCAACAGCATTTAATGAAATGGTTAAAAAGCTTGAAGAATCACTTCAGTTTCGTGAAAGCGACAAAAAGTATGCAGAGAACATTATAGAGTCTGCTAATACAATTATTATCGGTGGAGACCTCAAGGGTATAGTACGAATATTTAACAAGGAAGCAGAGAATATCACTGGTTATAAAAAAGAAGAAGTCATAGGAAGAAATTTTTTCGAAATTTTCGCGCCCAAAGAAATTGCCGCTTTTATACAGCAAAGGTTTATGGAATGGGCTATGAGTAATCAGGATTATGTGAGGAATTCGCAATACCCTTTAGTTACAAAATCAGGAGATAACCGCATTATAGCCTGGCGAAACAGCGTAGTAAAAGAAGATGGAAAAATTACAGGGACTATCTCATTCGGCATTGATATTACAGACCAGAAGAAAGCAGAAGAGTTCGAGGAGCGTCTTGTCTCGATTCTCAATGCATCACCAGATTTTATATCTCTTTTTGACCGTGAAGGGAATATTCTTTATCTGAACAGGGCGGGCAGGAGAATGGCAGGTGTCCCTGAGGGAGAGTATGTATCGTCTACCACTGCTATCTATGACTATTATCCTGAAAGTGAGAGAGAGAGAATAAAAAATGAATGGCTGCCTGTTGCTGAACAGGATGGCATATGGTCAGGCGAGACATCGATTTTAAACAGGACTGGATACGAAATACCTGTCTCCCAGGTGATTATTGCTCATAAGGAAAATGATGGCACATTGAGATATTTTTCATGCATAGCAAGGGATATTACTGAAATAAAACAGATGCTGTCTGTGCTTGATCAGTCTGAAAGACGTTTCCGCGCTCTTTTTGAAGAGTCAAAAGACATGGTTTATATGAGCGTACCTGAAGGCTATTTCATAGATATTAATCAGGCTGGAGTAGAACTGCTCGGATACTCGTCAAAAGAAGAGGCAATGCAGATTGACATTACAACATCCCTTTATTTAAACCCCATTAATAGAAAAAAATTGGCTGATGCCCTTGAAAACTATGGATTTGTAAAGGACTTTGAGACAGTTTTTATTAAGAAAAACGGAGACCTTATCAATGTGCTCTTAACATCTACAAACGTTCGAGATGATACAGGAAAAACAGTTATGTATCGGGGGATAATAAGGGACATTACGGAGCAGAAAAAGCTGGAACAACAATTGCTCCATGCACAAAAGATGGAAGCTATCGGCCAGCTTGCAGGCGGCATAGCTCATGACTTTAATAATATTATGACTGCAATAATAGGATATGGAAGCATCATCCAGAGGAAGCTGGACGCGGATGATCCGCTATACGCTTATGTTGACCCTCTGCTGGCATCAGCTGAGAAAGCTGCAAACCTGACGCAGAGCCTGCTTACATTCAGCAGAAAACAGGTAATGAATCCAAGACCAATCGACCTGAATTCAATAATAAGCGGACTACAGAAGCTGATGTCAAGACTGATTAGCGAAGAGATTGAACTGAAGATATCTCTCTCAAGTGAACATCTGACAATATTTGCAGACAAAGGACAGATAGAGCAGGTCCTTATGAATCTTGTTGCCAATGCGAGAGACGCCATGCCTGATGGAGGGGTTTTGACTATTAACACTGATTCTGAATTTTTGGATAATGTCTTTATAAGGACACATGGATATGGCAAGCAAGGGGAATACGTTGTTTTTTCTGTTAGTGATACAGGTATTGGCATGGATGAGAAAACAAGACTAAAAGTCTTTGAACCATTTTTTACTACCAAAGAAATCGGCAAAGGTACCGGATTGGGGCTATCAATGGTTTACGGTATAATTAAACAGCATAACGGATATATTAATTTATACAGTGAGCCTGGCAAAGGTACAATATTTAAGATATATATACCTCTTGAAAAAAAGAGGAGTGTAGAAGAAAAAGTTGAAAAAGAGTTAATCCCATCCGGAAAAGGTGAAATGATATTGATTGCAGAGGATGAGAGTGAAATAAGGAATTTGATAAGTGCTCTCCTTGATGAGTTTGGCTACAAGGTAATAGCAGCAGTTGACGGTGAAGATGCGGTATCAAAATTCAAGGAACATAAGGATGAAATAAATCTTCTTATCTTTGATGTAATAATGCCAAAGAAAAGCGGTAAAGACGCTTATTCTGAGATTAAGAAAATAGTTCCTAATATCAAGGCTATTTTTGTAAGCGGCTATGGAGGGGATATAATAACCCAAAAAGGCCTTATCGATGAAAACGCAAAATTCATACCAAAACCGATTTCTCCAAATGCATTTCTGAAAGCAATTCGTTCTGTCCTTGATTCATAACGAAGTGTTCTTCTGATTTTATTTCTTTAAAGCTACAATGCCTGTCATTCCGCACTTGATGCGAAATCCAGTTTTCTCATTATTTCTGGATTCCCTCTTTCGAGGGAATGACAAAAAAGAATGATAATAATTGAATCCCCCCAGCACTTACCGTGGCAACGACGAGCGAAATTTTCAGTTGCTTTATATTGCTATAATTAAATATAACTTGTTAATAATATATTTATATTGACAATTTAAACGTTAATGGTATTTAAGGTGCCGTTGGTGAGAATTCTATCTCTTATATTAAAAGCCTGGGAGAGATTTGGTGAAATACAGATTGTTATTCTTCCTCTGCTTATTTGCTTTTATTCCTTTACGGCTCTATGCTGAAGATTCTCCTCCGCAGGGTCTTTCAGCAGTGCTTGTTCCCGATTATGACCTTTATGGCAATGCGCAAAAAAGGCTCATGGTTTCATGGACGCCCTATGATGACATAAGTATCAGCTGCTGTGACTACAATATAAAAGCGCTTGCGGGTTATGAGATAACACTTGGTGTTCAAAGAGCATGCATGCACGATGGAATGAGTACCCATTTTGAAATTGGAATGGATAATTCCTACTCCACATTGCTTTGGGCAGATACTAATTCGGTGCAGGTTTATGTTTATGCGCGTTTAAGATTTGGTTGTTTTAGATGCGGTACCGAAGGAGATCGCCTTACTCCCGCTGCCACATTTTTTATAACGCCGACAGAACTTTGTAATACTCCAATCTCTGTGCCTCCTGCTGAACAAGATGTGTGTCAGACGCAGAAGTTAAGCGTTGGTGAGCCGGTAAGTGTTTTAAACGGCGAGATGACAAATGAAGAAATTGATTTCAAAGTCAGTGGTATCAATATGGATCTAGAATTCAAACGTTCCTATTCAAACAGGCTTCAGATCCCAGCTTCTTCTTCAGGTGTATCAACGCCTGTCAGCAAATCCAATGGTTCTATCGTGTTTAGCGAACTTTCTGAAATGGGCTATGACGGGGTTTCGTCAGCGTCTCCTTCAAGGACTTTAACGCTTGAGAGGGATGGGATTCCTATGGGGTATGGCTGGACCCACAATTTCAATGTGCACATTGATTTTCTTCAGTCTGGTAATGCCATAAGATTTTTTGATGAAAAGGGAAGAAGCTCTTATTTCTATAAAAAAGATGGAGTCTATCTTCCTTCGCTCGAGCCATCTGCATATGAATTTACCGACAATGGCAACGATACATATACGCTTATTTATCCGGGCGGCAAAACGCTCTTATTCGGCAGCGACGGAAGACTTCTTTCAGTTACTCATCCTGCCGGCAACAGCATCGAGCTTTCATATAATTCCAGCGGACAGCTTACAGAGCTATACGATACCATAGGAAATGCATTTACTATCAGTTATGACTCTTCCGGGCGGATGACTGCCGTCTATGGTCCGCAAACTGCAAAAAACCTGACAGGCAAACTTGCTGAATATCAGTATGCAAGCTATGGGCGTCTTCAGAAGGTAATTTATCCTGACGGCTCGTCAACTACGTATGAATACGGAGATGCAAATGATAATGTCAATATTACGAAGATAACCGGGCGTGATGGAAGAGTTCATACATATATTTACGATTCGCAGGACAGGGTTTCGAGCTTTTCTGAAGATAACGGGCAATCCAATTCGACACTCACATATAATCCGAATAGCTGGTACACGACTCTAACTAATACGCGCGGCTATTCTACAAACTTTTATTATGATGTAAAAAACCGTTCCGGATTTCTAAAAAACTCAACAGGCGGTTCAACATGCTCAACCTGTACTTCCCCATATTATTCTTACACCAATGACAGCATGGGGAGGACAACAGCGGTAACAGATTATTACGGGAATATAACTCTTTACGAGCTTTTTGATTCTGAAGGGAAGCCGGAAAGAATAATATACGGCAGCGGTACGATAGACGAAGTTGTGATGACCTACACTTATCATCCGTCACTTGATATCCCTGTGTCATTGACGACGCCAAGTGTGTTCGGCAGCAGCAGCGGTGACAGAGAAATCGTTGTTGATTATGATAATGATGGAGATGGAACACCTAATGAAAGCCCAGAAGCTTTGCCGCAAAAGCTTATTCAGAAAGGTTATACAAAGGATGCCTCCCGGCAGATCATCCCCTATAACTATGTATCAACTTTTTCTTATGATGAATATTCAAGACTTATTTCCGCCGATGGCCCGCGGGGAGATGTATCTGATACAGCATATTTTGAATATTATTCATTTGATATCTCAAATGGCATGAATCGCGGCAGGCTTAAAAAGATCACCGATACTGCCGGCAATGTCTATGTTTATGACTTGTACGATATTTACGGAAATCCGGGGAAGATCACTTATCCGGCCGGTGCTGTTTATGAACTTGATTATGATTTGAGCGGCAACCTCATTGAGATTAAGAATGGTGAGTCAGTTCGTAGCTATGAATATTATCAGGGAGGGAAGGTGCATTACGAGATCCTGCCTGAAGGGAATATCGTCGAGTACATTTACAATGAGCTTGGGGATGTGAGCAAGGTGAAGCTGAGGCGAGGACCAGGAAAGACATCATCTGTGATTGAAACATCGCTCTATGAATATGACCGCGAAAGAAACCTCACTGCCTATGAAGTTAAAGAAGGAGATGAAAACGGTGTACGCGCGCTCAGGGAAGAGTATGTGTATGCAGCCTGGAATAAATTGAAGACTATTTATCCTGAAGCGGGAAATAATAGCATAAGTTATGGAATTGGTCAGCACCTCAAGTTTGAAGGAGCAAGAGAGCCTGTCACTCCTGTAGGCACACCCGGATGGTTTTATTATTATGACCATATGCTACGCCTGATAAAGGTTGCCGAGTTTCCAAATTCTCTGAATCTTATTACGCAATACACATACGACAACTTCGGAAGCATTAAGTCCATGACAGACTCAGCAGGAAATACCACCAATTTTGAGTACGATGACATGGGAAGGCTTCTTTACGTTAATTCAGAGGAAAGAGGTGAAAGCATTTTCTCTTATGATGAGATGTCAGAGCCTGCGACAATTATAGATGGAAATGGCAGGACAAAGCAGATTTCATATGACTCCGAAGGAAGAGTGACAGGCATTGCATATGAGAACGGTGATGATATAAGCCTTATTTATGATGAAGCGGAATCAAGCTATGGCAAAGGAAGGCTCACTTCAGTTGATGATGGAAAATCGGTCATACGCTATAACTATGATGAAACTGGTAATGTAACAAGCGAAGTCAAAAGCATGGATGGTAAAAATTATAATATGACTTATGCGTATGATAAAAACGGAAGGGTGGCTAAGAATATCTATCCTTCGGGCTTGGAAGTTTCCTATGAGTATCCGTGGGGCGGTGATTATCCTGACAGGATAAAAATAAAAAAAGAAAATGGCTCTGTTGCCGAGGTTGATTTCGAACGGGGTGCATTTGGAAGCGAAAAGGTAATTACATATTCAAATGGCGTGAGAGAAAACATTGCTTATGATTCTCAGTTCCGCGTCACAGGGATCACAGCCGGCAAAGGCTCAGGCAGTAGTTTCCTTGAACTTGATATTTCGCGAGACTGGAACGGGAATATCCTTGAGATAGCAGATGGAATTGATTCATCGGATGGCTATTCATATTTGTACGATTCTTTTAATCGTCTAATATCTGCCTCAGGTCCATTTGGTGAAATGAGCTTTGCATATGACAATGTGGGAAACAGAGTCACTTCAATTCTTAATGGAGGAGAAAAAAATTATACCTATTCTGGGAACCGCCTTATGGGCGTTTCCGGCGACACGTCGGGAACTTTTTCTTATAACGATGCAGGAATGCTTGTATCTGACGGAGAGCACATTTATAATTATGATAAAAATAGCATGCTGGAGTCGGTTGTTAAGAACGGTGATAAGGCAGGGCAATACAGATATGATTATATGGGGATGCGTGACAGAAAAATAAAGCATGGCAATTGGCAAAACTATTTTTATGATCTTGACGGCAGACTGATCAGTATAACTGACAGGAACGGGAATCAGGTCTCTGATTTTGTTTATGCAGGGGAAAGAAGGATTGCCGCTGTAATGCCTGATGCTGACACAGCGCCTCAAAGTTACAGGGGAAAGGGAATTAAGAAAAAAACAGGGATTAAGGTTATTGGAAAATACACTGTTACAGTTGATGTTGGCGGAGGAAATCCAAAGCTGAAGATAAAGAAGCGTATAAAAAAGAGAAAAGGGAAGAGCTTTAAGTCAAAGGTTGAATCTGATGTTGATGTATATGGTTCTGCATCATGGGACAGCATAAAAAAGATAGTGTCTGCAAATGTTACCTTGAAGAATAAAGACAGCGCAAAGACCTTATATGATGTAGATGCCAGACTCACTTATACCAGCGTTGCTTCCGTGAAAGTTAGAAATCGGGATGGCACGACTTCAGATGATAAACCTTACTGGTATTATGGGAAGATAGCGGCAGGTGATGAAAACATCGTTCATTGGGAGTTCTCAGATCCTGATATCGTGTCTTTTACTTTCAGCGTCACTGTGATGGGTTCGTACAATCCAGACGGACAGAAGATTTACTATTACCACAACGACCATCTTGGCAGACCTGTAATCATGACAGATGAGGATGGCAGCGTTGCATGGAAGGGAAACTATTATCCATTCGGGAAACTTTATCAATCTGAAGGCACGATAAAGAATAACTTCCGTTTTCCGGGACAATGGGAAGATGAAGAGAGCGGTTTGTTCTATAACGGCGCCCGCTATTACGACCCATCAACAGGCCGCTACATAAGCCCCGATCCAGTCCTCGGCGACCAATACCTCCCGCAAACCCTGAACCCCTATGTGTATGTGACGAACAATCCGTTGGCTCTGACCGACCCGGAGGGGATTTGGCCGGAGGATATTCATAACAAAATAATTGGTCGTGGATTAAGTGATATACTGCTCCCAAATGAAATTAAAACTCTTGAGAAGGCAAGCAAAGATATAGATAATCCTTTAAATCAAGGTAAGGATTCATCTTATCAGCATGCAATGTGTTCACCCTGTCAAACGCCGCAGGAAGCTGAAAGATTATGGAACTTATTTATAGAGCAACAACTTCAAAATGCCATTAATGCACCTAACAGAAAAGAAGCAATTTATGAACTTGGTAAGGGCATGCATGCCTTGATGGATAGCACATCACCAACTCATAAGGGTTTTCAGGTGTGGGGCGGGATGTGGCCGCCATCAATATGGCGTGAGGATTTAAAGCACACTAGAGGAGAAAGAAATATCTCCTATAATGAATTGCAACAAACATCAAGAATAGTAAGAGACTACTACTTAAAATACCAACAGATGAAAATGAGGTGTAGCAGATGAAGTTACAAAATATTTTTTTTGTAATCATCATTATTTTAGTTGGCACTTTGCCATTGTGTTTTGTTGCAAACTCAAATGAGTTTGATACTGCAGTATCTGTTTTGTTTTCTTCATACAAAATTGGCTTTGCAGTTGATGCTGACAATAAAATATGGAAAACTGATGATGCGGGGAAAACATGGCATGTTGTTTATAATCCCATAGGGAATGATTTAGATATAGTTATTAATAATTTTTATATTGGTAATCAAGGTAGAATTTATGCAATAGGAACCGGAATTTTAAAAACTGATGATGGTGGAAAAACATGGGAAAAAATTGGAATCCAAAAACAAATTAATTTAAAGAACTTATTTTCTATAGGTATAATTAATTTGAATTCTATGGAACTCGTATATGCTTCAGTCTCAAACAATATATATGTATCTTCTAATAATGGGGATACATGGAACTCTATAAGATGGCAAAAAAATAATGAAAATGTGTCTATCCTATATGGGGGAAATTCCTATTTGGTGGCAGGCACAGATAAGGGTTTTATTTATAAGAGTTTAGATAAAGGAATTACATGGAAGAAGGTTGGGATGAATATATCAGAAGGTCAGATTGTGAATGGGAAGAAAATAGTTAATGCGCCTCCTGATTGTTGGGTTATTCATACTTTAAAAATATTTCCGTCAGGTGTCGGTTATACAATAAATTATGTTGGCGGTGTGTCAAAGACTGAAGATAATGGCTTAACTTGGAAGATTGTCAGACATCCAAATCCTAAAGATGAAACACTTCATAGGTCAGCTTTAATTTCAGATCAAAATAGAATTTTTATCCCAGGTGAAGGTGGGGATCTTCTTTATACTCATGATGGCGGGAAGAGTTGGCAAAAGGCGGTAATTACAAACCTTGATGGTAGCAAATCTGAGAAAGACTTCTGGTCTGTTTCAATGGTTGATGTAAATATTGGCTGGCTTATTAGTTTTGATGGATTGCTTTATAAAACAGTTGATGGTGGAAAAACGTGGAAGCAGCAGGAATATAAAGTTATCAAGAAATAGTAGATAGTTTAACTGTAACGAACTTTATAGTCATTTAAGAAAAAATATTCCTTCTGTTCATGTGATAATTCTAGCCCTATTACTTCATTAAAGTCAGTTTTCAATAAATATTCTTCTTCTGTTATCATTTTTTCAAAAGCTTCTTTAATGGTTGCTCCTGTTCCAAAACCAATTACTTGACAGTTTTCCATGTCAGGTTCTTGAGCTTCAGAATTTGGCTGAAAAGTAATCCCTTCATTTGTAATGAATATAAATGATTTCATATATTTTCGAAGTAATTTTCTTCAATAATACCTGTGCCAATCAATTGTGTACAGCTTTCAGGTGATTTCAAGAATAAATCTCTCAGTATAGTTTTCAAAAGCTCAGCATCTTCTGGAAATTCACTCTTCCCGCTCCATTCATCAGATATTCTTTCAGCAATAGCGTCTGTCCACTTTGAATCTATCATAGTCTCGATTCTACCTCCCTTAACAAGAACTTTTCAATATCAATTCGTGTTTTTGTATCGCTATAATGTGCCATCCGATGATGATGTGCGCATAATACAGACAAATTCCACAATCCATCTTCACCGCCTTTATATAAAGGTATAATGTGATGGACCTCAATATAGCGAGTGCCATCTTCCCTCAAGAATGTGTTACTGCAATTGTAATAGAGACATAAATCTCCAAAATTCTTTTTGGCTTGTTTAGCCCACGACACATTTCTTACATATGTCTCAACAAGATATTCTCTTTTTTCAGGTTCCTCTTTAGTCAAATCAATAGTCTTTGTTTCATCTCTTTCTGCTTCAAGTAAATCTATACCTCTTAAAGTGTAATGACCGGAATTATCCAAAAAGCTAATTAATTTCTCGTCGCGAAGATATTGAAGCTGCTGTCTTATTTTGGCTTCCACATGCTTATTCTCAGGGCGAAATTGTCTGAAAATATCTAATCTTTCTTTTAAAATATCTTGGAGAGAGAATGTTCTAGACCCTTGCTTGTTGCAATGCTCTATCACTTGTTTATAGACAAAATCTTTCCATTTCATCATTCTGTATCTCCAGCCAATTGCTGCATGACATTCCTATTCATCATCGTAAAAATACATCTTACACAGATTTAGCATAACTATCAATTAAAACTGACTTATAGTAAATCCCCTGTCAATTGTATAAAAAATGGAGAGTAATCAAATATAATGTTTAACAATGGGCTTATAGGTATTGTAAAAAAATTTACGATATACGTTTAGGAAACGTAAATCGTAAAAAATAATACAATAGTAAAAATGCCTGCATTCTAAGAGAACACATAAGCTTCCCCCTCCCATTCCTATTGACCTTTAGAAACTGTTCTCTTAAACTCCAATAAAATTTGTTATTTCTTCATAATGTGGAACGGAGAATAGTGCCAATATGATTCAAACCCTCCTGCTGGTCGTTATAATTATCCTGCTCTTTATCAATTTATATTTCGCCTATCAGGCAGGCAGAAAGAAAGATGAAAAAAAGTTTGTGGCAATCGAGACCTCGATTGACGCGATAGACAAAAGCCTTTCCAAATTTGAAAACTCCGTAAAAGATGAGTTTGCCAGAAACCGCGAGGAGACCGGAAAAAATTCAAAAGACCTGCGTGAGGAAGTGGGCGGCTCATTCAAGTCTTTGAGCGATTCCATGCTGAACAGGCTTGATGTGCTAACAAAAAGCAACGACGATAAACTCGGCAAAATGACAGACACAATAGAGGTGAAACTAAAATCTATTCAGGATGACAATAACGAAAAACTTGAGAAGATGCGCCAGACCGTTGATGAGAAACTCCACAAGACACTTGAGGAAAGACTTGGGGAATCGTTCAAGCTCGTAAGCGAAAGGCTTGAGCTTGTCCATAAAGGACTAGGTGAGATGCAGACATTGGCGGCAGGTGTCGGGGATTTAAAGAAAGTCCTCTCCAATGTAAAGACAAGAGGAACGCTCGGCGAATACCAGCTTGAGAATATCCTTGAACAGCTTTTAACAGCAGACCAGTATGCAAAAAATGTGGCAACAATAAAGGGGAGCAGTGAGAGGGTGGAGTTTGCCATCAAGCTTCCCGGCAGGGATAAGATTGAAGATATTGTATGGCTTCCTGTTGATTCCAAATTCCCGCTTGAAAAATATCATATGCTCCTCGACGCCTATGAAAGCGGCAGCATCGACATGATTGAGCAGACAAACAAGGAGCTTGAAAAAGCGATAAGGATTTCAGCGAAAGATATAAGGGACAAGTATCTGAGCCCTCCTGATACAACGGATTTTGCGATAATGTTCCTCCCTGTAGAAGGATTGTACGCTGAGGTTGTAAGACGCACAGATCTTTTTGACACATTGCAAAGGGAATATAAGGTGACAATAACAGGTCCTACAACACTCGCGGCATTCCTTAACAGCCTGCGGATGGGATTCAGGACGCTTGCTATTGAAAGCCGTTCAAGCGAGGTATGGAGCCTGCTTGGCGCTGTCAAAACCGAGTTCGGAAAATTCGGCGATATGCTGGACGGTGTCAGGAAAAACCTTGAAACGGCAGCAAACAAAATAAGCGATGCAAGCAGGAAATCTCGCACCATAGAACGTAAACTTCGCGATGTGCAGGAACTTCCGGCAGGAGAGTCTGCAAAATTCCTCGGGGCAGGAGATGAGAGTGATTTAACAGATAATGAAGAATCTGAAAATCTATAATTAGATAGCGGAGGTGCCATTATGGATGTTGAAAAACTGTTTTCTGAATTTACAGATGCAATGGCTAATGGCGTTGAAGCAATAGACGGAAAGAAAGCCTGGGAGCAGAAACAGTTCAAGATGAGTTCAGGCTCATTTGAGATCACTTCATTCAGAGGCAATTGGATTGAGAAAGCGTCAATCGGGAGAATAAAACTCAAAGTAGAAAAGACAATACAGGGTCCCGGCGATAAAGTGAGCCCAATGAACCTTAACAGCCTTCAGCTAAACATATTCCCGTCAAACCCGCTCCTGCCTGTGGGATTGTTCAATGTTGAGAACAGGATGGGAATTAAAGGTGCTGACAAGCTTGGCGGTTATTTCAGCATATTCCCAATGAAGGATGAAGAAGCAATCACCGGCAGCATCAAGAAACTTTTTTTCTCAAAAATCAAAAGCCATGGCAAAGCTTCCGCAAAATTGCTTAAAGACTACGCTGAACTCTGGCAGTGGCTTGACTGGCCTTACAAGGGCGAGAATGGGATAGGGATGAAGATAAATGCTGAGGAGAATGAAGTCCCGTTTGTCAGGGATATGGTTATGTCAGTATTAAAGGAATATTTAGACTGCATATCAACGCTCAAGGATATTGACTTTAACAAAGAAGACGGCGACGTAATGTTCTCTTTCCGCTACAAGCTTGCAGAATTCGTATTTATGAAAGATCCGAGTACAAAGTTTTGTTTTGAGAAGGGAGTGCCGCTTGATATTCTGGCGTCAATGATATTCCCGCCAACGGTGAGGTTTTAAGCAGCATGTCATTCCCTCGAAAGAGGGAATCCAGAATAGTACTTTATAGCAGATGGGTTCCATTATAAAAAAAATATAAAAACACTTATTTTAGAATAAGATAAAAAACGCTCATGACTTCAGTGATAATAGGTCGGTCTGTCGTCGGAGTCATCAATATCATCTGCTTTGCCGCCGACCATGACTTTAAGTTTCCTTCTAATCCACCAGTATCTGATTTTAAGATACATATTCCTGAATATTCCATTTCCTCCGCCTTTCCCAAAGTATGTGAGATAGATGTATCCGAATATCATCCCGCCCAGGTGTGCAATATGGGCTACTCCGGCATTGGTGGCTGAAATAGTTGAGAAGAACTCGATGCCTCCAATAAGTATCAGGAAATAGCGCATCTTCATCGGGAAAACGAAATACATAAGAATCGTCCTGTCAGGATAGAGCAAGCCATACGCAAGGAGTATCCCGTAAACTGCTCCTGATGCGCCGATGATAGGAACCATCGATGATGGCGTAAAAGCAGTTGACGATATGCCGGCCCAGATTGCGCAGAGGAAATAATATTTCATGAAAAACCCGCTCCCCCATCTTCTTTCAAGGTCGCTTCCAAACATCCAGAGGGCAAGCATGTTGAACAATATATGGAAGAGTCCTCCGTGGAGGAACTGGTAAGTGAATAGCTGCCACACATAAAGCTCGCCGATTACGAGCTTAGGTATGAGACCAAAGATAAAAAGAATCTTGTCTTTTGTGAAGGTCTGGAGGAGGAAGAAACCGGCATTAATATAAATTAATGACTTAACCGCCGGAGTAAGCGAGCCTCCGAACGAGTAACGGTAACCTCCTCTGTAGTATGTGTTCATTTTGAAGCTGTTCCTTCCACCATCTCTATTATTGCTTTTATCCTGTTCCTTGTCGGAAGCTCGTAAGGACATTTGTCCTCGCACTGTCCGCACTCTGAACATGCCTTAAGGCTTGGCAGCAGCCTTTTCCCTAGCTGCAGTGTATATTGGACATCATCATTCATTTCCCTTCCATAACATCTCTGATAGACTCCATGGACAAAAGGGATCATGATATTCGACGGACAGGGCTGGCAGTATGAGCATCTTCTGCAAAAATCCTTCCCGAATACTTCGACAGATTTTTTAAGCTCTGCAAGTTCATCAAATGAGAGTTTCTTCTCTTCACTCACTGCTTTGAAGTTATGCTCCAGCTCTTTTATCTTTGCCATTCCTACAACTATGATATCCACCGGATGTGAAAAGAAGAACCTCAAAGCCAGAGAAGATTTCTCTATCACTCCTCCTGCAAGGGGTTTCATGATTGACGATGCTATGTTGTGCTTCCTTGTCTCGGCGATGAGTCCGTCAAGAGGCTCCTGCTCGATCACATTGAAGGGGAAGAAGATCATCTCGAAGATATTCTTTCTCGCTGCTTCTGCCATTACAAGATGGTTATGCCCTGTGATAAGAAGATGCCTCACTTTCCCCCGCTCTTTTGCTTTCTGGAGGAGTTCCAGCGGCTTTCCCATCACGGATTCGAGTTCATCCATTTTATTCACGCTATGGAACCCGTAGAAGTCGAAGTAATCAACCTTTGCTGATTTAAGGCTGACGTCGAGGTCCTCTATGAATTTCTCTGGGCCCATCTTCCATGAGAATGCGCGGCTCGTGAGTATCACCTTGTCCCTTATCTTTGGTATTACTCTTGAGAGTTTTTCTTCACTGTCCTGATATGCCCTTGCGGTGTCTATGTAATTTATACCCATATCAATCGCTGTGTTTATGAGTTTGTCAGATTCAGCCGGTGTGAGGCGCGGGATATGCATTGCACCGAAGGCAAGTTTTGTTGCGGTTAAGCCTGTGCTGCCAAGTGCGACTTTTTTCATGAAAGACCTCCGCAGGATTAATTCAAATCAATAAATTACAATTATGTTTTTGATGGTTACAGATTTTTAAATTGGAATTCAAGGATATTTAAAATAAAAAAATCACAGCACAGACAGCATTTTTTAATTGAAAATTGTTTAATTTAAGTAATAAGGATACTTATATGTTTAAGAGAACTCTCATAATCGGAATAACGCTTTATTTCCTTGCATTCCCAAATTACCAATCATTTGCGGCTGACAGCGGCAGTCTTGAACTTGAAGCTCGAGGTTCTTACGGCGAATATTTCAATGTGGAAGCATTATCAGGGAAGTATGCCTATGTTGGGACTCAGAAAGGTCTTAAGGTTTTTAATATATCAGATCCTTCATCTCCATCCCTTGCAGG
Source organism: Candidatus Schekmanbacteria bacterium (assembly GCA_016219965.1). Lineage (NCBI taxonomy): Bacteria > Candidatus Schekmaniibacteriota > Candidatus Schekmanbacteria bacterium. The sequence goes on from JACRJM010000004.1 coordinate 29,694, forward strand.
CAAGTATGAGTTTTCGGGTCTTGTTGACAACCTCTATGTGTCGGGAGGAAAGGCATATCTGACATATGAAAACGGAGACTTTTTAATTCTGGATGTGACTAAGCCGTCAAAGATAAAACTCCTCGGAGGCCTTGATGCCAGAGGATTTGGCGGAATGTCTGTGTCCGGAAAAAAGGTTTACCTCATCCAGGATGATCTTAAAATATATAATGTAAGCAAACCTGAGATTCCTAAACTCTCAGGCTCATACAAGCTTTCAAACTATGATAAGGAAAAACTGACTTATGTGTGTGTGTCCGGCAATCTGGCATATCTCGGTTATAATAACTTTGAGAACACTGAAAGTAATGTCAACACACTTCGGATAGTAGATGTTTCCAAGCCTTCGGCCCCGTATCTGCGCGGTGAATATAATGTAGGTTATTATATAAACAAGATCTTTGTTTACGGAGGCAAGGCTTATATCATTGGAGAAAGTGATAATATAACCATCCTGAATATTTCAGATCCATCAACTCCTCTTTTCCTTGGAAGCTATGCTACTCAGCAGCCTACTGACATATTTGTTTATGGCTCGCTGGCCTACATCTGTGATTCTGATTCAGGGCTTTCAATAGTCGATCTTTTCGATCTTGCAAATCCGGTCTTGCTTGGAAAATATGATGGGAACTCTCTTGTTAAAGTTTATGTCACTGGCGGTAAGGCATATCTTACAGGGTATGCCGGATTTTTTGTGGTGAATGTTGCCAATCCATCATCCCCTGCAATCCTTGGTTCCTACAACACTGTAAGTTATGCCACAGGTGTTTTCATTGACGGCTATAGGGCGTTTGTCGCAAACGGTTACGGCGGGCTTGTGATACTTGATGCCAGTGAGCCATCATCACCATCGCTTATTGGGGTGCTGGATACGAAAGGTTATACAAACAAAGTTTTTGTAGCGGAAAATAAAGCATATATAGCAGACAGCTATAACGGGCTTGTTATAGCAGATGTGACTGACCTTACAAACCCTGTCATCCTCGGGACATACGAGACTCCTAGTGCTGAATGGGTTTGTGTTTCAGGGAATACTGCCTATGTTGCAGACAGCACCGCCGCTGCATTATACCTTTTAGATGTTTCAGATCCGTCTTCTCCTGAATTGATCAATGCTTACAGTGTGGGAAACAATATTACAGGTCTCTTCGTTTCTGATGATGTGGTCTATCTTTCCAATAAGGCTTATACAAGTCTTAAGGGGTTTTATATGATAGATGTCCTGAATCCCGCCGAAGCCGACCTTTTATCACAGTATTCCGGAAGGTTTAACGGGTCCGCTGTTTCAGGCTCTACTGCGTATTTGACAGTTACAGGCGGTGCGCTTGAAATTTTAGACATCACAGACAAATCCTCTCCGCAGCTTTTAAAGGATGTGGAAATATGCGATGACAGCGGTCCTGTTATTGTCTCAGATAATAAGGCTTATTTCTTTGGTAAAAAATGGACTGATGAATCAAATAAATCCAAAAAAAACGGGGTCGCTGTTGTTGATGTGACAAATCCCGCAGAGGCAGCACTTGAAACCATATATGAACTTGGCGCTGATCCGCTGCAACTCACTGTCTCCAGCTCGACAGTATATGTCGCACATGGATTGAACGGTCTGATTATAGTCGATGCCTCTCCACCTGTTTTACCATCAGCGCTCAGCAGCAATAAAGGAAAGGCAGGAGCAGAGATTACTATTACGGGAAGCGGTTTTGGAAGCATTGAAGGGAAGGTGCTGATTGTGAAAGGCAAAAAAGAAAAGTCCTGCACTGTCACATCATGGACCGACACGGAAATTAAAGTGACTCTTCCCTCGGGAGTAACAGCCGGGAAGAAAAAGATATTCGTTGAAAATTCCCATGGCAGAAGAGCTAAGACAGGTCTTGCCTTTACGTATCTGAAAAAGTGAAACTGTTTTAATCAAAAGAATTTCTCATGCTCTATATCGTGGTGAATTGTCATCCCCGCGAAAGCGGGGATCCAGAAATAATAAATAAACCTGGATTCCGCATCAAGTGCGGAATGACAGCGTTGTATTAGTATTTGAATATCTCGTAGCTTGCTGTGAAGTAGTTTTAATCTTCCTCATCATCGAAAATCCTGTATTTCTGGTTTTCAAGGTCTTCGAACTGGTCAGTCTTCACAGCCCACAAAAATATAAGCCATCCTCCAAAGCCAAGCGCAAGGCATAAAAAAAAGAGCAGGAATATAGTCCATATCTCCATGTCATGCCCTCAATGAGTTTAAACAGACTGACACAGAGCTGATGCTCATCAGCGCAGCCGAAAGCACAGGCGGAAAGAATCCTGCCGCCGCAAATGGTATGGCGATTATGTTGTATATGAATGCCCAGAAAAGATTGCTCTTTATTATTTTCATTGTCTTTCTGCCGGTCATGATCGCATCTTTAACACCATTGAGGTTATTGTTCATAAGTACGACGTCCGCTGATAATGGGGCAAGCTGTGAAGGCTCATTCATGGCAACTCCTATGTCGGCTTCCATTATTGAAGGAGTGTCGTTGATGCCATCGCCTACGAACAGCACATGTTCTCCATTGCTTTTGAATTTTCTGATTATATCAAGCTTCATTTCCGGCAGCAGACATGCCTCATATGAGCTTAATCCGAGTTTGTCAGCTATGCGCTTTGCTGTCTCTGCTGAATCGCCGGTCAGCATGTCTGTCTTCAGATTAAGCGTCCTGATGAAAGAGCAAACATCTTCTGCTTCGCTTCTTAATCTATCATCGAATGAAATGAGAGCTTTCACCTCAAAGTTTTCCGCGTAATAGATTATTATTTTTCCTGAAGATAAAAGATTAATGGACTGGTCATTAATAGAATCACTGACTCCTATTCCTTTTTCTTCCATTAGTATTCTGTTCCCAAGCAAAATATTATTGCCGTCTATTTTACCTTCAACCCCTTTGCCCGGATGATATTTTATATCTTCCGCTTTTAATGTTACTTCCTGATTTTTATACCTGCTTAACGATAAAGCCAGCGGATGCTGAATATTCTGTTCAAGGGCAGATGCTTTTGCAATGATAGATTCAATGATAGAGCCGGTGCCTGCAACTCCATCAGCGCATATAACATCTGATACTGCAAAGCTTCCTTCAGTAAGCGTCCCTGTTTTGTCAAATACAACTCTGTCAACCATGCTTAAGACCTCTATGGTTTCCGGGTTCCTGAAAAGTATCCCTCTTTTCAATGCCGAGGTTATTGCGCTGTTTAAGGCAAGCGGGGTTGCAAGTCCAAGCGCACAGGGGCAGGCAACGATAAGTACGGATACTGTTGACATCAGGGCTGTGGCTGCATTTTTACCTGAAAGATAGTGTGATAAAAAAGTGATTATGGCTATCACTATGATAGCGGGGACAAAAAATGAAACTACCCTGTCTGCAAGTCTCTGGACAGGAGCTTTTGATAGAAATGAGTTCCTGAGAAGCGCCATTATTTTTGCTGCATAGGAGTTTTCGGAGCTAGTCAGCGCTTTGCATTCAATCTTCCCCCAGAGATTCGAAGTGCCGCCTACCACAGTTGTACCCATCTCTTTTTTTACCGGCAAGGACTCTCCGGTCATTATGCTTTCATCAACTTCGGTAGCGCCTTTCAATACCTCGGCATCACAGGGGATTCTCTCAAAGGGATGGACGATGAAAATATTCCCTGTGCTGATGTCTGATGCAGAGATCTCTTTTTCTTCACCTGTCGCTGCATCAATGACAAAAGTTTTTATTTTAAGAAACTCCCGGAACTTATCAAAGACTGATGAGGTTTTTTCCTTTGCATAGGCTTCAATGGTTCTTCCGGCAAGTATGAATGTTATTATCATTGCCGCTGTATCAAAATATACTTCTCCCCCTGAGAATAATCCTGCCGTGCTGTAGACATACGCCGCAAGGGTTCCGGCGCTTATCAGCGTGTCCATGGTCACTGTCCTGTGTATGATGCCTTTTATCGCTTTAACATGGAAACCCCATCCGCAGTAAAATACGACCGGAGTTGAAAGAACGAATGAGGCTATCTCGAAGAACTTTTTTGAGAGTACATCCATCCCGTCAAAATATCCTGAGTAAAGAGCGACGCTTGCAGCCATTATCTGCATTGAGAGGAAGGCTGCTGTGCCGAGCCTGTAAAGTAGGTCCTTTTTCTGTCTGCTGAAGTCTGCGGCGAGGTCGTCAATCGCGGCTTCTTTTGCCCTGTAGCCTAAAGATTCTATGACTCTGATAATATCTGATGAATTTACTTTGCCATTATCAACAACTATGTCGGCAAGGCCGGTTTCAGCTGATATGGTGAGATTTCGAACACCGCTGATTTTTTTTACTGTTTCTACTATTGATGAGATGCAGGATGAGCAGTCTATCCCTTCGATTAAAAAGCTTATTGTTGTCACACATCACTCACAGTGCTCACATCAATCAATGATAAAGCACGATATAGACAAAAAGGAAAACTGTCACGACAGCATAGAGGAAATAAATTATAACCGGGATTTTTTTGCCAGTTTCTTCTTTTTCGAGGCGAAGCTCTCCATTGTTTTTATTATTGTTCATTTTATTATTTATGTTATTATTCATGTCATTGTTCGTCATCATTGATGTTGTCATTGTCATCGAGCATCCTGTATTTGGGCCTTTCGACCTCGTCATACCGCTTTTTATTGAAATAAAAAATTATCAATGCAATGAACACGACTCCAAAAACCGCAATGATTCCAAGATAAACCCATTGGTTAAGTTCCATGATGGCCGCTCACTTTTTCCTTGCTACTGACCTTATGAATGAGATCACCTTCCAGATATCGTCATCGGATATATTCTTTCCCCATTTCGGCATTCCCTCTGCCTCAACACCGTTATAGATTGTTTCAAAGATCTGATTGTCGCGGTTCCCGTATTCCCATACTTCATCTGTAAGATCTGGTCCGATATTTCCCGTAGCATCCTCTTTGTGGCAGACGGAACAGTTTTTAAGAAAGACCTCTTTACCTGTTTTTATAGCGTCTGCTTTTCCTTCAAAGGGGTTCTTAGTATTGTCAGGAAGTTTAAATGCAGGTGCTGCTTTTTCTTCTTTCTCTTCTGTTGGTATCGACTCTATGAAAGCAGCGACTTTCCATATATCATCATTTGATATTTTATTTCCCCATGATGGCATTCCTTTGGGCCTTCCATCATATATGGAAATGAATATGTCTCTTTCAGTTCCGCCAAAGAGCCATTCTGCATCAATTAGATTTGGCCCGATGCTTCCCTTCAAGTCTTTTCCATGGCAGGCGCCGCATTTTTCCATATATATATGTTCTCCCTTTTCTATGGCAGCTTTGTCAGCACTGTAAGGATTTTTAGCATCGGCAGGTATGATTAGCTCGGCTTTCGCTCCTGCTTCGGGCTTCTGTGTATTCCCGATTCTTTGCAAGTATGCGACCATTGCATCCATCTCAGTCTTTCCTTCAAGCGCTATCAGTTCATTCTGGGTATATGGATAATCAAGTACCTCCATCTTTTTTAATGTGTATGTCGTATCAAGCGGTGTTTTCTCCAGAAACGCGTACGAAGGCATTATCGAAGCAAGCACTATGCTCCTCGGGTTTCTCATGTGTTCGTAGTGCCATTTGTCAGGATATTTTCCTCCGATCCTGGCAAGATCAGGTCCTGTCCGCTTCGACCCCCATAGGAAAGGCCTGTCATATTCAAATTCCCATGTTTCTGAAACCTTCCCATAGCGGGTTTGCTCATCCGGAAAGGGTCTTACAGTCTGTGTATGGCAGCTATTGCATCCTTCCCGGATATAGATGTCCCGTCCTTCAAGCTCAAGGGGTGTGTATGGATGGTTATTCTCATTGTGAGGGGTCATGTCCTTCATAAAAAGAGGGACGACCATAGTTACGATAGTTCCCACTGCTATCACTATTACAGCCATGATTGTGAGAAGCGCAGGCTTTTCATATATGCTCATTAATTTGATCATAAATCTGCTCATAAGTTTGCTCATTAGCCTCCCCTCCTTACATCTGATTCAGGCGATACTTTGAGGGTCATCCAAACATTGTAAATGAATATCATGAAACCAATGAGATAAAGCAGTCCTCCCGCCGACCTTGCTCCCCAGAATGGCATGTTGAACTGTAAAAGGTCATTGAAGTTATAAACCAGGCTTCCATCAGCACTGATTTCCTTCCATCTGAAGCCCTGTACTATCCCTGCAATCCACATGCTTATCGTATAGATTAGCTGTCCTACGAGTACCAGCCAGAAGTGTATGTTTGCGAGCTTTTCGCTGTATATCCCCTTGCTCCCAAGCTTTGAAGCAACATAGTAGATGCTTCCGCAGGTTGTAAGTGTTACCCAGCCCATAGTTCCCATGTGGACATGGCCTATTATATAATCTGTGTAATGGACTATCCTGCTCCATGCCCTCAGGGCCTGTGCCGGTCCCTGAATGGTCTGTAAGCCGTAAAAAAGCATACCTATTACGAAAAATTTCGTCAGGTAATTGCTCTTCATTTTCCCCCAGTTGCCGTTCATGGTATAGAAGGCGTTGATCACTGTTGCCCATGAGGGGGCAATAAGAAATATGCTGAAGGCTATTGCGACCGTTTCTATCCAGTCGGGAAGCGGCGTATATATAAGATGATGCGCTCCTGTCCAGAGGTAGGCAAACACTAAAGACCAGAACCCTATTATGGATATCCTGTGGCTGTAAATGGGGAGTTTTACAGAAAGCGGAAAGAAATAATAGAAGAATCCTATGACAGGAGTGGTAAAAAGAAAGGCCACCATATTGTGACCATACCACCACTGCACATTGGCGTCATTGGCTCCGCTGAATACCGAGTATGATTTGAATAAGGAGATTGGGACTTCAAGATTGTTAACGATATATATTACGGCTACCGTTACGATCGTCCCTATCATGTACCAGAGCGCGACATACATCTGCTTTTCTTTGCGTCTGTATAGAGTTCCGAAAAAGCTGACAGCGAACATGACCCAGACTGCGACAACCATTATATCAAGCGGCCATTCAAGTTCGGCATATTCCTTTGAAGATGTCATACCTGCAAGAAGAGAGACAACTCCCAGAAGTGCGGTAACATTGAAGAAATAAAGGTTGAATCTTGCAAGGCGCGGTGCAAAGAGTGTGGCTTTTGAAAGCCTCTGGACCATGTAATAGGAAAGCCCTATTATCGTGCCTGCTCCGAATCCGATTGCAAGGCCATTTACATGGGCGGCACGAAGTCTGCCGTAAGTTATCCATGGAGCGAAGTTGAGCTGTGGGTGCAGGAATTCCATGGCAAGGTAAAAGCCAATAACCAATCCGGCGGCTGCCCAGAAAAGCGATGAGAGGATAAAACCGCGTGCAGATGAAAAATCGTAAGTCGGACTGTCTTTCACCTTACCCTCCGGAAATTGGCAGAACTCAGTAAAAAAATTAGTTTAATTTATTACACAATTTATGATACAGTTCAATCAGAAGATGAAACTAATAATCAGGAGGATGGCGTAATGGCTGTAAAGGTTGGAATAAATGGCTTTGGAAGGATAGGGAGAAACCTTGTTCGCGCTGCACTCGGCAATGATAAAGTCGAGATTGTAGCCGTAAACGATATAACTAAGGCTGACATACTGGCTCATCTGTTGAAGTATGATTCGGTTCACGGGAATATTAAAGCTGAGGTAAGCTCCACTGAGGATTCCATCATTGTTAACGGAAAGAAGATAAAAGTCCTTTCTGAAAAAGACCCAGCGAAGCTTCCGTGGAAAGACCTTGGCGTTGAAGTGGTTGTTGAGTCAACCGGGCTTTTCACCAAAAGGGCTGATGCGGCAAAGCACATTGAGGCTGGTGCAAAAAAAGTAATTATATCAGCTCCTGCGACAGAGCCGGATATCACTATAGTGATGGGAGTAAACGAGAAGTCCTATGATGCTTCAAAGCATAACATAATATCAAATGCATCATGTACGACAAACTGTCTTGCCCCAGTTGCAAAAGTCCTTCTCCAGAACTTTGGCATAAAAAGAGGGCTTATGACGACTATTCACTCTTATACAAACGATCAGCGCATCCTTGATCTTCCTCATAAAGATCTGAGGCGTGCCCGTGCTGCTGCATTATCCATGATACCGACAACAACAGGCGCAGCCCGCGCTGTTGCCCTTGTAATCCCTGAGCTTAAGGGAAAATTCGACGGCATGGCAATGAGAGTTCCTACACCGAATGTTTCTGTCGTTGACCTTGTGGTTGAGCTTGAAAAGCCAGCAACAGTGGAAGCTGTTAACGGCGCACTCAAAAAAGCAGCCGAAGGGGAACTAAAAGGTATCCTTGCATTCAGCGATGAGCCGCTGGTTTCAATAGATTTCAACGGCAATTCCAATTCTTCCATTGTTGACGGAAAATGCACATCAATCATTGATGGCAGCATGCTGAAGGTGCTGTCGTGGTATGATAATGAGTGGGGGTATTCGTGTCGTATACGCGACCTCATACAGTACATCGCAAAGTAAACTTGGTCTGAACGTAATATTTGGCGGCATACTTTGTCAGCGGGCAATTCGAAAATGCTCACGTACAGAAAAGTACGCTCCGCGTTTCTCATTACCCGCTTTCGCGTCTGCCACTCAAATCTTGCGTTCAGAAAATACAGCCTTGTCGTTAAAAATTCTTTAAAGAAATTTTTAATTAATCAAGTTTGACATCATTCTTAACAACCTCATATAATTTCATAAATCTATAATAAATATTGTATGCGTGGGAAGTCACAGTGAAAAATCCTATCCTAAGAACTATTGTCGCTGGCTTGGCAGGAGGCCTGGCCTTGAATGTCGCTATGCTGCTGACCTTTCGTCTTATAGGATTTGGCTGGAATGGCGGAGGAATACTCCTTGATCCGTCAATACAAAACGAGAAACTTATTGCAGTATGGACAAAGATCAGGCCATTGCCATTAGTTGTTTCTAATCCGGCGCCGGTTGTCTTCGGGTTCATATTGTTTGGAATCGGGCATGCGTTTATATACCGATGGCTTTCTAATGCATGGCCTTCAGGCGTGGCAGCAAGGGGAGTTAGGTTTGCTGCGCTTCTTTTATTCCTTTCTTTTTTCTTCTGGGAGTTTTTTACTCCATTTAACCAGTTTGGCGAGCCGCTTCTCCTTATTGGTTTGGAACTGATATTTTGGACAATAATAGCTGTTGCAGAAGCATTCACCATAGCGTCTATCATTGAATTGGGAACGAAAAAATAAAAATAAAATAGGTTATTAGCTTTGAAATCTACCATAAAAGAAATCCATATCCGTTTGCAGAAGCTCGGGAGCAAGGAAAAAGCGAAGTTCCTGCAGGGGTTCTTCAAAACAGGACCGGGTGAATATGCCGAAGGTGACATTTTTCTTGGCATTAGCGTTCCTGATATCAGGAAGCTGGTAAATGAATACAAGACACTTACTGCAGAGGAAATACTGCCTCTCCTTAGGTCTCCCATACACGAGGAAAGATTGTTTGCTCTTCTCATACTTGTTTACTCCTATTCAAAAGGAGATGAACCTGTGAGAAAGCACATTTACGGGATGTATCTGAATAACACAAAGTACATAAATAACTGGGATCTCGTTGACAGCTCTGCCCCTATGATCGTAGGGGCTTATCTTTTTGACAGGAACAGGAAGCCTCTTTATCAACTGGCAAAATCAGATAGCCTTTGGGAGCGCCGAATTTCTATGATAGCGACGTTTCATTTTATCAAATATCGCCAGATTTCAGATACTTTGAAGATTGCAAAATTGCTGCTCAGAGATAAGGAAGACTTGATACATAAAGCAGCGGGGTGGATGTTGCGCGAAGTCGGAAAAAAGGATATGCGAAGCGAGGAAGAGTTTTTGAAAGAGCACTGCAAAAAAATGCCACGGACCATGCTCAGATATGCGATAGAAAGGTTCCCTCAGCAAAAGAGAAAAATCTATCTTGATGGGAATATAATAATATAAGTAAAACATATAAAAAAATTGACTTTTCGTCCCCCCTTGGATATGTAAACGCCTAAAAAAATGGCTTTTTCTATTGTGTATTTATAAAGGTGTTTTGGTGTGGCACTGAATAAAATAAGCATAAGAGATTTGAAACTTGCAGGAAAGAAGGTCTTCATACGCGTTGATTTTAACGTGCCGTTAAAAGACGGGAAGATCACTGATGATACGCGTATCCGCGAATCACTGCCTACAATAAAATATGCCCTGGACAATGGGGCGGCTATTATTTTAGCTTCTCACCTTGGAAGGCCAAAGGGGAAGGTTGTCCCTGAAATGAGTCTTCGCCCTGTGGAGGTAAGGCTTGGTGAGCTTTTAGGAAAGAATGTGATAATGGCTCCGGACTGCATTGGTGATGAGGTAAAAAGGCTTGCCGGCAGCATGAAACCTGGAGATGTGATGCTCCTTGAGAACCTTCGGTTTTATAAGGATGAGGAAGCCAACGAACCGGTGTTTTCACGCCAGCTTGCTTCCCTTGCAGATCTATATGTCAATGATGCTTTCGGGACATCTCACAGAGCGCACAGCTCCGTTGAAGGGATAACGAAATTCATGTCCCCTGCTGCGGCAGGGTTCCTCATGGAAAAGGAGATAGAGTTTTTAGGTAATGCAGTTACATCTCCTGCCAGGCCTTTTGTCGCAATATTGGGAGGCGCTAAGGTTTCTGATAAGATAGGAGTGATACAAAATCTACTTACAATGGTTGATTCCCTGCTCATTGGCGGGGCTATGGCTTACACTTTGCTCAAGGCTAAGGGGATAAATATCGGGAATTCCCTTGTCGAGGAGGACAAGGTTGAACTTGCCAAAAGAATTATTTCAATTGCATCGGAAAACAGGAAGGAGCTTCTTTTACCTTGCGACCATGTTATCACTGCTGAACTAAAATCTGGTGCAGGGTACAGTATATCTGAAAAAGACATACCGGCAGGGATGAAGGGCGTTGATATTGGTCCTGCTACTGTTGACGCTTATTCGAAAATCATAATGGGCGCGAAAACAATAGTATGGAATGGTCCGATGGGGGTCTTTGAAATAGATGAGTTCTCAAAAGGTACGTTTTCCATCGCAAAGGCGATCGCAGAATCAGGAGCAACGAGCATAGTAGGCGGCGGTGATTCGATAGCCGCTGTGAAAAGAAGCGGGATGGAAAGTAAATTTGCGCATATCTCAACCGGCGGTGGAGCCTCTCTTGAATTCCTTGAGGGGAAAGAGCTTCCGGGAATAGTAGCGCTAACGGATAAAAATTAAAAAATGCGAAAGACAATAATAGCCGGAAACTGGAAGATGAACATGAATTTGCCTGAGGCAGAAGCGCTGGCTTCCGGTATCTTGTGTGAATGCCTGCATGTGCAGGATGTAGAAATAGTGATAGCCCCGCCTTTTACTGCTCTTGTCCCTGTATGGGAAAAAATAAAGATGCACAGGAGAATAAGGCTTTCAGGACAGAACTGTTTCTGGGAAGAGAAAGGCGCTTTTACCGGGGAAATCTCACCGGCCATGCTCATAGATGCCGGCTGTACATATGTCATAATCGGCCACTCCGAGAGGAGACAGTTTTTCGGTGAGACTGATGAGACTGTGAATCGTAAGATAGCAGCAGCATTAAGATTCGGGTTAAAGCCCATTGTCTGTGTCGGCGAGACGCTTTCTGAACGGGATGGAGGCAAGACGTTTGAAGTAATCGAACAGCAGATAACAGGGGGATTTAAAGAAATTTTAAAATCAGATTTTCAGAAGATCGTGGTTGCTTATGAGCCTGTATGGGCTATAGGGACAGGAAAGACGGCAACACCGGCGCAGGCAGAAGAAGTCCATTCTTTTATCAGGAGTTTGTTACAGAGGGAAAAAGGCGACGAAGTCGCAGAAAATACTTCTATTTTATATGGAGGGAGCGTGACACCTGACAATGTTAAGGCTATAATGAGTGAAGCTGACATAGACGGTGCTCTTGTCGGAGGCGCAAGCCTCAAGCCGGAAAGTTTTTCAAGGATCGTAAAATTTAAAGAGGAAGGAAAGTAAGATGCATACATTTTTGCTCGTGATACACATAATCGTTAGTCTTTTCCTTATACTTGTTGTTCTGCTTCAACGGGGAAAAGGAAGCGAGATGGGGGCTGCATTCGGAGGATCAAGCCAGACTCTATTTGGAAGCTACGGCTCTTCAGGTTTTTTAGGAAAACTTACAACGGCTGCAGCAACTATATTTATGATAACTTCCCTTATGCTTTCTTCCATGTCATCGAAATCAAGCGCGACATCGGCTATCCCTGATATGCCTGTATCATCTCAGAGCAGTAAGACAGCGCCTGTGTCGCCGTTACAGCAGGGAGAGAAGACTCCGGAAAATGCACCGGTTCAGGTTCCAGAAACAAAATAAATACTCTAACTTTATTATAAATAATGACTACTAACGGAAACCCTCGCAGGACGCCTCTTTATCCGATTCACGTAAAGCTGGGTGCAAGGATTATAGATTTTCATGGTTGGGAAATGCCTGTGCAATACAGCGGTATCAGGGAAGAACATTTTGCTGTCAGGGAAAAAGCCGGGATCTTTGATGTCTGCCACATGGGGACTGTCGGTATAAAAGGGAAGAACGCACTTAAGATGGTGCAGAAAGTTTATACCGGGGATGCTTCCCCGATGAGGGAAGGGGACATTCATTACGGTCTTCTCTGCAATGAAAACGGCGGGATAATTGATGATGTGACGCTATTCAAGGTTTCTGAAGAAAATTATTTTTTTTGTGTCAATGCCTCTAATGTCAGCAAGGATTATGATTGGATTAAAAATGTCATAGGAAACGATGCTGAAGCTATAAATGAGAGTGAGACGGGTGGGATAATCGCCCTGCAGGGGCCTCTTGCAGATGATATACTTTCCGGCGTGAGCGAAGGAGTTGATCTGAAATCCATAAAAACTTTTAAATTTGATTATGGCAGGGTTGCCGGAGTAAACGCCATTATCTCAAGAACAGGTTATACCGGCGAAAGAGGATTTGAATTTTTCTTTGAACGGGAAAAGGCTCTTCTTATCTGGGAGGAGATATTCAAGGCAGGAGTCGGTATGGGGCTAAAGCCTGCCGGCCTTGGAGCGCGGGATACTCTCCGTCTTGAGATGAAATACACCCTTTACGGCAATGACATTGGCGATAGTGTCTCACCTATTGAAGCATGTCTTGAAAGGTATATCAGCTTTGATAAGGGGGATTTCATAGGACGTGATGCACTGCTCAAGGAAAAAGAGTCTGGCTCTAAAAGGCGTCTTGCAGGATTCAGGATGATTGATTTAGGGATACCGAGGCAGGGCTTTGAAATAATGATCGATGGAATGGTCATCGGGTATGTCACAAGCGGGGGACATTCTTTCTCCACTGAAAACAATATAGGAATGGCTCTTGTTGATACGAGACATTCGGTTGTAGGTACACAGTTTTTTGTTTCTGTTCGCGGCAAAGAACTCAAAGCTGAAGTGGTGGAGACTCCGTTTTATAAAAGAAAAAAATAATCTCTTTCTCTCTTTCATTTTCAAAGAGAGAATTAATAATATTTTTAATTGTCATATTTATTGAAAAAATTTTACATGGAGGAATAACATGGGATTTCCTGATGAACTGAAATATACCAAAGAGCATGAGTGGGCCAGAGTAATGAACGGCAACGAGGTGCGTATAGGGATTACTGATTATGCCCAGAAAGAGCTTGGCGATATAGTGTTCATCGATATCCCATCAGCCGGAACTGAAGTTGAACAGGGGAATGCCTTCGGTGTAATTGAATCTGTAAAAGCAGTGTCTGACCTCTATTCGCCGGTGACCGGCAAGATAAGCAGTGTTAATGAAAAATTGCAGGATGCGCCTGAACTTGTCAACAATGATCCTTATGGCGAAGGATGGATGCTCTCAGTAGAGATGAGCGACAGTTCTCAGCTTAACAGTTTGATGGATACGGCAGCTTATACGGCTTATGTTGAAGAGGTTAAAAAGGGTTGAAGTATATCCCCAATACTGCTGAAGACAGGGCAAATATATTAAAAACCCTGGGCAAATCGAATTTTTCAGAGCTTTTGGGAGATATCCCCGGGAATATCGTACTCAAAGAGAATATTGATATACCGGCTCCGGTTGGAGAAATAGATGTTGAAAGATCTCTTGAAGGACTCTCTGAAAGGAACAGCCATAACCACCAGATCCTAAGCTTTGCAGGCGCAGGCTCATACGATCATTATATCCCTGCGCATATTGATTCAATTACATCAAGGTCTGAGTTCCTCACAGCCTACACTCCATACCAACCCGAGATAAGCCAGGGTACTCTTCAGAGCATATACGAATACCAGAGTATTATCTGCGAGCTTACGGGGCTTGATGTGGCAAATGCCTCAATGTATGACGGGAGTTCAGCTCTTGCTGAGGCCGTCATAATGGCTGCCCGCATCAAAAAAGGGAACAAAGTAGTGGTGGCCGGGACTGTGAACCCCCTTTATTGCAGAGTGATTGAAACATACGTGCAGGGACTGGGGATTGAAGTGGTTTATGTGAAGACGGATAATGGCGTGCTGGATCTTGACCATTTAAAGAGCCTAATTTCCGATGATGTCATAGCAGCGGTATTCCAGTATCCGAATTTCTTCGGGAACATCGAAGACGCTAAGGAGTTGTCGGAGCTTGTAAAATCAAAAGGAGCAGTCCTTATCTTTTCAGTTGATCCAATCTCGCTTGGAATCCTTGAAAGTCCGGCTAAATTCGGTGCTGATATAATAACCGGCGAGGGGCAGTCTGCCGGGATTCCAGTTTCTTTTGGCGGTCCTTATCTTGGTTTTTTTGCATGCAGGAGAGAACATATGCGTCAGATTCCGGGCAGGATAGTCGGAGCTACAGTTGACTCTGCCGGACACCGCGGCTATGTTCTTACGCTTCAGACAAGGGAACAGCACATAAGGCGCGAGAAGGCAACTTCCAATATATGCTCCAATCAGGCACTTATGGCGCTTGCCTCTACCATATACTTTGTGAGCCTTGGGAAAGAAGGCCTTCGCGAGGTCGCGCTTCAGTGTCTTTCGAAATCTCATTACGCTGCAAATGAGCTTTGCAAAAATTCTGAAATTGAACTCTTGAATGATATGCCGTTCTTTAAAGAATTTGCTGTACGTCTCCCTGTACAGGGAAAAGTTGTCATTGACAGGATGAGCCTTGCAGGAATTCTTCCTGGTGTGCATCTTGAACTGCTGGGTGACGAATATGCGAACGTACTTCTTGTGGCTGTAACAGAAAAAAGAAACAAGAATGAAATATCCTCTCTTGTAAGCGGATTAAACAAGGTTTTAAAACAGGTGTTGTAGATTATGAAAGAGAACATTGATAAAAACAGCGTAAGCGAAAAGCTGATATTCGAACAAAGCAAAAAAGGTAAACGCGGGTATTCTCTTTCTAAACTCGATGTACCGGAAATTTCTCCGGCAAAGGTTCTGCCCAAGCATCTTGTACGCAGTGAACCTGCAAGACTTCCCGAAGTGTCGGAGCCTGAGATAGTGAGGCATTATGTGAATCTCTCGAAAAAGAACTATTCTGTGGATACAGGTTTTTATCCTCTTGGCTCCTGTACAATGAAATATAATCCAAAGATAAATGAGAAGATGTCTTCACTTTCAGGATTCAGTCTTCTTCATCCCCTTGTACCCGAAGAGCTGTGTCAGGGCGCATTGAGATTGATGTTCGAGCTTGAGAAGATGCTGTGCGCTATAAGCGGGATGGGAAGGGCCACTCTCCAGCCTTCTGCCGGGGCGCAGGGCGAGCTTTGCGGCACACTCATGATGAGGGCTTATTTTAAGGACAGAGGAGAAGAAAGAAAAGAGATAATAATCCCGGATTCAGCGCATGGGACAAATCCTGCAAGCGCAGCTCTTGCAGGAATGACTGTGAAAACCGTCAAATCCTGCGCAAGAGGAGAGCTTGACCTTGATACATTGAAGCAAGCCGTGAATAAGAATACAGCCGCCCTTATGATTACAAATCCCAATACTTTGGGGCTATTCGAATCAAAGGTTTTGGAAATAGCTTCAGTAATGCATTCCAACGGAAGCCTTCTTTATCTTGACGGAGCAAACCTCAATGCCATGCTAGGGCTTATGAAGCCGGGCGACATGGGTTTTGACATAGTTCATTTTAACCTCCATAAAAGTTTTTCCACGCCTCATGGATGCGGGGGGCCAGGGGCCGGTCCAGTTGGAGTAAGAAAAGGACTTGAAAAATATCTGCCGGTTCCGCTTGTCGGACTCGATGGGGAGAGATACTATTTTGACTATGATGTGCCAAAAACAATAGGCAGTCTCCACGCCTTTTATGGAAATTTTCTTGTTCTGGTCAGGGCCTACACGTATTTACTCACAGTAGGTAATTCCGGACTTAGGGAAATCAGCGAAAATGCAATACTTAATGCCAATTACATAATGCACAGCCTTAAGGAGTTCTATGACATTCCCTATGACAGGGACTGCATGCACGAGTTTGTTCTTTCCGGTATCAGGCAGAAGAAGAAAGAGGTCAGGGTTCTGGATATAGCAAAGAGGCTGATGGATTACGGATTTCATCCTCCAACGATATATTTCCCGCTCATCGTCAGCGAGTCAATGATGATAGAGCCTACTGAGACTGAAAGCGTCGAGACTATGGACAAATTCATTGAAGCAATGAAAGCGATTGCAATTGAGGCTGAAAATGCACCTGAAAAGGTAAGGCATGCCCCATATACTCTTTCCATTTCAAGGCTTGATGAAGTAAAGGCGGCAAAAGAGCTTGATATTAATTATTTTTCAAGAAAGCAATAATCTGTATCCTCTGTATAAAAATAAACGCAGAGTCCTCCGAGTTTTGAAAAAGAGTTCACAGAAAAATGTTTTGAGAACTTTTAAATTACAGAGGTCATAAAGAAAAATTCTTTCGACTCTGTGTTCTCTGTGGTTATCTTTTATATCTGATTTTCTCCTGCAAAGTGTAACATGATGAATAGTATGGAAAATTTTAATGAAAATTGGGATCTGGTCAAAAAAGTAAAGTGGCGCATTATTGACAGCGGTTTTGCTGATGCCTTTTTTAATATGGCGGCAGATGAATATCTAATGGGGTTTGTGAGGCGTACGTCGATCCCGGTTCTTCGTTTTTATCAATGGGAACCATCCGCTATAACAATAGGTTACGCTCAGAATATTAACGAGTTTCTTGATATTGATTTTATTGCTTCACAGGGTATGGACTGGGTAAGGAGAATAACGGGCGGAGAAGCGGTGCTTCACAAGGGGGACCTTACATATTCTTCATCTGTTCCTGAAAATATCATTCCTCGCAGGTCACCACGGAATTTTTACTTACTGTTAAGCTATGCGATTTCCGGTGCCATCAGAAAGCTTGGTGTATTAACAGATAACCTGGAGCTACTCCCATCAGGAAGAACAAAAAATTTCAACTGCTTTGTTTCAAAATCCAACTATGAAGTTTCCTTTGAAGGGAAAAAAATAGTCGGCAGTGCCCAGCGGAGAAGCAATGGCATCCTGTTACAACATGGTGCTATCATGCTTGATGTTGATTACAAATGCCTTGACAGAGTATTTATGAGAAATGACTATATAGTTAAAGGCGAAAATGAATTGAAAAAAAGACTTTGCGGTGTCAATGAGATTGCAAAGAAGAAGGTTGAACCTGAAGAAATAAAGACGTTGATATTAAAGACGATAGAGGAGTTCGGAATTTCTTATGAGGAAAAGGCTTTTTCTGCCAATGAGTTATCTGAAATTGATGAGATTGCAAAAAGAAAATACAGGATTGCAAGCTGGAACCGGGAAGGACGGTATTAACTGAATTTATGGATAGAAAATTCTTAAGAGAATCAGCCCAAAGGGCGCTTCAGAAAGGAGAGCTCACAAAGGCACTTTCATTGTATAAGGAAGTTTCCGACTCTGAGCCCGATGACCTTCAGACGCGCAATACGCTTGGAGATATTTGTGTAAGGCTCGGAAAATTAGATGAAGCGGTAAAATATTATATCCAGGTTGCCAAAGAGATAGCGAGGAAGGGCTTTTATCATAAAGCCATTGCCATACATAAAAAATCCCTGAGGATTGCTCCTGAAAATCCATCGATTTACCAGGAGATGGCGGAGCTTTACAGGCTTCTTAAACTAAGCAATGAGGCGAGAGCTTGTTACAACTGGTTGCTTAAGTATTTCAGGTCAGCCGGGATGAGGAATGACGAGATAACAGTGATGAAGAAGCTTGTTTCCCTTGCTCCCAATGATGAATCTGCAAAAAAAGAACTTATAAATAAACTTGTAGATTCAGGCTCCGTAGAAGAGGCTTCCAACCAGCATCTCTTTTCCGGCAAAAAATCTTATGACGCTCAACAATATGAAGAAGCATTTGCTTATTTTGAGGACTCGATAAGAATCTACCCTGAAAATTTAGAAGCGCTTTTATTGGGCGGGGATTGTCTGCTTAAACTTGGCAGGCAGAATGAGGCTTTAGAGTATTTTGAGAATGCGTTGAAACGTGACAATGAGAACATAAATGTTCTTAAGCAGCTGAGCCGGGTTTATTATATGGAAGAAAGATATGCGGAAGCTTTAGCTATGATAATCAAAATAGTTGAAAAAGAGCCGCAGAACCTTGAATACAACAAACTGCTTTTACGTGTATACGCAAAGCTCGGAAAGATGAAAGAAGCGGTGGAATGCTCGCAAAATGTATTGTCATTATTAATATCTCAGCAGAACTATGATGAATTTTTTGTAATATGTGAAGATCTGGAAAAGAAAGGAATGTTTGATACGTCAGCCCGGAAGAAAAGGGCTGAAATCAGCGAGATCGTGGGAGACATCAATAGTGCAGTCAGCGATTATAGTGCAATGGTCGAGGAACTCATAAAGGATGATAATTGCAAGGAAGCCATTGCTCTTGCTGAAAAGGCTCTAAAACTTTCACCCGAAAATGCAGAGATAAGAAAGCAGATAGAAATCATAAAAACAAAGCGCGGGACAAGAGTTGACAGGGGCGAATCACTTTCGCCTGCTGATTCAAGTCTGAGAGTTACAAACGAAAGAAAAGTCCCCAGAGGTGTGATCTTTGATCTTTCTTCCGAGCTTAAAAAAGAAATGAATGAGCGGAATAATAATAGTAAGGATGAAAAGGTTTTACCGGTAAATGATGTTTCTTCTGCAGTTTCTGAAGCTACACTTTCTGAATTCAAGAAGGAAGTTGACAGCAAGATAGATGTCAAGGACACAGCAACGCATTTTAATCTTGGGATGGCTTATATGCAGATGGAACTTTTTGAAGATGCAATATCGGAGTTTAAAAAGGCAAAGAATGATAAGACATATATGTTGGATTGCATTACATTTATGGCAGAGTGCGAGCATAAGCTTGGAAGAAGCGAATCAGCTATTGAAATGCTGATGTCTGTCATAAACAATTATGTGGGAGAGCAGGAGCGAATCATACCGTTAAAATATACCGCTGCAAAATTCCTTGAGGAGATTAAGATGTTCGATCGTGCTATGGACCTTTACCTTGATGTCAGTAATTCAAATCCGGGTTATAAGGATGTCAAACAGCGAATTGCCTTTTTGCAGAAAACAACAGGTTCGTTTTCTGTTACGCGACGAAACTAAACTGTCTGAAATATTTTTTCTGATTGTGTCCTGAATACAAATCAAGATTTTAATTTTGGGTTGACTTTTTTTATTTCATGTGTGACTGGATAGCACCCGCATAAATAAATCTTTTTTTTAAACAATGTTGATAATTAATGAGAAGGAAGAGTTATATGCATATACATCATAGAAAGAAAATATACGTGCGGTTTGGATTTGCAGTGTTATTGCTTATTGCAAGCGGCGGAGCATTTCTCGCAGGTTCTTACTATCAGAAGAAGATTGCAGAAGAGAAATTTGAGACAGTTGTAAAAACAAAAGAGCTGTTAAAGACTGAGAACGAACAATACCGCCAGGAGCTTTCTGAGATCAGACTGCACCTCACTAAGCTGAAATCTCTTGAAGACAAACTCATTGATATATTCGGTTTAAAGAATACAGACGCTACGCGTAAACCTGCGGCTAAATCTGCAGCTAAACCCTCGGCTAAAACAGCTAAAAAAAATGGAGTCGGCGGACCGGAAGTATCACAGAGGACTGAAGTCATGTTCCGCAATGAATTACTTACAGAGAAAAGTTTTTATCACAAGGATGCGGCTAAACTTTATTTTAACATATTGCGCAAAGAAGAGGTTTTTTCAGAGATAAACGATTATATAAACACTAAGAAAACGAATTTTAAGAACCCGATGTTTGTTTATACTCTCATGCCTGCTAACGGTAAAATAAACTCCAATTACGGTACAAGGATGGACCCTTTGACTGAAGAAGTGGCTTTTCACGAGGGGATAGACATATCAGCGAATTACTGGACACCTGTGAGAGCGGTTTCATCCGGGAAGGTGACTTTATCGGGGTGGGACTCTTCAGGCTACGGCAAGATGGTGATCATAGATCACGGAAGAGGCTATTCGACAGTGTACGGCCATAACTGCACGACGATTGTGAAACCTAATGAGGTTGTAAAAAAGGGAGAAGTAATAGCTTACGTGGGAAATACAGGCAGAAGCACAGGACCTCATTTACACTTTGAAGTCAGATATAACGGAAGGTCATTTAACCCGCTTAATTATTATTATAAGCGCGGGTGATTCTCCCTTCTCTAAGCCCCGTATTTTAGAAGCTTGCCTGCATTAGCAAGAGCAAGCGGCATGATATCAACTGCCTGGATTATCCCAAGGCTTCCTCTCAGACATTCGTTTTCATTGAAGATTTTAACACTGTCAGGTCTGCAATAGTTGCCCCAGATTATTACAGGTACCGGGTGCCAGCCGTGTGATTTCATTATTGCCGGAGTGGAATGGTCGCCTGTGAGCACAATGGTATCGAACTTAAGATTCAGTATTTCCGGAAGCCTTTTGTCGAACTCTTCAGCTGCCGCTATCTTTCCTTTGAAGTTTCCGTCTTCCCCCATTGCGTCAGTCTTTTTAATATGGAAATAGAAGAAGTCAAAGCGGTTGTAGTTTTCATGAAGAGCTTTGATTTCCCCGTCTAATGTGTCTCCTGTATCAAGAACTTCCATGCCAAGGAGCCGCACTATGCCCTTGTACATCGGGTAAGTGGCTATGGCAGCCGGTGTAAGATTATAGACATCCTGCATCTGCGGGAGACCATGGTAACCTGAGATTCCGCGGAGCATAAGATAGTTTGCTGGGGTTTTTCCTTTAAGGATTTCTCCTGCCTTTTCTATGAACTGATTTGCGAGTTCTGCGGCATGTCTGCTTTTTTCATCGAGTGCAACCGCCTTTTTAGGTTTCAAACCTTCCTTCTGCGGATCTGTGTCAGCTATGTTTCCACCAAGGTCTGTTCCTCTTAAAACCATAGCAGCACGATGTTCCTTTACTGCCCTTACGAAGACTTCAACTCCGGGCAATTTGATTTTGCTGTTCAGTTCTTCGCAGAGTTTAGCTGAAATTTCTGTTTTTACCCTGCCCGCTCTCCTGTCGGTGATGATACCGTTCGAATCAACTGTGGCAAAATTTATCCTGAAAGCAACGTCGCCTTTTTTAAGCGGAAAGTTCACTCCTAAGGCTTCAAGCACACCGCGCCCTACTTCATATGTGAATGGATCGTAGCCAAAGAGCGACAAATGCGCGGGACCGCTGCCGGGGGTTATCCCGTGGGAGACAGGCACTGAAAGCCCGCATGCCGCACGCGATGTCAGCGAATTTATATTCGGAATATTTGCAGATTCCAGCTCTGATTTTCCGGTTGCAGGATCAGGAAGCCCTCCCAATCCGTCAAGAATGAGAAACAGGATTTTCGAATCCGTTTTTGTTGCAAGAGATTTAATTATGTTGAATGGTACCATCAATGTCTCCTAAATTTAATAACATGTTAAACATTAAAGCTTCCGGAATGGAAAATGTTATTTAAATATTATTTGGATTTATATAAAGATATGGTCTAATGTCAATATGCCAGTCACTTTTAATTCTTTTAGGAATCTTGCTGATGGTTTTATTGATCTTCTTTTTCCCCCATCCTGTTTTTATTGCGGGACGGAGCTTTTTGGTTTTCCGGAAAAAAATATATGCGCTTCATGTTTTCAAAAGATAATAGATGATCCAATCCATCTGGCTGAAAGAGGACATGGATTTAGCAGCTCTGTATCGAATGTCTTTGTGATTGGAAAGTATGATGGAATTCTCCGCGAAGCAGTGCATTCATTCAAATATAAACACAGGATTTCACTTGGACGGGAGATAATGCGGGTGTTTTTCTCATCCGGGAAAAGCGGTATATCAACATTCTGCCCTGATGCTATCCTATATGTTCCTCTGCATCCCTTGAGGGAATGGGAAAGAGGTTTTAACCAGTCACGTATAATCGCATCAGAACTTTCGAAGGTGCTTGCAACTCCCTCTTTAGATATTTTGCGCCGTCGAAAGTATACGAGGCAGCAGGTGGGGCTTGGCAAGGTTGAACGGGAGCGGAATGTTAAGGGTGCCTTTGCAGTCAGGAGAAGAGCGGATAAGTTGATTGCGGGGAAAAAGATCTTGCTGGTTGATGACGTGATAACAACTGGTGCCACGGTAAGCGAATGTGCCAATGTTCTTATAAGAGAAGGGAGAGCAAATGAAGTCGCAGTTTTTGCAATGGCGAGGAGATGAGTTTAAAATTTGCTTGGTTTGGCAGTCCCCGCTTAGGCTTAAAACTTCATGCGCCTGCCGCGGGAACTGCCAAACCAAATAATGTTGATAACTGAAATGGAGGAATTGAGATGAAAAAACGAGACAATGATGAAGAGTTCGATGAAGGGCTGCTTCCTGCTTCAACTGCCGTGAATGTCGGGAAATTTGTTGAATATGCGAAAGGCTCGGTCGTGAGCAAGACTCTTGTTGATAACAGTGCAGGCACTCTTACCCTTTTTTCATTCGATAAAGGGCAGGGGTTGAGCGAGCATTCGGCCCCCTTTGATGCAGTAGTTCAGGTCATTGATGGAGAAGTTGAAATTAGAATAGGCGGCAAACCTGTAAAAGCCTCCGAAGGAGAGATGGTACTAATGCCTGCCAATATTCCGCATGCTCTTAAGGCAATTAAAAAGTTTAAGATGCTGCTTACAATGCTGAGGGCGAAATAAAAATTAAATCCTTATTTCTCTGTGTATAAGCACTTCGATTGAGAGCGCAGAGAGGGAAATGACAAGCAGAACAGGCATGCTGACGAAGAACCAGTTTATTACAAGCTCAATGAGAAAAAAACCGTGAAGGCAAAGCCGGATGAAATATATCACAGGATGGATGGATGCCGGGAAATGACCTCTCATTTTTATAAAACTTATAATGCAGGGAGATGCGAATAAGATCACTATAGCCAGAAAAGTGAGAAGCTTCATGTTTTCATCCAGTCCCAGATAAACATTTACTGTTCCTGTTACAACAATGCTTATGAACAGCGCGGCATACGAGAGAATCGGGACTATCCCGATCAGAAGAAGATACTTCTTGTTTTTATTATAGAGTACTCTTGTCACCCTGCAGAACAGAGAGAAGAAGAATACGACAAACATCCATGCGTAGAGGTTTCCTGCCGGGACCCCGAACCACCCCTGGTTCATAGGTATATTCCACTGCCAGTAACCGAGCCTTATTGCAATCATATCAACAGAAAGATCTATAAGTACCGCCGTGAGGGCATCGAAGAAGGGCCTTGCATAATCATCGAGCGGATAGCAGTCTGAGATTTGCATGCTTGTGTAGATGATTATTGCCCAGGCAAGGGCAATGACTACGGGGACATTCCCTATAACCAGAGAATATCCGTCACCGTAGTGATAGGTTTTAAAGAATCTTATGTCCAGCTCTTCAAAAAGCAGGGCATAACAAAAGGCAACCCAGAATTCTGACTTATGATATGATTGTCTCCTTGCAGAATGCCATAAGGTCGCAAGAAATATGGCAAGCACTGAAAGCTCAAAAAAAATAAACGATTTCATATGAGTTCTGTCTTTATTTTTACCAAGAATTAATCATACTGTGCTAAGATAAAGAAAACAATCAAAGAACGGACATTGCGATGAATAAAAAAAACAATAAGGCGGCTAATGAGAATGATAATTTCCGCTGCGGTTTCGTGACGATATTTGGAAGGGCAAACACAGGCAAATCAACCCTGCTCAACAGCATACTGGGGAACAAGCTTTCAATAACTTCAAACAAGCCTCAGACAACCAGGAACAAGATCACGGGTATATTGAACGGAGACGGTTACCAGATAGTATTCATCGATACTCCCGGGATAGGCGCGGCGAAGGGGGTAATGGGAAGCAATCTTGTCCGTATTGCGTACGGCTCGCTGAACAGTGCAGATATAATCCTCGTAATCATAGATGCCTTGGCCGGTATTACCCGTGAAGATGAAAAGATTCTTAGCCGCACCACTGACACAGGCGCCATAGTGTATCTCGTGATAAATAAAATCGACCTTATTGGAAAACAGAACATCCTTCTCATGATCGAAAGCATGAAGAAGTATAAGCATATAAAAGAATTTATTCCTGTCTCAGCCAAGAAAGGTACGAATCTGGAAAGGCTTATAGCATGTGTCAGCAATGATCTTCCTGTTGCTCACCGGTACTTTGAAGATGATCTGATAACAGACCGTCCTGAGGAGTTTGTTTTTTCCGAATTCATAAGAGAAAAGATATACAGGTTGCTAAAGCAGGAGGTCCCTTATTCAGCGCTTGTTGAAGTAAATGAGATAAAAGAAGGCAAGAATGAAGTTCTTGTTGTATCAGCCAATATATTTGTTGAAAAAGAATCGCAGAAGGGTATTATTGTTGGCAAAAATGGAGAGATGATAAAGAAAATAGGAACTTCGGCAAGGGAAGATATTGAAGAATTCACGGGCTGTAAGGTCTTCCTTGATTTGCACGTGCGCGTGAAACCGCGCTGGACAGAAGATATAGATACCCTGCATAAGCACGGCTACACAACTGAAGAAAACTGATAAAAGTAAATCCTCATTAAGGACATTAGGACAGAGATTATGTACCTTGTAGGAGAGATATTTTTAAGCGAGGTAATAGGGAAGAAGATTTATGACAGGGAAGGTGAGTCTATAGGAAAACTTACCGACCTCGTGATAAGACTTGGAGACGTGTTCCCGCGCGTTGTGGCGCTTGCAGCCGAGACAGCAAAAAATGAGACCACTGTGATTCCCTTTGAGAACCTTGAACTTTTCAACCGCAGTACCATAACAACCGTCATCCTTAAGGGAGAGGTCAACGGCAGACAGATACTTGAAAACGAGATGCTAATCTGCAGGGACCTTCTTGATAAGCAGATTGTCGATATTACGGGCGCAAAGGTTGTGCGGGTAAATGATGTAAAGCTTGGCGATGTGAAAGGCAACCTCTGTCTCATCGCAGCCGATGTCAGTTTCAGCGGAATAATGAGAAGGCTTGGGATGGAAAATGTATCGCAGGACATAATGAAGCTGTTCGGCTACAAAAAAGCCCCGGACCTGATCGGCTGGAATTACCTTCAACCTCTCCAGACTACCGAGAGCAGCCTTACTCTTAATGTCCAGCGCTCGAAGCTGTCAGAGCTTCATCCTTCAGATATCGCATCTATCATGAGCCAGATACCTCATCGTGAAAGGGCAGCCCTTTTCGATACCCTTGACCTTGAAACTGCCGCAGAGGCTTTGCATGAACTTGAGCCTGATGCGCAGGTTTCGATTATCCACAACATGGACAAGGAACAGGCTTCTGAGCTTCTAGAATTAATGCCTCCTGATGAAGCGGCGGATCTGCTCGGCGACCTGCCTGAGGATAAAGCGCAGGAGCTCTTAAATCTCATGGAGGCCGACGAGGCAGAGGATGTGCAGGAACTCCTTGAGCATGAAGACGATACGGCCGGTGGTCTTATGACTACTGACTTTCTCTCTTTTCCTCCAAATGTCACTGTGGCAGAGACTTTCAAGAACCTGAGACTTGTGGCTCCGGATGTTGAGATGATTTATTACGTCTATGTAGTTGATGATAACGACAAACTCCTCGGAGTATTATCAATAAAAGACCTTCTTGTGTCGCACGACAACAGTATGCTTTCAGAAATAATGCAGGATCAGGTAAAGTCTGTCTCTCCTGACGCAGACCCTGAGGATGTGGCAGATATGATATCGAAATATAATTTTTATGCCATCCCTGTTGTGAATGATGATGGTATAATAATGGGTATTATAACAGTTGATGATATAGTTGACCTTTTAATCCCTCCGGCATCAAGAAGGAAAACGCAGAGGATCTGAGTTTCCCATGATTTTCAGAAAAAATGAAAAAAAGCCTTCCAACAGGCTCTGGATATTCCTTGCCATGATAGGGCCGGGAATAATTACCGCAAACGCCGACAATGACGCCGGCGGCATCGCCACCTATACGATTGCCGGCGCAAGGGAAGGGTACAGCATGCTGTGGGCCCTTTTCCTTATAACTATTGCCCTCATAGTTATCCAGGAGATGGCGGGCCGCATGGGGGTTTATACCGGCAAGGGGCTTGCAGATCTTGTAAGGGAAAACTTCAGCATAAAGACAACCTTTATAACAATGATTCTCCTCATAATCGGAAATCTTACTGTGACTATTGCAGAGTTTGCAGGTATCGCAGCAGGCTTCGAGCTTTTTGGCGTAAGCAAGTATGTTTCCGTTCCGATTGCGGCATTCCTTATCTGGATCATAGTCATAAAGGGCAGTTACAGGGCAGTGGAGCGCGTCATGCTTTTCTTCTGCGTAATTTATTTTACTTATGTTATCTCAGGGTTCATGGCCGGGCCCAAATGGGACCATGTCCTTAAGGGCTTTATGGTCCCTACTTTCAAGTTCGAGACAGATTACATCAACATCTTTATAGCCCTCGTAGGAACAACGATAACCCCGTGGATGCAGTTTTATCTTCAGGCTTCCGTAGTTGACAAGGGGGTAAAGCGCGAAAAATACAATTATCTGAAATGGGATATTTATCTGGGCACATTCGTCACAGATTTTGTCGCCATGTTCATCATAATAGCGGCGGCAGCTACTCTCTATGTGAACGGCATCAATGTTGATTCTGCCGAGGAAGCTGCCATTGCTTTAAAACCTCTTGCTGGAAATTATGCTTTCATACTCTTTGCCATCGGTCTTCTCAATGCATCCGTGCTTGGCGCAATCATACTTCCTCTTTCAACTGCCTATGCAGTGAGCGAAGCCTTCGGATGGGAATCGGGGCTCGGGAAAAAATTCGGCGATGCACCCCGTTTCTTCTGGTTTTATACCATAGTGCTTTTAGCTGGCGCTGCGTTTGTCCTGATACCAGGGATTCACCTCATATTCGTGATGATTTTTTCGCAGACAATAAACGGGATACTCCTGCCTATCATCCTTATCCTCATGCTGAAGCTTATAAACAACAAACGGATAATGGGGGACAAGGTCAACACTTTATACCAGAATGTTCTTGCCTGGGGAACGTCCGTGATGCTCATCATTCTTACGGCACTGCTCCTTGCCGGAATGATATATCCGAGGTCGCTTGATTACATTACGGAGATGGTGAAAAGGATTTAATTTTTGTTGTTCATTGCGTTCGATTGCCTTGGCAGCCCCGCTTAGGCTTCAAACTTCAGGCGCCTGCCGCGGGAACTGCCAAGGCAATAAATATAAGTTTGATGTTCAAGCTTCCCCATTATTATAGTTTTCTACTGCTCTGTTTTTCTCAAATTTTGCAAAAATTAGCGGCATGAACCGGTAGGTCAATTGCATTATTTTATAGGTCCTCAGGGTTGTTTTTTTATGTAAAAAGACTAGATATTGAAGTGTAGATTAAGAAGCAAGATAGTGGTTTTAAGGTGGGGAAAAGGAAGGTGGTTTACAATGAAAAAGATAACAACGACATTATTCACTCTCCTTTTTTTCCTGCTTATTTCGCTTGTTAATGCGCAGGAAAATCAAGGTTCAGTAAATACTTCTTCCACTGGACAGCCTCTGGTAAATGAAGGAAATAATTCAACTTCAGATTACAGCAGCAGCCAAAGTACTCCGGGAGGGACGTATGACTATTACTACGGTCACTGGATGCCGGATTATGGTTATTATCGATCTGGATGGGACTATGGCTACGGCATGTATTCGTGGAGCCCTTATCCATTCTGGTGGGATGACTTCTGGTTTCCTGGCTTTGTGGTAGGCGATTTAGACAGACATAGAGACCGAGATAGAGACAGAGACATGGACAGAGATAGAGACAGCGGAAGAAGGTTTAGAGAATTTGAAGAACATGGGAGAAAGGTAGATTCACGCCATGACAATGACCGGGCAAGGGAAATATGGTCAAAGCCTATGGTTGAAAGAAACAATAACTCTTCCGAACGAACACATAGCGAGTTTAATACGGAGCATAGAAGCGCGAGAATTGTTAGTCATGCAGAGAGTGGTGTCAGTCACCAGATGCATAACTTTGAAAGCAATGCAAGGTCTGAGAGAGGATATTCAGGTTCCCATTCCTTTGAAGGCAGAGGTTTTATGGGAGGGTTTCGCGGCAGAAGGTAAGAGTTGGTTTCCTATAACCAATAGAAAGGAGGATGAACATAGTTACATTAACAATGCTTAAAAGGGAAGGGCGATGATTACTGTTTAGGCGCATCAAACAGTTCTTCAATCGCCTTTCTCATATCTGCGCAGGAAGATATCTTGTTTACCTTTTGTCTGAAGCCGATGGCGCCCCGTATCCCTTTTGCATACCAGGCAGCGTGATTCTTGAAAAGATTTATACCGCGTCTTTCTCCAAAATAACAGATGTTGAGGTTTAGATGTTCGAGCATGACAGATTTTATCTCAGTCTGCGAAGGATGGGGAATGATTTCTCCAGTTTCAATAAATGCAATGGTTTCCCTGAAAAGCCATGGCCTGCCAAGAGTACCTCTGCCTAACATTATGGCGTCGCAGCGGGTCACTTCAAACATCTCTTTAGCGGATTGAACGGTAGTTACATCTCCGTTTCCAATTACAGGGATTGAAACATTGCTTTTTACATTTGCGATTATGTTCCAGTCTGCCTTTCCGGTAAATCCTTGCAGGGCAGTCCTCCCATGCACGGTAATTGCCTTTACTCCGCATTCCTCAGCAATCTTTGCAATCTCAACTGCATTTATGTTTTTATTGTCCCAGCCAATGCGGATCTTAACGGTGACAGGAATATCTACGCAGTTAACAACTGCTTTAAGCATTTCTTTGATTTTGCCCGGATCTTTCAAAAGTGCTGCACCGGAGCGCGATTTTACAACCTTCTTTACCGGACACCCCATATTGATGTCTATGAGCCTTGCCCCGGTTTTGGCAACTTTTTCCGCAGCCATTACCATTGTTTCCGTATTTGCGCCAAAGAGCTGAACACCTACAGGTTTTTCCCGGCTGTCGGTTTTAAGTAAAACCTCAGTTTTTTCGTTCCTTCTTGAAAGCGCTTCTGCGCTTATCAACTCAGTGTAAACAAACCCTGCCCCATATTCAGAAGCGATTATCCGGAATGGAAGGTTCGCAACCCCTGCCATTGGAGCTAAAAGCAGAGGAGGAGAAATCTCGATATTGCCTATGATAAGTGGAGAAAGCTTCAAATTCTGATTGCCCGTCTCATCTTTGAAAAGACATCAAGCACAAACTCCATCTCTTTCATTGTATGGGTTGCCATTACGGTAATCCTCAACCTTGACATATTTGGCGGAACTGTAGGCGGTCTGATGGCTGGAACGAATATGCCGTTTTCGTAAAGAAAGTTAAATGCCCTGATTGCAAGCTCTTCGCTTTTCATTAATACCGGGATTATCTGCGTCTCGCTTTTCATCGTATCATAGCCGAGGCTGTCGAGCCCGGCTTTCAGTATTTCTACGTTCTTTAAAAGCTTATCCCTCAAGCTTCTATCTTTTTCGATTAGTTCTATTGCTGCCGTTCCCGCGGCAAGCGCTGAAGGAGGAAGTCCGGTTGAATAGATAAAGCTCCTGCTTTTGTTTATAAGAAAATCTATTAATTCTTTTTTTCCGCAGATAAAACCTCCGGCGCTTCCAAGCGCCTTGCTGAGGGTTCCCATGTAAATGTCTATCCTGCCGTCAATCCTGAAGAGTTCCGAAGAACCGCGTCCGGTTTTTCCAAGCACACCTGTGGCATGGGCATCATCGACAAACAATATGCAGCCGTGCTTTGATGCTATATTCTTTATTTCTCCAAGCGGCGCGATGTCGCCGTCCATGCTGAATATGGAGTCTGTGATTATAAATTTCTTTCCCCTGCCTCTGTATTTTTTAACCATCCATTCCAGCTTGTCTGCGTTGCTATGGGGATAGACTTTTATGTCCGCTCCGCTCAGCCTGCATCCGTCTATTATGCTTGCATGGTTTAGCTCATCTGAAAAAATGGTGTCCTTTTCTGATGCCAGTGCAGATATTGTCCCGACATTTGCGGCATATCCTGATGAGAAAACAAGAGCGCTTTCCGTTCGTTTGAAACGTGAAATGGTCTTTTCAAGTTCATCATATAGCTCAATGTTCCCTGATATCAACCTCGATGCTCCTGCTCCTGTGCCATATTTAATGAGAGCCTCTGCTGATTTCTTTTTTATAAGCTTGTGGTTGGCAAGACCAAGATAATTATTTGAAGAAAGGAGTATGAATGATTTCCCGGCGATTTTAATGCGGTGATCCTGCGGGGTTGAAACTGGTCTTAGGACTCTGTAAAGATTTTTATCTTTAAGCCTCTTAAGCTCCTCATCAATAAAATCCATTCATGCGTCCATGAAAAGATATTTGTGCCATTGTTTTTTCGTGTTTCCGATGTTGCGGATTATCTGAAGATAAATCGGCACAGATGGCGACTTTGGAGGACGTCTGAGTTTCATATTAGCCTCTTCGGGTGTACGGTTCCCCTTTTTCTTGTTGCAGGGGATGCAGGCGGTAACGATGTTGTCCCAGTTATTCCATCCACCCTTGGATTTTGGAAGCACATGGTCAAGGGTGAGTTCCTTGGGTCTTAACTGGTCGTTGCAATAGTAGCATGTGAAGTTGTCGCGCAAGAATATGTTCTTCCTCGTAAATGATACCAGTTTATATGTTATCTTAACATAACGGTGCAGCCTTATTACTGACGGTACAGGCATGCTGAATGTAGGAGAGCGATAGTAGCGGTCTGACAGTTCCTCAGCTACAGCCACACCTTTTAGGACCAGGATTATAGCCCTTTTTGTATCACAAATATTTATTACCTCATAGGTCGAGCTTAAGACAAGAACCGATGTTTTAGTTAAATACCTGTGCATATAACCTCCTGCATTGCTGATTGAAATAGCAAAAAATCATCAGGTTGACAAGAATTTTTCTAAACGAAGACCTTGCATTGTAGGGGGGAGGTTTAAAACCTGTCCCTACAATTTACGAAACAGAAAAATTGGAAAAGAATATTACAAGATATTTTCAACCGCTGTATAATTCATTGAAAATGACTCGGCAACTCCTCTGCATGTAATATTCCCTGCGAAGGTGTTGACTCCAAGACCCAATGCAGAATCACTCTTTACAGCCTCTTTGAATCCCATCACTGCTATCTTTACTGCATAGGGGATGGTCACATTTGTAAGTGCATAGGTTGACGTGCATGCAACTGCGGCAGGCATGTTTGTCACGCAATAATGTATGACACCTTCTTCTACAAATACCGGATTTGAGTGGGTTGTAGGTCTTGTAGTTTCAGCACAGCCTCCCTGGTCAACGGCAATATCTACAAAGACGGAGCCTTTCTTCATGGAACTTATTAGCTTTTTTGGTATCACGACCGGTGCTTTCTTTCCCGGGATGAGGATTGCACCTATGACGAGATCGGCTTCAGAAAGCGATATCTCTATGTTGTGGGAGTTCGACATGAGGGTTTTTATCCTTGCTCCGAATATGTCATCTATATAAGCCATTTTTTCCTGCCTGATATCAAGGATTGTAACGTCAGCTCCCATGCCGCAGGCTACCTTCGCAGCATTTATCCCCGCAGTCCCGCCTCCTATAATGGTGACTTTGCCGGGCAGGACCCCCGGGACACCTCCGAGAAGAATCCCTCTGCCGCCATGTTCCTTCTCAAGGAATGAAGCGCCAACCTGTATCGAAAGTTTTCCCGCTATTTCACTCATAGGGACAAGAAGAGGAAGACTTCCGTTTTCAAGCTGTATTGTCTCATAGCCTATGGCGGAGACTTTGCGTTTAATCAATTCTTCCGTAAGTTCTCTGTTTGATGCAAGATGGAGAAAAGTATAGAGGATAAGATCTTTCCTTAAAAAAGGATATTCTGCAGGAAGAGGTTCCTTTACCTTGATTACCATTTCTGAACTATTGTAAACCTCTTTTGCTGATTGGAGGATCTTTGCGCCTGCTTCTTCATATTCCCTGTCAGCTATATTGCTTCCAATCCCTGCTGATTTTTCGACTACTACCTTTGCGCCTGCCTCAACAAGGGCGCGTACTCCGGACGGGACAACGCCTACCCTGTATTCGTGGTTCTTTATTTCCTTAGGGATTCCAATGATCATCGCAATGCCCTCCTCGTTTATCTATCAACAATATCTAGCAACAAGTATGAAAAAATATTACTTTAACAATCTAATGCGGGCAATAACTAAAATTGCTGTTAAGCAAAAATCTGTTGACTTCACCATGCCCTATCTATTCCAATATGTAGTGTAATCTATCTTAATTTTCTATCAAAGAAGATTAACAGATAAGGAGGCGAGATGAAACATAAAGATAAGCGAAAAAAGATAATAGTAGATATGAGCTCCCAGTCGAAATATGCGATAATGGTGTTTGCCTACCTGATGATTTATTCACTGATAGTAAATGTCCTTGTTTACCTGCCTACAGTTTCTGTCCTCGAGAATGAGAACCTGCCATTAGAAAGCAGGATTGCCGCATCCAAGGAATTTTTTTTCCTTGAAAGCAGGTATCTGCCTATTGCCGTGCTTGTAATGGTGGTGATGTCTCTGCACAGCTTCAGGATAACGCACAGGTTTTTTGGCCCAATTTACAGATTCAAGGAAACAATAAAAGAAATAGCAGGGGGAAATCTGGACATCAGGGTCAGACTCAGGAAAAATGACTATCTGAAAGATGTGGAATCTGTTTTTAACGGAATGCTTGATACGCTTTCTGCCAGGTTCAGAGATGTCTTTACATCTAACCTTAAATGCCGTCTCATAATTGCTGAAATCATGCAGGGTGCTGATAAAGGAACGATCTCAAAAGAGCAGATGAACGAAAAACTGCAGAATATCAAGGAGCAGCTTGAGATAGTTGAGCGGCTTACGGGAAGCAGTGTAAATAATAAAAAAGAATAATAAGTTATGACTATGAAAAAACCCAAATCAAAGCAGGGTGGATTCAGCATCATTGAACTCGTCGTAGTCATTCTTATCATCGGTGTAGTTGCAGCTATTGCAATACCGACATATTTGAATTACAGGAAAAAAGCCATAAGCGTAGAGGCGACAACAAACCTGATAAATATCTATAAATTTGAAATGCAATATTTTGCAGAAAAGAATACCTTTACGGACAGCATGAACCTTCTCTCCTTTGAAGCAAAATCGAATCCCTATTATACTTATTCCATAGTTGCGACTCAGCTTTCATTTACTGCCGAGGCTCGCGGTAATATTGACAATGATCCTGACGAAGATGTCTGGACTGTTAATGACAGCCAGGCGATCGTCCATACATCGATAGATTAAAGTGGCAGCAACCTGATCAGGCAATCGCTTTCCATACTCCATTCTAATTTTTTGACATATGATTAAGCATGTATTATGTTTAGTATATCTCTGTTAATTTAAAATCTAATTGCTCAACTAATGCGGATAAAAGTGGATTTAATGAAATCAAAACTTCAAATCACTGCTTTATTCTTTTTAGTTCTAAGTTTTCTTTTTCTTTCCAATAGTATTTCAGCCGCAACATTCAAGGTAAGCACAACGAGCGAGTTCCGTCAGGCACTTTTAGATGCCGCTGGAAACGGGGAAGATGATACAATTATTTTAAATGCCGGGACTTATAAGACCACAGATGACGGGCTGGGAACTTTTACGTTTTCCGACAGTGAAGCTCACAATCTCACAATAAAAGCTAAGGATGGATTGACAAGGAATGACGTTATTCTGGACGGTGATAATACTGATCAGGTTCTCGACTATGAAAACACTGAAACAGATTCAGTTTTGACAGTTGATACTATCACTGTTCAAAACTGTTACACTCACGGCAGCGGCAACACAGGTGGCGGGATTAGTAGCTCAAGTGACATAATAATTACAAACACAACCATCTCGAATAATGTAGCTTATAACGGTGGTGGAATACATGCGGGTAAAGAGGCGACCGTGATAAATTCAACTATTTCAAATAATAGTGCTAACAAATATGGTGGCGGTATCTATGGCGAAAGTGGTGCAACTATAACTATTACAAATTCCATTATTTCTAATAATTCAGTTACAAATATTATTCCTTATAATTTTGTTTGTAGTGACTACAATAAGAAATTTAATACTAATGGTAATGAAACAATAAAAAAAGTAGTCATAATAGATAATATAGATCCATTACTCTTTTCCGGTACTGGCTATGGTGCTGGTATCTATGCCAGTGCTGTAACCGTAACAAATTCAACTATATCCAATAATAGAGCTCTGATAGTTGGTGGTGGTATCTATGCCAATGCTGTAACCATAAGAAATTCAACTATATCCGGGAATGATGGTGGAGGTATCTATGCCAATACTGTAAACGTAACTAACTCTACAATCTCGGAAAATATAAGCGGTTTTTGCTACTCAACATGTGAGCGGGGCGGTGGAATTTATGCAGGGGATTCTGTAACTGCAATAAACTCTACCATTTCTGATAATTCATCTACCGCAGGAGGAGGCATCTGTGGCAAAGGGAATTTTATAAACAATATTTTCACAAACAATTCGTCTGACATTTATTTTAGCGGGGACAGTAATCTTTACAATAACTTTATTGACAATACAAAACTGGAAAATGAGTTGTCTTTTGTCATTACAAAGGAGAACAACGTTGAGCCAGAGGAAGTAAAACGTAACTACTTTCCAGATTCTGATCTCAGGTTAGGTGCCCATGTATATAAAACGAGTTATGATTCGGAGAGTCTTAACTTTGCTGACTCTGATTTCAGGTTAGGCGCGGGTTCGATTGCTATTAATAAGGGATTAAATCCTAGCTCAAAATTATTTAAGAAGTTAATAAATGATAAATCAATTTTAAAAGCATTGAAAACAGATAAGGACGGAAACAAGCGTATCAGGGGTAAAGCAATTGACCTGGGAGCCTATGAATACTTGGCTTTTACAATCACAGCATCAGCAGGCGTGGGAGGAAGCATCACTCCCAAAGGTAATATGAAAGTTACTTACGGTACAGACAGGACATTTACCATCACACCAAAAAAGGGCTACAAAATCGCAAAAGTAAAAGTAGATGGGGTTTCCGTTGGCGCAGTGAAGACTTATACTTTTACGAACATAACAAAAAACCATTCCATAAGCGCAACATTTAAGAAGAAGTGATGATGAGATTGCTTCACTTTGTTCGCAATGACAGAGACGACGGCACGTTCGGGGAACGTGCCCTACAATAAATGATGTAAGGTTTTTGTTATTTCACTACTTCTGCGGTGAGGTCAAAATCAACTGAGCTAACAATCTCGACTTTATAAATTTTCCCGGGCACAAGTTTTTTCCCCTGTATGAATGTGATGCCGTC
This sequence comes from Candidatus Schekmanbacteria bacterium, assembly GCA_016219965.1. NCBI lineage: Bacteria > Candidatus Schekmaniibacteriota > Candidatus Schekmanbacteria bacterium. Next base: position 65,678 of record JACRJM010000004.1, read on the forward strand.
AACATCAGGAGCCTGCGACTTTATTCTTCCTTCATAAAACCCGGTCTCTTCAGACTTGCGTTCTACTATTGCCTCATTAAGAGTGCCTATGAGATTCTTATTTCTTGCGGCTGATATTTCTCTCTGTGCGTTTTCTATTTCCAGCGCCCTCTGCATTGCTTCTTTTTTACTGACATGTCCTTTAAAGCTATAAGCCGGTGTTCCTATTTCCCTTGAATAGGTGAATGTTCCAAGAGTATCGAATCTTACTTTTTTTATAAACTCAAGGAGTGAGTTGAAATCTTCTTTGCTTTCTCCCGGGAAACCTGTTATCAGGGATGTGCGCAATACTGCATCAGGCGCTCTTTCTCTTATGCGTGTCATAAGCTCTTCAATATCCTGTCTTCTGTATTTCCTCCCCATCTTTTTCAATATCCTGTCCTCAGAGTGCTGTATGGGAATGTCAAAATATTTGCAGATTTTTTCTGACGAGGAAATTATGTCTATAAGCTCATTGTCTATTTTTGAAGGATAAAGGTAGAGAGGTCTTATCCATTTAATCCCTTTGATTTTTTCAAGTTCAACAAGTAGGGTTTTAAGGTCATTCCCGTTATTATCACTGTTTCCGAATGCTGTAAGATCCTGCGCTATGAGATTTATTTCGACCGTTCCATCGCGAGCCAGCTTTTTCGCTTCATTTACTATTGATTTTATTTCTCTGCACCTTAAGTCTCCTCTGATTGCAGGAATGGAACAGTATGAGCATCTGTTGGAGCAGCCATCGGCAATTTTTATATAAGACACTCCATGCGGCGTAAATCTCTTCCGAGGGAGTTTATGGTCATAAATGAAAGTCGGCGAATCTTTTTTCCGTGCGGAAGATTCTCTTCCGGAAGAAACATAATCCATTATTCTCGGTATGTCATTTATGCCGGCGATGGAGTCTATTTCAGGCATCTCTTTTTGAAGTTCACCGCCATATCTCTGCGGAAGACAACCTGTGACTATTATTTTCTTTATCTCACCTTTTTCTTTTAAGCGTGAAGCATTGAGTATGGTTTCAATGGACTCCTGCTTGGCTTTATCTATAAAAGAGCATGTGTTTATGAGGACAGTGTCTGCCGGTGCATCACCATCCACAATCTCGATTCCGTTTTCCTCAAGTATCCCGGCCATGACTTCGGCATCTACGTTGTTCTTTGCGCACCCGAGGCAGACGATTTTTATTTTTTCAGTTTTGCTCATTTGTAAGCCATTCAATATTACTTTGTATTGTTAATCGGCTTGGCAGGTTCCACGGCAGGCACCTGCGGTTTAGTGCCAGAGTGGGACCGACAAGCCGTAGCATAATATAATTATTGGCTCTCTTCAATCCAGCCACCGCCCAAAACAGAATCATCATTGTAAAAAACTGCAGCCTGTCCCGGTGTTATTGCTTTTTGAGGTTCAAGAAACTTTACAGTCGCATTCTCTCCATCTATTGCAATAATCTCTGCTGCGGCGTATTTGCTGCGATACCTGTATTTTACTTCCAACCGCATGCCGCTTGCAGGAACAGCTCTTTCCGAATGCCAGATAATTCCTGTCACTTTCATCCCTGTTTTAAACAATTCATTTTCGTCGCCTATTACAACCTGTTTTTTCTCCGGAATCAGGGCTGTGACATAGAAAGGCTTTCCGAACGCCAGACCGATTCCTTTTCTCTGTCCGATTGTGAAATTCTCAATTCCATTGTGTTTGCCAACCACTGTTCCATCGGAGGTCATGATTTCTCCGGGTGTCTCTCTAAATGATGGGATTTCTCTCTTCAAAAAATCACGGTAGTTATTTGAAGGGACAAAACATATCTCCTGGCTTTCTTTCTTCTCCCAGACCGGAAGCCCGTTCTCGCGGGCTATTTCCCTTACCTCTATTTTCTTTAAGCTGCCCACCGGGAAAAGTATATTTTGCATCTGCGCCTGCGTCATCCCTGCAAGAAAGTAGGACTGGTCCTTGTTTGCATCAATCCCTTTTTTAAGGATAAATTCGCCACTTGCACTGTCCTTTTCTATACTTGCATAATGTCCCGTAGCGAGAAAGTCCGCCCCGATTCCGAATGCCCTGTTAAGAAGGTGTCTGAACTTTATCTTCTGATTGCAAAGGATACAGGGGTTCGGGGTTTTCCCATTCGAGTACCTGGAAAGAAAGTTGTCTATTACCTCTTCCCTGAATTCCTTCTCAAGATTTATGACATAGAAAGGAATAGCGAGTTTTTCCGCCACACGCCTTGCGTCATGGATATCCTTGAGCGAACAGCAGGAGCCGAAAAGTGTCTCGCTGTAAGAACTCTGATCATAGAGCTGAAGAGAAATGCCTATCACATTATATCCCTGCTCTTTAAGAAGAAAGGCGGCGACCGAGCTGTCAACCCCTCCGCTCATTGCTACAATAACTGTTTTATGGTTTGATGCACACATTAATAAGCTCCGTTTGAAAGCTACTCTAATATATTATTTTGAAATAAAAGCAAGAATGGCAATAAAACTGTTTACACTGAATGGTAAAGGAAATTATACTTATAACAGCTTGTTGGACCTATAGACAATTTAAAGAAAAGTTCCTAATGAAATTATCAACGAAGCTGGCGCTCTTTTTCTCTGCAATATTGTTTTCCATTATTACAGTTACCGGGTATTTTTTTTACAACAAAAGTATTGAGATTCTGGAACTGCGGATAAAAAACCAGCTTGAAAACCTTGCTTCCAACTCTATGGGCAAGATTGACAATAACTTCAGTGAATGTTTCGCAGATATAAAAATTCTCGCATCTGAACCATTGCTGGTATCAGGCAAGGCAACACCTGAGCAGATCACGGAAAGGCTTATCCAATACAAGAATGATTATACTTTTTATTCATCTCTTTCTTTTTTTGGTATGGACAGGGTGAGGATTGCTGACTCTGACGGGCAGAATATAGGGGAAAAACATGCTCTGATAGGTTACTGGAAAGATATCGAGAAGAAGGAGGATGTAGCCTTTTCCCTTCATGTGGCTGAAAGCCTTAAAAAGCCGACATTTCATTTTGCGGCTGTTGTAAAAGATAAAAATGGAGTCCCGTTAGGTGTTGTTGTTTCAAGAATGCCGTCTGAAAAGATAGGTGAAATCACGAAAGAGGTCTCATCGCATGTAATAAAAGAGGATTATAAAATAACACTGGTTAATAAGGATGGGGTTGTTGTTTATTCCAACTTCGACCCCAAATCTATTCTAAAAGAAAAATTTGAAGATTGGGATTTTATAAAAAAAGAAATAGATGATGGGAAGTTAATATACAGCGGCCAGCATCATACAGAAAAAGATGAAGAAGATGAGATTTATGCCTTTACTCATAAGCATAACGCTATTAATCCTCTGGTTTCTGACTATACACTGGTAATAGAAATACCTGCTAAACTAGCTTTCAACTCTTCTATAGAATTAAGAAACAAAATGCTTTTTGCTCTTGCGGGGGTTATTTTTATTTCAATAATGGTAATAATCTTCTTTTCCCGCACCATTACAAGCCCATTGGAAAAACTTAATACTGCTGCACAAACTGTTGCCGGCGGGAACCTCGATATAGCTCTTGATATCAGGTCAAGGGATGAAATAGGAACACTGGCAGTTTCTTTTAGCAGAATGGTAGAGAAGCTTAAGGAATCACAGGATTGGGACTTAAGGCAGAATAAAGAGCTTGAAGATAAAATCGCTGCTAGGACTGCAGAGCTTGAAAATATCAATACCAAAATGAATGAAGAGCTTTCAAGCAGGGAGATTGTGGAAAAAACATTGCGGGAAAGCGAAGATCGCTTCAAGACTTTTATGAACAACAGCCCTGCTTTGGCATGGATAAAAAGCAAGGAGTTTTCCTATCTCTATGTAAATGCGCCTATGGAGAAGGCCTTCAACAGAAGTCTTGCGGATTGGATAGGGAAAACTGATTTCGATTTCTGGCCTGAAGAACAAGCTAAAGAACTTCGCGATAATGATGCCGAGGTTTTGGAAAAATGGGAGGCTATTGATGCGATAGAAGAAGTATCAACTCCTGAGGGGATGGTTTGCCAGTGGCAGGTTTTAAAGTTTCCGCTTAAAGATGCATCAGGAGAGATATATGTGGGCGGTATGGCGGTGGATATGACTAAACGCATTGAAGCCGAGAAACTGCTTGGAAGAAGCAATAAGCAGATGGCTCTCATATTCGAATCAATGCCTGTGGTTGTGTATGCTCTTAAAGCGAAGGAGGATTTCGGCATTACATATATGAGCAGCAACGTAATATCCATTACCGGATACCGTCCCGAACAGTTCATGGCTGACCCTGAATTCTGGGTTCAATGCGTGCATCCTGACGATGTTAACCGCACGATTAGAGGTTTTACTGATTTGATGGAGAAAGGTTATGAGGATCTTGAATACAGGATGCGTATATATAATGGAAAATATAGGTGGTTTTTGGATTCTTTACGTTTGATAAATCCTGAAGATGGCTCAGAGCCATATATTCTTGGAGTAGGGATTGACATTACCGAGCGTAAAAAAAATGAAGAAGCTCTTAAGCAGGCAACGACAGAACTTGAGAAAAAGGTCATGGAGCGCACCGCTGCTCTTAATAACGCTTATGTAAAGCTCAAGGACTCAACTGACAGGCTTGCAGAACAAAATCGGGAGATAGGCATATTAAGCCAAATGACGGACCTGCTCCAGTCAGCCAGCACGCTTGAAGAAGCATTTGTCATAATCTCCCAGTCACTCGATGAATTGTTTACAGAGAATAGCGGTGCCCTCTATATATTTAATGCTTCCCGGAACATTTTAAAAGCAGAGGCTACATGGGGAGAAGAGATGCCTGACGACTTGTTTGTAGTGCCCGATGATTGCTGGGCGCTAAGACGCGGCAGGACTCACAAATGTATTGGAGGCGGCGCTCTCTCTTTAAGATGCAAACATATGGGGAATAAAGAGAGAAGCTACATCTGTATCCCTCTCATCGCACATGGAGAGACACTTGGGATTTTACAACTTATCATTAATGGAAAAGACGATGGAAAAGGTGAAGGGAAAGACAGTGAATATGCGAATGAAGCTTACATAGAAGAGAAAGATCAGCTTCTTCTTAATGGATCGGAACGCATCAGCATGGCATTGGCAAATCTTAAGCTTCGGGAAACTTTAAGGAACCTTGCCATTCGTGATCCTCTGACCGGCTTATTTAACAGGCGCTATATGGAAGAATCATTCTCAAGGGAAATATTCCGGACAGAAAGAAAAGGCTCAATGCTGGGGATTATAATGCTGGATATAGATAATTTTAAATTTTTTAATGACACATACGGACATGATGCGGGTGACATGATGCTACGCAAGATGGGAGAATTCCTTAAGAAGAATATAAGGGGGAGCGACATTGCCTGCAGGTACGGCGGAGAGGAATTTCTGATTATTCTCCCCGAGGCATCACTTGAGATTACACGGGAGAGAGCAGAATTCCTGCGCATTGCTGTAAAAGAACTTCAGATACAGTGCAGCGAAAATATTACAGCATTTATTACGCTTTCCTTAGGGGTTGCCATATATCCTGTGCATGGATCAACCTCAGAAATAGTTTTGCAGTCTGCTGATAAAGCCCTGTATAAGGCAAAGACTGAAGGCCGCGACCGGGTTTGTCTGGCGGAAATAAGTTGAAAAAGCTATTTTAAAAAGATAAGGAAGTTTATTAAGACTGATATTTAAAGGAGAAGAAAATGGCAGATAACAAAAATCCTGCGCTTGAGATGTTCAGGAAGAAGTTTGACACTTACAGGAAGGTAATGGATGCAGAAGGGGAACAGAAGGCATGGGATACTCTTTTTGCCGGTTACCCTGAGAGACAAAAAAAGAACATGGGGCCTATGATTGAAGGAGTATCTCTTGCAAAGGGATTTTCAACAGGCATTGAAAAATACAAGCAGATAGGGATGGAGATGGAAGTCATAGACATTTCAAATGCAGGAATGGATGCGGTGCTTGAGATCCAAAAAGTATGTCCTGTTCTTGGGATGTCAAAAGAATACGGGTTTGAGAAACCATGTCATATAATCTGCGATATGGATATTGAAGCGACAAAGGCAGCCTTCCCGGGAATGCATGGCGCTAGACTCAGCGCAAAGGCCGAAGGCTCTGCTGTCTGCATATTCAAGTATGAGAGGAAGGCGAAGTAGAATCTGCCAAGCCATTTTTAAGTTTACTTAAGATTATCTAAATTCTTCTTAGAGGGTTACCTTTATGATCATTGGTATTGTCGGTCTTCCCAATTGCGGGAAAACAACGCTTTTTAATGCTATTACACATGGGAAGGCTGAAGTCACACCTTACGCACAGACCGGCGTCGAACCGAATGTCGGAATCGCAAAGGTTCCTGATGCGCGGATTGACAGTCTTAGCGCCATATTCAAGCCCAAGAAAATAACCTATGCCGTTGTCGAGTATGTTGACCTTCCCGGGCTTCCCCGCGGGAGCGTTGCAGAAGGGGGAAAAGTAACTGACTTTTTAAAGCGTGCCCGCGAAGTTGACGCCCTTGTCCATGTTGTCAGAGCCTTCGAAGATTCATCAGTACCGCATCCGGCCGGCTCAGTGGATCCTTTGCGCGATGTTCAGGACCTTGAGCTTGAAATCATGCTGAGCGATCTCGGGATCATAGAAAAAAGGCTTGAGAGGATTGAGGCGGAGTTGAAGAAAGGTCTTTCGCGCGAGAAGAATGAGATTGAAAAAGCTATACTTGTAAAATTTCGCGAAGCTCTCGAATCCGAGAAACCGCTCCGGGATCTTTCAGTCACGCCTGATGAGGAAAGGATTGTCCGCGGTTACAGGTTTCTCACTTTGCAGCCCCTTATAATAATGTTGAATATCGGTGAGAGTAAGATAGGCGCCGATGATTCCGCAGAACTCGCATCAAAAATAAGCTCAAAGTTTCCCGGAGAGAAAGCACGTGTTGAGATAATGTGCTCAAAGATTGAAATGGAGATAGGAGAACTTCCTCCTGAAGAAGCGCAGATTTTCATGGATGACCTTGGGCTAAAGGAATCTGCCATGGACAGGCTTATTCACACCTGCTACGATCTTCTAGGGCTTATATCATTTCTTACTGTCGGTGAAGATGAGGTGCGCGCGTGGACTATCAAAAGAGGAAACACGGCAGTCCGTGCCGCAGGTGCAATCCATTCAGATATTGAAAGAGGTTTTATAAAAGCTGAGGTGGTATCCTACAATGATTTTATTGAGGCAGGCTCAATAGCCAATGCCAGAGGCAAAGGGACATTCCGTCTGGAAGGCAAGGAATATATTGTAAAGGACGGGGATATAATCAATTTCAAATTCAATGTATAAATTAATAAAATATTCATTAGTCACTATTGTTTTACTTTCTCTCACATCCTGCTGGTATGCTGAAGAGCCTTCGCAAATCATATATCCACCTAGCTCAATAGGACCCATGAAACTCAAAGAAAGCAAGACTGGGAGTGAAGCTTTAAAAGAACTCTTCAGACTTCATGGCAAAAGAATGGGGCTTGCTAATGGATATGTCGGAGAATACAGAGGGGATATGGGGAGTGCGACAGTGTATTATTCAGTGGCAAAGAACGAAGATATCTCTGCAAGGCTCATAGAGTTCATGGTTAAAAGAATAGGCGAAGGAAATAAATATTTTCAGGGTTTGAAAGAGGAGAGAAGAGGTTCTTTCATCTTCTATTCAGTGACCGGTATGGGGCAGAGGCATTTCTTTTTCAGGATAGCTGACAAAGTAATATGGATTGCAGCAGATGCACCTATCGCTGAAATGTTTCTTGATGAATCGTTGAAAATATATTTGCCGCAGGGTTCAAAGATAAAATGAACCACAGAGGACACAGAGTAGTTATCTCCGTGTCCTTTGTGGTTTATTAGTTTTCCGTTTAATCAGTAATTTCCGCTTCCGGCTCAGCACTTTTATTATTGTACTTATGCCGCAAGTATTCGATCACTCCGGGCATAATGGAAAGTATGATTATAGCTATGATGACTATTGTGAAATTGTTTTTAATGACCGGGATGTTCCCGAAATAAAAACCGCCCCAGAAAAATAAGGTTATCCACGCAATCCCGCCCACCACATTATAGGTAATAAAGCGGCTGTATGTCATGGATCCTATGCCTGCTACAAATGGCGCAAAAGTGCGGACGATTGGAACAAAGCGCGCAAGGATAATTGTCTTGGCTCCGTATTTCTCATAGAAGTTGTGGGTTTTATCAAGGTATTCTTTTTTAAAGATCCGCGAGTTTTCCCTCTTGAAAACACTTGGCCCCATTATTTTTCCGACCCAGTAGTTGACGGTATCACCTGCTATGGCGGCAATGACAAGCAGGATGAAAAGCATTTTGCTATCGAGAGTCCCAAGTGAAGCTATAGCGCCTGCTGCGAATAAAAGCGAGTCACCGGGAAGGATTGGTGCCACTACAAGTCCTGTCTCACAGAATATGATTGTAAAAAGAATGACGTAAGTCCATGTGCCGTAATCGCTGACAATAACTGCAAGATGCTTGTCAAGATGCATTATGAAATCATAAAAAAAAGTGATTATTTCCATATTTTATATTACTCCCAGCAAGTGATGGTTACACTATTAACAGAATATTCGAAACCTCACAAGGTCAAAAGAATTGGTCAAACCAATTAGATGAATGTTATTTCACCCTGAACCCTGCTTTTTCCCATGCGTTCCGGTTAGTGAGAGTATCGCTCTTATTCTCTCCGCTGCTTAGAGGTTTTTTTTCTGTTTTGTTTTTTCCCGGTTCAGCTTCTTTTATAGAAAGAGATATCCTTTTTCTCTCAACATCAGCTGAAAGGACTTTTACTTTGACTATCTGTCCGACTTTTACAACCTTGTGCGGGTCTTTGACATAACTCTGTGCAAGGTGGCTTATGTGAACCAATCCGTCCTGATGAACGCCGATATCAACGAAGGCGCCAAAATCAGTTACATTTGTAATAGTTCCCTGAAGTATCATTCCTTCAGAAAGGTCCTTTATCTCCGTGATATCATCGCGGAGTTCAGCGGTTTTAAATTCAGCGCGCGGGTCCCGGCCGGGCTTTTTAAGTTCTTCAGTGATATCTCTGAGTGTAGGCATTCCAACATCTTCTGTTGTATAGCGGCTGAGGTCTATATTTTTTACAAGAGTAGAGTCAGACATTAGATCCTTTAAAGACACTTTGAGGTCTGATGCCATTTTCTTTACTATCTCATAATGCTCAGGATGCACGGCAGTATTGTCAAGAGGGTCGGCTCCATTGCGGATGCGCAAAAATCCTGCTGACTGTTCAAAAGCCTTTGCTCCGAAACGTGCAACCTTGAGAAGGTCTTTCCGTGATGCGAATGGTCCTGTGTTGTTCCTGCAATCCGTTATGGCGCGGGCAAGCGTATTGCCGATTCCCGATATATAAGAGAGAAGGGAAGTAGAGGCAGTGTTAAGGTCGACTCCTACAAAGTTAACGCATGATTCAACCACTGCATCAAGGGATTTCTTTAGCGCAGGCTGGTTAACATCATGCTGGTACTGTCCAACACCTATGCTTTTGGGATCAATCTTTACGAGCTCGGCAAGCGGGTCCTGCAAGCGCCGCGCAATCGAGATTGCCCCGCGTATGGTAAGATCAAGGTCAGGAAATTCTTCTCTTGCCACTTCCGATGCTGAATAAACGCTTGCCCCTGCCTCGTTTACAATCACTACCTGTATCTGGAGCGCCCCTTCGCGAAGCGTTTGTTTTACGAAGAGGTCCATCTCGCGGCCCGCAGTGCCGTTCCCGATGGCAATTATATCGATGGAATGTTTTTCAATCATGCGGAGGAGATCGCTTTTCGCCCTCTCTATGTTTCCTCCATCACCCTTGTGAGGGTAAATCGTGCAATGTTCTAGGAATTTCCCTGTGCCGTCAACTGCAGCGATTTTTGAGCCTGTGCGGAATCCGGGATCTATCCCCAGTACGCGCCTGCTCCCTGCCGGAGGGAGTAAAAGCAGATTGTTGAGATTCCCTGCGAATACTTTTATTGCCGACTCATCCGCTTTTTTCTTCGCTTCTGCGCGAAGCTCAGCTTCAATTGATACTGCTATAAGCCTGCGGTAGGAGTCCTCGGTTATGCCAGAAAGTATCCCTGAAAAAATACTTTCCTTGATTATGATTTTATTTCTTAAGAGCTGGAGTATCTCTTCTTCAGGTGCAAGTATTGAAATCCTCAGGAATTCCTCTTTCTCACCACGGCGCATGGCGAGCATCCTGTGGGAAGGAATCTCTTTAAGAGGCTCTTTGTAATCATAATACATCTCATACTTGCTTACACCTTCAGACTTGTCCTGTATGACCTTTGAAGTAAATATACCCTTCTCCCATGTAAGTCTTCTTACCATAGCCCTGATATCCGCATCCTCGCTTATCATTTCTGCGATTATGTGTCCTGCACCGGCAAGTGCCGAGGCAGCGTCGGGCACATCTTTTGAAGGGTCTATGAAAGGTGAAGCTATTTCATCAAGCGAACCTTCCTTTAATTCCTGCGCAAATATTATTTCTGCCAGAGGTTCAAGTCCGCGTTCCTTTGCGATTGTTGCCTTTGTCCTGCGCTTTGGTTTATAGGGAAGATAAAGATCTTCAAGTTCGTTCTTAAGTCTTGTTGTCTCTATGCGGGTTTTAAGCTCAGGGGTAAGCTTTCCCTGTTCCTCGATTGATTTTAGGATAGCCTCTTTTCTTTCCTCAAGCTCTGAGAAATAGACGAGGCGGTCGGAGATATTCCGGATCTCTACCTCGTCAAGCTCGCCAGTCTTCTCTTTCCTGTATCTTGCTATGAACGGAACAGTAGAGCCTTCCTGCAAAAGAGCGACAGTGTTTAATACCTGCGAAGCTCTTAATCCTGTTTCTTCAACAAGTATGTTTATAATGCGCGTTTGCTGGTCAGCCGTGATTGCCATAACTATAATTTATCCTCTTTCCAGCCACTTACTAATCTTTCCTTCAGTTGTTGTCCACCCCTGTCCCAATCGTTCTTTTAAAAAGTTCGCGTAAAGGCTGTCAAATAATTGCATTCCCTGTTCAAGGAGAAGCATCCTCTCATAGAATACGGCCTCCCTTTCAGCCGCCCGGTCAGTGATGTTGTCTTTCTCTATTGTTACCGACGGAGATTTGAATGAAGAGAAATGAAACTTATCTCCCTTAAGGGTGGTCTTCCACTGATTGTCCTGTTTTTCAAGGTAAAGCGTTGCCTCGATGATATTCTTATCTTTTTTAAGCGCTGCAATGACCTCGCTGAAATTGTCCTGAGGTCCTGCCACGGTTATCCTCTGAGATTTCTCTTCGCTTTCATTCATGAGCACCATCCTGTCGTCAAGGTAGGAGACGAAATACTCTCCCTCGCTAAAATGCCCCGGCTGGTTTACTTCATATTTTGAAGAGTCATTCATTGTTTGATATATGAGCCAGCGAAAAAAATCCCTGCCGAGCCACAGGTTGCCGTTAACAGCTTCAATATAAGAATCCCTGCTTGACTTGTTTGCGCGTGCAACAGACTGTTTTAATTTTTCATCTGCTACTATGCTCTCAGCGCGCGCTATGGGATGTATCATTGAGATCTGGACTTCTTCAAAAGTCTTGCTGAACAGCCCTTCAAAGAGCTCTATGGTTTTTCCACCAAGGCTTGCGAATGTGATAATCCCTGTTCGCGTATCCCATACAATGTCATAGACTGAGGGCGATGGGATCACTCTTGTAAAAAGTGCGTCTTTTACTGTCTCCCGGATTTCCTCTTTCATCTTCTTGGGGACAAACTTGTATCTTGGATTTTCCGAGAGGTACTCATCATAGGCTCTTTCGATGTGTGCTTTTAGGACTGCGGAAGGGAGCCTCCTTCTGTCATGGCGCAGGGAAAAAGCAAGGTAATGGTCGCGCAGTAATACGCGGGGCACATCGAAGCTTGCCTCCCTGTAGTCGTCTATATGTACCCAGCCTGTCGACATCTCATCAGATGTGTTGTCTATGGCTTTAAAAGCATTATTGGCGAGTGCTTCCGACGCCCATTCGAAAATATTTTTTGCCGGCACTTTGCCCTTTGCATTATAATGGCAAATGCTCACCGTATTATAAAGTATCCCCATCTTCTCTTGTCTCCTTCAAGGTATAATGAAATAGGAAGGGTAGGAGATACACTTTTTGAACAACTGTTGCAACAGGGTTTTTGTTTTCAACTACGAGATCTTATCTTCAGGCTTTGCGGGGAAGAAATGTAGGAAGAAATGGGGACGCACCCCTTTTTTATGGGGAAGAAATAATTAGAGAAATGGGGACGCAACCCTTTTTTATTATTAGTTCAATAGCGCAAAAGAAAAATGGAGAGAAATGGGGACGCAACCCTTTTTTATTATTAGTTCAATAGCGCAAAAGAAAAAAGGTTACGTCCCCATTTTCCCTTTTCCATTTTCCTTCACGCATTTTCCTTAAAAGAAAAAGGGTTGCGTCCCCATTTTCCTTTCGATACGCACGCATTTTCCTTAAAAGAAAAAGGGTTGCGTCCCCATTTTCATTTTCAAAAGAAAAAGGGTTGCGTCCCCATTTTCCAGGGAATATTATATGAGCTGAAAAACAAGAATATTGCCTTTGGATGAATTGAATAATGAAATGCTCGGTGATTAACCTGTAAAATGAATTTAGTCTGAAAAGCTTCTAAAAAAACTCCCAAGTCATTTTCAATAATCACAATGGAGTTTAAGAAACTTTTGCGGTGTTAATATGCTGATTCCCTCATGTTTTTTTACAGCAAGAATTTCCTTGTCCCCTGTTACTACAGCATCTGCTTTTAGAGCAACGGCACATTCTATAAACTTATCATCAGTAGGATCATTCTTTACAATCTTTAACTTTGGCGTTTTCATGGTAAACAGTATGTTGAAGCCTTTGGAAAAAAGAGCTAATAATTCTCCGAGTTCCTGCTCGTCTTTTAGTCCGATTCTTTGAAGAACATCAATATATTCATCAAGAATGGTGCTTGAAAGGCAGAGGGCTATTTTTTCATTTTTCCACATATCTATGACCTTCCGCGGGTTGCCCCCGAAAAAAGATGAAACAAAAACATTGGTATCAATAACGACCTTCATCTTTTTTCCTTGCGGGATGCTTTTACAGCCTTGTTGATTGCTTCAGGAGTTACGCCTTTTGATTTAAGTTTCCTGCCTGTTCTATCCCATAAATCATCAATATAGGTTCCTATATCACGATCCCTGATATAATCTTCGATAAGCCTTCTTACCATTTCGCTTGTGGTTTTCCCTTCAATCCTGGCAAGCCTGCTGAGCCTGTCCTTAATCTCATTGTCTATCCTTATAATCATCTGAGTTGTCATGGTTTTCCTCCCTGATATATTTCGTATATAATGTATATAATAGATATACTATTGTCAATTACGTTTTTTTTCGTTTATAATGGTCAATGTATTGAACGCTACCTTGAAAACTGATAAACTTCAATTCATATGAAATGCTGGGTAATTAAGAAATTCGGAAATGAGATTGAAAACCTCGTCATTGAAGAGCGGGCGGAGCCTGCTGCAACGGGTGAAAACATACGGGTAAAAGTCTTGGCAACTGCCTTAAACAGGGCAGATCTCCTTCAAAGGCGCGGGCTTTACAATGCTCCGTCGGGCGTTGTACCCGATATTCCCGGGCTTGAATTCGTAGGAGTGATAGACAGCCTCGGAGAACAGGTTACGGAGTGGAAGGGGGGCGAGCGTGTTTTTGGTGTTGTTGCAGGAGGTTCCTATGCTGAGAAATTAATAACTCATCAGAGGACGGTTGTGCCAGTGCCGGATAATTTAAGCGACATCGAAGCAGCGGCAATCCCTGAAGCATTCATTACTGCCCATGATGCTCTTGTAACACAGGGGAATTTCAAATCCGGCGACCTTGTGCTTATTTATTCAGTTGCAGGAGGAGTGGGGAGCGCGGCAGTCCAGCTTGTAAATCTTTTAGGGGGAAAGGCGATTGGCATTGCAGGAAGCGGAGATAAGCTTTTAAAAATTGCGGAAACTGCTTTGTTCCATGCGATTAATTACAGGGAAGAAGATATCTTTAAGAACATCGAGAAAAAATTCGGAAAGCAGTCAGTTGATATTGTAATCGATACAGTAGGTGGAAATTACTGGCAGCAGAATTTAAAAATACTGAAGAATTGCGGTTTTATTGTCATCGTGGGATTGCTTGGTGGCGCCAATGCCGAGACGAATCTTTCCCTTATCCTGACTAAAAGACTTCATATCACAGGCACAGTTCTTCGCGCCCGGCCTCTCGAAGAGAAGATAATTGTAACAAGAAAATTCGCTCATGAAGTTGTACCTCACTTTACAGATGGGAAGCTAAAATCTGTTATTGATTCAGTTTTTCAGTTTGAAAAACTCCATGAGGCGACACTGCGTATGGAGAATAATGAAAACACAGGCAAGATTATATTGAAATTGCAATAAGGTTTATTTCTCTGACAGCACCCTGATTATTTCATTCTGCAGATCATTAAGCTTGTATGGCTTTCTTACTACCCCTAGAAACCCATGTTTGCTATAATCAGCCATTACATGGTCATCCGAATATCCGCTTGAAACTATTGCCTTAACACCTGAATCAATTTCGAGAAGTTTTTTTATTGCCTCTTTCCCACCCATTCCGCCGGGAATAGTTAAATCCATTATAACGGCATCAAAGGGAGCTCCTGCGTCTTTCGCTTCTTTATAAAGTTTTACTGCTTCAACCCCATCATTTGCAAAGAAGGATTCATAACCTATGAGATTCAGCATATCACCTGTGACATTTCTTATTAGTTCCTCATCATCCATTACAAGTATCTTTGCTTTCTCCGGCGCAGATTTTTCTTCTTTGAGATTTACTTTTTTTTCAGGTTTTTTAAGAGATGCCGGGATATAGATTGTAAAAGTCGTTCCCTTGCCGGGTTCCGATGCTACTGAAATGTTGCCGCCGTGGTTTTTTATTATTGAGTATGCCGAGGCAAGGCCAAGCCCACTCCCACTCTTTTTTGTTGTAAAATAGGGATCAAAGATTTTTTCAAGATTTTCTTTTGGTATCCCTGTCCCATGGTCCTCTATAATTATCATTACATAGCTGCCATCTTTAACTGGATGTTTATTGTCATCTGCAGTGTTTAAATTCCTTGTTCGTATATTGATAATGCCACCTTCAGGCATTGCCTGGCAGGCATTTAAGACAATATTATTCATTACCTGCCATAATAGCTCTTTATCAGCTTCAACAGGTTTAATATCCTCTGGAATGGAAAACTCGCATTTTACATTTGATCCTCTTATTGCAAATAAAGCGGAGTCATTGATCACTTCCTTTATTGAGGTTACTTCCTTTACAGGAGCACCCCCTTTTGAGAAAGTAAGCAGCTGCTTGGTCAGTGCCATTGCCCTGATAGATGCCTTTTCTGCTTCTTCCAGTCTTTTAAATTCCTTTTTTTCAGCATTAGTCAGCATTTTTACTATATTGATGTTTCCAAGAATTCCGGTGAGCAGATTGTTGAAATCATGGGCAATGCCTCCTGCAAGCAAGCCAAGAGACTCTAACTTAGCTGCTTTTTGAATTTCTTCTTCCATCTTCTTTTTTTCTGTCAGGTCGTCTATGATGAGAAGTAAATATGGCTCATTGTTCAAGATGAATCTTGAGAAGTGGCAGTTAAACCAAGCTTCTTTGCCAAATGTTGTTACAAAATGAAATTCACTGCGCGAGTCGGTTCCGGTCTCAAGAGTTTTTTCGGCACTCTGCAGAATGCCGGAACTCTTCCATGAATCAATAACCCGGAAGTTCTGTTGAAGTAGTTGTTCCTTTGAAGCCCCGACAATTTTTGCAGCAGCGTCATTTGCAAGAACACATTGTCCGTCACTGCGATAAGCATAAATCCCTACGGATGATTTTGTTATAAGCTTTTCATTGAAATCGTTTGCCTCAGCTAATTGTCTTTCTGCGTTCTTTCTTTCAGTGATATCATTTACAATTCCAATTACACCGGCGATCTCTCCTGCAGAAGAGTAGTATGGTCCATAAATTTCGTAAAACGATCCTGATTTTCCGGTTTGTGGAATGTTAAATTGAACATCCTCTGAAACAACCGTTTCTCCGGTTAATGCTCTTTGCAATAAGCGGTCAATGCCACGTTCTTTATGACGAGGGAATACATCGAAAGGATTTTTTCCAATTACTTCTGACATTGAAAAGCCTGTCATTTCCTCCATAAAATGGTTCCATATAAGATAGTGTAAATCTTTGCCATAAACAATGATACCCTCTTTGGCACTTGAAATTACTGTCTCGTAAAATCTGGTTGTTTCCTGCAAGAGAGACTCAGAATACTTCCGCTCTGTAATATCTGTTGCTATTTCGAGCCTTACAACTTCGCTGTTCGTCCATGTGATAGCACGGTCGATGTTTTTAAACCATTGCCCTGTTAATGTGTTCTGATTTTCCCATTCATAAGTTCCTGTAGGATTGCCATCTGCATCAACAATTTTGCTGTTTGAACAGAAGCTGCATGGACCGGATTGGTTTTTTTGCAGTGCCTGCCAGCAGACCTTCCCCTTTATTTCCCCGAAAATATTTCTGGCATAATGGTTTACAAATAGAATTTCATGGGTCTTGATGTCTGCGACATACACAAGTGCATCGATGTTATCAAGAATCATTTTGAACACTTCAGTAGATTCATTTATTTTATCTTTATTATTCATAATTTTAAATTTTACATGATTTCTTAAACATGTAAAAGAATATTATTTTAAATTATTATAAAATTATTTGTTTAAGAAACATTACCATGCATATATTTTAAGTGATAAAAACCTCTTGCGTCCCTTAAACCCTTATGTTAAAAGGCGCTCAATTTTTAATGAACCTTGATGTTAAGGTACTGATTGCCTGATGGATTTTTTTGCTAACTTTAATGAGTACCGTGAAATAGGTGAGTACATTCCTATAGCGCTGCTTTTTGCAGCAGCTATCATATTTGCTATCGGAACACTGATAGTTGCCCTCATTGTAAGACCGAATAACCCCAGTCAGGAAAAGTTGAGCCCTTATGAGTGCGGGCTTGAACCTGCAACCCCTGATGCGCGCGGTGCATATAACGTAAGATATTTTCTGATAGCAGTTCTTTTCATAATATTTGATGTTGAAACAATATTTCTTTTCCCCTGGGCTGTGGTCTATAAGAAGATCGCGTTTTTCGGTTTCATAGAGATGATGCTCTTTATAGTCATACTTCTTGTAGGTTATTTTTATGCCTGGAAAAAAGGAGCGCTTGAATGGGTTTGATAGAAAACAGGTTTAGTCCAAACATCCTGATTACCAGCGCAGATTACATATTCAACTGGTCAAGAAAGTCCGCGCTCTGGGGAATGACATTCGGGCTCGCATGCTGCGCTATAGAAATGATGGCAACGGGTGCAGCCCGATATGATTTCTTTGAGCGTTCAGGGATGGTTTTCAGGGGGTCGCCGAGACAGGCGGACATGATGATAATAGCAGGAACCGTTACGAAAAAGATGGCACCAATCATCGAAAAGCTTTATGCACAGATGCCTGATCCCAAATGGGTGGTTTCAATGGGAGCCTGCGCAAACACAGGCGGGATATTCCCCACATACAGCGTAATACAGGGTGTAGATAAGATAATCCCTGTTGATGTTTATATTCCAGGATGTCCTCCAAGGCCTGAAGCTTTGTGCCACGGGCTTATGATGCTGCAGGAAAAGATAATGAAAGAAACGATGGCTAAGAAAGAGATTAAATAATAATGGCTGATGATTTGGAAAAGAGACTGCTCGAAAAATTCCCCGGCGCTATAGAAGTGCTCCCTCCTCACAGGGATCTTCCAAGCGAGCGTACATACAGGGTAAGCATGGGCCGGATTGTTGATGTCTGCAACTACCTTAAAAACGATGAAAAATTTAATTTTCTATCTGACCTTTGCGGAGTCCATTATCCGGACAAAGACAAAAAGTTCGAGGTTGTCTATCACATTTTTTCAATTGAAAATAAACAGAGGCTAAGGCTCAAGGTCGCTGTCGGCACAGGTGAAAAGGTTCCCAGTGTCACAGGTGTCTGGGGTACGGCAGACTGGCACGAAAGAGAATGCTTTGACCTTTTGGGAATTGAATTTTCCGGTCACCCGAATCTGAAGAGGATACTTTTACCGGATGACTGGGAAGGTCACCCTTTGAGGAAAGATTATCCACTAAGTGGGCGTTAAGTTAGTTAAGTTAAATGAGTGAAATTAATGGAAAAGATGTCTGAGGAAAAAACAGAGGGTACGAATTTTTTAAGGACTGAAGAGGTCATTATAAACATGGGGCCTCAGCATCCAAGCACTCATGGTGTGCTTCGGATACTCCTTAAACTTGACGGCGAGGTGGTAACGGACTGCGAGGTTGTGGTCGGCTATCTCCACCGCGGTATCGAGAAACTCTGTGAAAACAAAACATACAGCCAGAACATAGTATATACGGACAGGCTTGATTACGTTGCGTCAATGACAAACAATCTGGCTTACGTTGGTGCCGTTGAAAAGCTGATGGGGGTAGATGTCCCGGATAGGGCACAATATATAAGGATAATCTGCTCGGAGCTTCAAAGGATAGCAAGCCATCTTCTCTGGCTTGGAACACATGCGATGGATATAGGAGCGCTTACTGTCTTCCTCTACTGTTTCCGCGAAAGGGAGGATATACTCGATATCTTCGAGATGTTAAGCGGCGCAAGGCTTACTTACAACTACATGCGCATTGGCGGTGTTGCACAGGACATCCCGGATGGATTCAAAGAGAGGGTAATACGCTTTCTTGAGTCTTTTCCCGGACATATTGATGAGTATGAAACCCTCCTTACCAAGAACCGTATATGGCTCGACAGGACAGTCAATGTGGGTACTATTTCAGCCAAAGATGCGATAGACCTTGGTCTTAGCGGACCGAGCCTCAGAGGTTCAGGGGTGAGGTGGGATATAAGGAAAGCAGAGCCATACTGCATATATGACCGTTTTGATTTTCAGGTTCCAATAGGTACAAAGGGTGATACATACGACAGGTATCTTGTAAGGATGGAAGAGTTGAGGCAGTGCGTAAAGATTGTTAAACAGGCTGTAGCTCAGCTGCCGGACGGGGAGATAATGGCAAAGGTTCCCCGTGTTATAAAGCCGCCTGCCGGTGAGGTATATCATTCCATTGAAGCACCCAAGGGGGAACTTGGTTTCTACATTGTAAGCGATGGAGGAGAAAAGCCTTACAGGGTGAAGATAAGACCACCGTCGTTTGTTAACCTCGAATCTTTCAAGAAAATGATCATGGGGCATCTTGTGGCGGATGTTATAGCGGTCATAGGAACACTTGATGTTGTTCTGGGCGAGGTGGACAGATGATAGCTGACCTTATCCGCGACATTGTTATCGCCATAATAAAGATAGCGGTTGTAATGGGGGTTTGCGCTCTTGGCGTTGCTTACACGGCTTACCTTGAAAGAAAGGTCTGCGGCTGGATTCAATCAAGGGTAGGGCCGATGCGTGTCGGCTATCATGGCATACTTCAGCCGATTGCCGACGGACTGAAGCTTTTCCTTAAGGAAGATATCATACCTACGCCGGCAGACAAGATAGTGTTTTACCTTGCGCCTGTGATATGTCTTGTTCCCGCATTTACAGTCCTTGCTGTAATACCCTGGAGTCCGCAGTTCTATATAACTGATATAAATATCGGTCTCCTTTATATATTCGCAGTTGCATCGCTTGGTATTTTCGGTATCGTAATGGCAGGCTGGTCGTCAAACAGCAAATATCCTCTACTTGGAGGACTCCGCTCTGCTGCACAGATGGTCAGCTATGAAGTTTCTCTCGGTCTCTCAATAATCGGAGTGATTATATTCGCAGAGAGTCTGAGCATGGTGAACATAATAAAAATGCAGACTGACAGCGGTATCTGGTTCATATTGTTACAACCTCTCGGGTTTATCCTCTATTTTATATGCGGGCTTGCAGAGACTAACAGGCTTCCTTTTGATTTGCCTGAAGCTGAGACAGAGCTTGTTGCAGGATTCCATACTGAATACAGCGGTATGAAGTTTGCCTTCTTCTATCTTGCCGAATATATGAACATGATCGTTGTCTCGGCAATCGGGGTCACTCTTTTCCTTGGCGGATGGGGAAGTCCTTTCAGTTTTCTAAAGATAGAGTTCCCTGAGGGTCTTGGAATTATAAAGACAGTCCTTGATGCACTGATGCCGGTGTTCTGGTTCTGTCTTAAGATAGTATTTATGCTTTTTGTTTTTATCTGGATAAGGTGGACTTTCCCGCGCTACAGATATGACCAGCTTATGAGAATAGGCTGGAAAGTCCTGATTCCATTTACGCTTGTTAATCTTGTGTTTGCCGGAGTTATGTTCTTCTTCTACGAAAAACTCAAATGGTATGTCTTTTTCCCGGCTACTTGGTTTATCACGGCAATACTTGTTGTTTTATGTTTCAGGTTTATAAAGAGTTTTGATTCATTCTGTATGGCTGATGGAAGGCCGCAGGAGTAAAAGGAATTATTTGATGGAAGACTATATCGTAATATCGAGAGAATGTGCGGAAAGGAAGCAGGAGATCTGGTATGATTTCATGCAGGACTTGAAAGCTGGACTTGCCGTCACCCTTGAATATATGTTCAGGAAAAAGGTTACCATGCAGTATCCCTATGAGAAATCCACGAAAGACTGGGAGATACCTGAGAGATGGAGAGGTCTTCACGCATACGCGCTGAAGGAAGACGGCTCTTACCGCTGTATCGCATGCAGTCTTTGTATAAAGACATGTCCTGATTCTTGCATATCAATGGTGGTTGAAGGGAAGGGGAAGGACAGAGTCATCAAGGAATTCACAGTCGATCTTTCAAGATGTTCTTTCTGCGGAATGTGTTTCCAGATATGCCCTGTAGATGCCATAGTCCCAACAGAGGAATATGAGATTTCCTGCGAGTCAAAAGAAGAATTCGTTTATCCAATAGATAAACTTGTAGAAAACTGGAAGAGGAGCAAGAAGAGCAAAGTTGTAAAACCAGCCGAGACACCGGCGGCAGAGCCTGCGGCAACAGCACCGGCTCCGGTAGTAAAGGAATAAATAAGATGGAAATTTCATCAATAGCAACTGTATTTCACTATGTGATTTTCTTAACCCTTGCATTTATTACCGTTGCTTCAGCGATAATGGTGATAACAAGGGAAGAGATAGTGCACAGCGCACTTTATCTTGTATTGGGATTTTTTGGTGTAGCTGGAATTTATATACAGCTTAGAGCTCAGTTTATCGCTGCTGTTCAGATACTTGTTTATGCAGGGGGTATCATGGTGCTTTATCTCTTTGTAATACTCCTTGTAAACAAGAGGGTCACGGAAACAGCAAAGCCCCATACAGCATTCAAATTCCTCTCTTCTATAGTTGGCGTGACTCTGCTCTTTGAATTTTTCTATATCTTTGTCCGGTCAGGGAAGGTCATTTCCTCGGTTTTTTCCGGAAGCTACCTTCAGGGGACTGTTGAGAATATTGGCATTCAGCTTTATACGAAGTATCTGTTCCAGTTTGAACTTGTTTCGCTTGTGCTTCTTGCGGCAATGGTCGGCGCAATAATATTAAGCAGGAAATCATAGGAGAATATAAATAATGATTCCATTAAGCTGGTATCTGACTTTAAGCGCCATTCTTTTCATAATAGGTGCGGTCGGTGTGCTTACAAGGAAGAATGCCCTTATTATATTAATGTCCATTGAGCTTATGCTTAATTCAGCTGCCATAAACTTCATAGCCTTTTCAAGCTATCTCAAGGAAGTTACCGGGCAGATTTTCGTAATAATGATAATCACTGTGGCAGCAGCAGAGGCTGCAGTCGGACTTGGCATTATCATAGCAATGTTCAGGAACAAGGGAAGCGTTAACCTTGATGATTACAAGCTGTTGAAAGGATAATTGAGATGCTGCAATATTTGTTTCTAATACCGCTTCTTCCTGCGCTGGGCGCTTTCATAAACGGCGTTTGCGGATTATTTTCTGAAAAGTACAGGAAGCGCGAGGACATCATCCATTATGTTGGTTGCGGAGCAGCGATTATCTCCTGCGCCATAGCGCTTGGAGCACTTGCTGACTATATGTTTTTTAATCATCCGGCAAGCGGCACATTTGAACAGGATCTTTTCACATGGATACCTGCCGGGGATTTCAATGTGAACATAGGGTTCCAGCTTGACCAGCTTTCGGCTGTGATGCTTTTTGTCGTCACATTCGTCGGAATGCTCATACATATTTATTCAACAGGATATATGCACGGAGACGACGGCTACTACAGGTTCTTTGCATATCTAAACCTCTTCATGTTTGCCATGCTTCTTCTTATCCTTGGAAACAGTTTTCTCCTTATGTTCGTTGGCTGGGAGGGAGTGGGACTCTGCTCATATCTTCTGATAGGTTTCTATATCTATAAAAAATCTGCTGGCGATGCAGGAAAAAAGGCTTTCGTCGTAAACAGGATAGGCGATTTCGGATTCATACTCGGCATATTCTGCATATATTCAGTGTTCGGTACCCTTGATTTCACAACGGTGTTTTCAAATGTTGAGGCACATAAGGAAACGCTCCTCCATGCGACACCGCTGTTCGGGCTTTCACTTGTTACGGTACTGACACTTTCCCTTTTTGTAGGCGCAACCGGAAAGTCAGCACAGCTTCCTTTATATGTGTGGCTTCCGGATGCTATGGAAGGTCCCACTCCGGTAAGCGCACTCATCCATGCTGCAACAATGGTGACCGCGGGTGTATACATGGTTGCGCGCTGCAATCATCTATTCGAGCTTGCCCCTCTTTCACTTGCAGTTGTTGCGACTGTCGGAGCCATTACGGCGATATTCTCTGCATCTATAGGACTTGTGCAGAATGACATAAAGAAAGTTCTTGCCTATTCCACGGTGAGCCAGCTTGGCTTCATGTTCATAGGCTGCGGGGTTGGTGCATACGCCGCGGGTATTTTCCATCTCATGACACATGCTTTCTTCAAGGCATGTCTCTTTCTTGGTTCAGGAAGCGTTATACACGCTATGAGCGGAGAGCAGGACATAAGAAAGATGGGAGACTTGAAAGGACACATGCCGCGCACCTACTGGACTTTTCTTTTTGCGACATTTGCTATTGCCGGGATTCCTCCTTTTGCAGGATTCTTCAGCAAGGACGAGATTCTTTTTAAGGCTTTCACTACGGAAAACCCTGTTCTTGGCGATTTCAGATATGTCATATGGTTCCTTGGTGCATGTGCGGCATTCATGACATCATTCTATATGTTCAGGCTTGTAAATCTCACATTCAAAGGTGAATCGCGCGTAAGCCATGAAGCTGCGCACCATCTCCATGAATCACCCATTAATATAACTCTGCCGCTTATGGTGTTGGGAGTCCTCTCTCTAGTAGGAGGTCTTGTAGGCATTCCATTGATCCCCGGAGCGAACAGATTCCATGAATTCCTAAGCCCCATATTCGGAGGCAGCGCGCATGAAGCCGTTGCCGGTGCAGCAGAGGCTGTTGCGGAAGGTGCCCATGAATCGATGGGGCTTGAAATTACACTTATGATAGTGTCTGTCGGAATAGCATTGGCAGGTATGATGCTTGCAAAGAAGCTTTACATAACAAGCCCTGAATTGCCTGACAAACTTACGGAGAAATTCAAGAAGATGTATACAGTGCTCCTTAACAAATACTATGTTGATGAAATTTACGATGCATCGGTGGTTAACCCAATAAAAAGTGTTTCAAGAGGCCTCTGGAGGTTTGATGCGAAGCGCGTTGACGGAGTGGTAAATTTCACAGGCTACTTCACCCTTATAACAAGTCATCTTTCATATCTTTGGGATACTTATGTGGTTGACGGGCTTGTAAATGGAGTAGCCAATGTAATCAAGTATTTCAGCAGTACAGGGAGGAAGCTTCAGTCAGGATTTCTTAATACCTATGCCATGATAATGCTTGTTGGCATTTTTATTCTTGTGAGTTTTTACATAGTAATGCTGTGACTAATTTGAGTGGAGGATTATAGATGGACCTAAATTTTTCATCCTATCTGGATAATGCTTATTCATATGTTAACCAAATAGGATTCCCAATACTCACATATATTACCTTTCTTCCTTTGCTTGGAGCATTGATATTGATGTTTATCCCGAAGGGGAAGGATAATTCAGTGAGGATAGTTGCAAATGTCGTGGCGGCAGCGGACATGCTCCTTTCTTTCTGGCTGCTTCCATACTATGACTCTTCCACATATAAAATGCAGTTCGTGGAAAGGGTGGCATGGATAGAGGTCCCTTCAATAAACCTCGTCATAAATTATTTTCTGGGTGTAGACGGGATAAGCGTGCTGTTGTTCCTGCTTACTACAATACTTGGTTTCATCGCTATACTTTCATCATGGAGTGCGATTCAGGAGCGGGTTAAGGAATACTACATATTCATTCTCCTTCTTCAGACAGGGATGCTTGGAGTTTTCGCATCGCTCGACTTCTTCCTCTTCTATGTTTTCTGGGAAGTGATGCTGGTTCCGATGTATTTTCTCATCGCAGTCTGGGGCGGAGGACCGCGCAAGCTTTACTCTGCCATAAAGTTCTTCCTGTATACGCTTTTTGGCAGTCTATTCATGCTGCTTGGTATTCTTGCGCTCTTCTTCCATTATCATTCCACGCATCCGGATGAGTATACGTTCGATCTGCTTAAACTAATGAATGACCAGCTACCGCATACATGGGAGATGTGGCTCTTCGGTGCATTCTTTCTTGGTTTTGCCATCAAGGTCCCCATGTTCCCGTTCCATACATGGCTGCCGGATGCGCATGTTGATGCACCGACTGCCGGCAGTGTTATCCTCGCAGGAGTCCTCCTCAAAATGGGGACATACGGATTTTTGCGGTTCAGCATTCCACTCTTTCCGTATGCAAGCAGGGAATATGTTCCTTTGATAGGTGCACTTTCAATCATAGGAATAATCTATGGTGCCATGGTTGCACTTGTGCAGACTGACATGAAGAAACTTGTCGCTTATTCAAGCGTGAGCCATCTGGGATTTTGCATGATCGGCTTGTTTGCGCTTAATGCTCAGGGAATGCTTGGAAGCGTGCTTCAGATGATTAACCACGGTATAAGCACAGGGGGACTCTTCCTTATCGTAGGACTTATATATGAGAGACGTCATAACAGGGACATTGCAGAATACGGCGGACTATCAAGCGTTATTCCCGTATATGCGATGTTTACCCTTATTATTTTCCTTTCATCGATGGGATTGCCGGGAATGAACGGTTTCATCGGTGAGTTCCTCATTCTTCTTGGTGTTTTCAAATCTCCATATATGGGGTGGGGATGGGCTGCATTTGCATCAGTCGGCATAATACTGGGCGCCGCATATCTTCTCTGGCTCTACCAGCGCGTATTCTTCGGCAAGCTGTGGAATCCAAAGAACATGAAACTCAAGGATCTTAATTTCCGCGAGATGGCAACGCTTGTACCTCTTATTGTATTTGTCTTCTGGATCGGGATTTATCCTAAGCCTTTTATAAAGATAATGGAGAAATCTGTTGAACAGCTTGTTGTAAGGGCAAACTCAGACAATACGGCAGTTCCCGGTATGACAGCATCTGCAAATGAAGGAACAAAGAAAACGGAAGCTGTACCTGCTCCTGCTGTTGCAGTAAATGAAAGCGGAGAAAATGAAAATACGGTGAAAGCTCAGCCGGCAGCTATGCCTGTTCTGGCTGGAGAGGAACGTTCACAAAATAATATTGCAGGCGATGAATAGATGTTAGAACTACAACAATACATTCCACAGATAGATTTATTGTACCCGGAGTTCGTGCTCACGGTTTGGGCTCTCTTCCTTCTTGTGGCGGGGATATTCGTCTCGAAAGAAAAAGAAGGATCAGTGATGTCAGGCCTTGCACTTATAGGGTTAGTTGTTGTCTCTTTATTCTGTGTTGCAGGTATGGGGAATAAAGGGATAACGTTTTCAGGAAGCTATGCAGTTGACGGGTTCTCAACCTTTTTCAAGTTTGTTTTTCTGATATCAGGAATACTTACTATACTCATATCCGGCAAGTATAACCGGATGGAAAAGATTTTTC
Organism: Candidatus Schekmanbacteria bacterium; assembly: GCA_016219965.1. NCBI lineage: Bacteria > Candidatus Schekmaniibacteriota > Candidatus Schekmanbacteria bacterium. The sequence continues at coordinate 91,896 of JACRJM010000004.1, forward strand.
GCGGAGAGTATTACGTCCTTCTCTATTTTTCCATAATCGGAATGTTTGTTATCGCCAGTGCCAACGACATCATGGTCATATACATAGGTATAGAGCTCATGGCGTTGTCCATATATGCGCTTGTGGGATTTATGAAACATGATGTCAGGTCGAACGAGGCGGCGCTAAAATATTTTGTTCTGGGTTCGTTTTCATCAGGTATTCTTCTCTATGGGACTTCTCTCTTATACGGTGAAACATCAACTACTAATCTGATAGATATACAGAATACACTTATCCTCCATGGCTATTCTAAGATGGCTATGCTGGGGATAATACTTATAATCGTAGGTCTTGCATTCAAGATTGCTGCTGTTCCGTTTCATCTCTGGTGTCCTGATGCTTATGACGGAGCGCCAACCGCAATTACTGCATTCATGTCAGTTGCTCCAAAAGCAGCGGGGTTTGCGGCATTCCTGAGATTCTTTGTTGTTGCAGTGATGCCTGCGAAAAATGAATGGTATATACTGCTATGGCTTCTCTCTGCATTTACAATGATACTTGGCAACGTGCTTGCCGTATCGCAGGATAATGTGAAAAGACTTCTTGCCTATTCGAGCATTGCCCATGCAGGTTACGGTCTTATGGGTGTAGTATCTGCAGGAAGGCTCATTGAGATAACGGACGGGAAGCTTGTGTTCACTGAAGGAGGAAGGATGAGCATATATGCAGTTCTTTTTTATATGCTTGCCTATATGTTCATGAACATCGGTGCCTTTACAATGGTGATATTCATGCGCAACAACAGCCTTCGTGGCGACAGGATAGAAGATTTTGCAGGCCTTGCAAGGGTAAAACCAATGTATGGTGCGATTATGACAATCTTCCTTCTTTCATTGATGGGGATTCCTCCGCTTTGCGGATTTGTCGGCAAGTTCTATATATTCGCGGCAGCGATAAAATCCGAACTTTACGGACTCTGCGTTATAGGTATTTTGACGAGCGCAGTGTCAGCGTTCTATTACTTTAAAATAATAAAGACTATGTACGTCGATGCACCTCCCGCAGATTTTGAAGTCATGGAATCAGGCTCGATGAAAATTGCATTATATGCCTCTGCATTCATGACTCTTCTCATTGGTATATTCCCCGGACCATTCATAAATTTTGCAAGAAATTCATTTCTGATTTTCATGTAGCAATATTTTTTTATCTGCAATATTCTGTTCTGCATGGACGCTTATCTTGATATCGAAACTTCGTTCGATGGAGACATAACGATCATTGGAATTCACACTTCACGCGATGGGACTGTTCAAATTCTCGAACCATCATACGATGATCTTCGCATATATAAAATTCTAGAAAGTATTTCTGTGATTTTTTCATACAATGGAAATTCATTTGATATCCCTGTGATAAGAAAAAAAATCGGAATAAATATTCTGGAAAATATCAGAAGTGTTGATTTAAAAAATGTTTGCTGGAAAAAAAATATTTACGGCGGACTTAAAAAAGTTGAAAAATATTTTGGCATCGAAAGAATGACATGCGATGTAGATGGGCGTGCAGCAATGATGTTATGGAAGTCATATAAAAATGAGAATGATGCAGATGCATTGGAAAAACTTCTTCGCTACAATAAAGAGGATGTTGAAAATCTAATTCAGCTTAGAAAAAAACTCGAAAATATTTTCTGAAAAAAAATCCAGATGATGCTGTTGGATAAAAAAAGATTGACACTGAAGAAATTTTAAATAAAATTACATATAACGAGTTGTAAAAGCAGTTAGAAGTTAGCTGTAAACACACAACCGAAAGGAGGGGTGAGAGAGAATGGCAACCAAAAAGAAACCAGCTGCGAAGAAAAAAGCTGCGAAGAAACCTGCGAAGAAAGCTGCAAAGAAGAAGTAACAGAGACATAAGAGATTTAAAACTGGGAGCGTTTGAAACATTAAACGCTCCCAGTTGTTTTTAAGCTCCCTTCTCTACAGCTTGAAATAAATTTCTAAACATACTATTTTGATATTATGAAACCAACACATCATTTATATACTTCTATAGCTACTGCTGCCGTTGTTTATCCGCTTACCGGCTCGCTCATGGCGTCTCTCGGCTGTATAATAGCAGGAGTCTTTATTGACGTTGATCATCTTCTGGAGTTCTTTATGTTCTCAAAACAGAGATTCTCTGTTAAGAACTTCATGAGTTTTTTCATGAGCCTTCATTACAAGAAAGCGTTTGTTTTGTTTCATTCCTATGAACTGATAATTGTGTTGTGGCTGATCTGTCTTAAAGTAAATAATGTTGTAGCATACGGAGCTATGCTTGGTTATACTATCCATATGGTGTTTGACATGATTTTTAACCCTGTTTACTGGTATGGGTATTTTTTATCTTTCAGACTGGCTACCGGATTCAGTAAAGAGAAATTTATTGATGAAGAACTTCACTTCAGAAAATATCCGAATACATAATAAATTTATTTTCTTTTTTCTCATTCCACTCTTTTTTAATATTTCCTCATGCTCTTTTTCCTCCGGCAGTAAAATAGAAATAAAACAGGGAGAATATAAGGAAAGAGGAATTTCTTCCTGGTACGGAGTCCCCTATCATGGAAGGAAAACAGCGTCAGGGGAAGTCTATGACATGTACGGAATCAGCGCGGCGCACAGGACACTACCTCTTGGTACAGTCTGTAAGGTTTCCAATTTAAAGAATGGGAAAAACATCCAGGTGAGGATAAATGATCGCGGGCCATTTGTGAAAAACAGGATCCTTGACTTAAGTTATGCCGCTGCAAAGTCACTTGGATTTGCAGTAGAAGGAACGACAGAAGTTCTTATCGAAGTAATATCATTGCCGGCGGTCGTTCAAAGTTTCGCAGTCCAGGTAGCATCTTTTAAGAATGAAAAGAATGCACTTAATCTCCAGCATTATCTTTCAGAAAAGTACGGCAATGCCTCTGTCGTTAAATATGATAATGGCTCAGATACGTTTTACAGGGTAAGAGTAGGAAGTTTCAAGAATGTTGAAGATGCAGGAAAATTCATTGATCAGGTAAAGATTAAAGATTCAACGCCTTTTATAGTCGCCCGTGACTGACCTTTTTAAAAAAATATGACATCTATAGCTGACAACTATAAGCGGATATTGGAAAAAATCAACGATGCTGCCTTGAGGGCAAAGAGGGATCCGGCAGATGTCATGCTTGTGGCAGTATCTAAAACATTTCCTTTTGAGAAAGTTCTTGAGGCAATTGAGGCAGGTGCGAGGATATTCGGTGAAAACTATATTCAGGAAGCAGTGGATAAGATTGAAACAGTACGTGGAATGTCAGGAGTAATTGAATGGCATTTCATAGGACACTTGCAGACCAACAAGGTGAAATATGCATCCGGCAAGTTTTCCATGATTGAGTCAGTGGATTCGATTAAGCTTTTAAGCGAGATAAACAAAAAGGCGCTGTCGGCAGGCATAACCGAAAAAGTTTTATTTGAAGTTAATGTCTCAGGGGAGGAGAGCAAATTCGGGTTTAGCCCTGAGGCTCTGGAAACAAGCCTTGAAGAGATTTCTGGCTGCAGGAACGTAATACCTCTGGGATTGATGACAATGCCTCCATACAGTTCAAACCAGGAGGACTCACGTAGATATTTTGTACGTCTACATGAGTTGATGGAGCGAATTAACGCAAAGAAAATTCAGGGAATAAACTTTCAGCATCTCTCCATGGGGATGTCGGGTGATTTTGAGGTAGCAATCGAAGAGGGGGCGACGATCATCCGTGTCGGTTCAGCAATCTTCGGCGGGCGGTAAACTCAATTTTTGGTGTTATACTTCGTCAGTGGCCACCTCGCAAATCCTCACATACGAAAAAACCCCATAAATTTCTATGGGGTTAGCGCGCGAATATAATAAGTTATTATCTTTTCAGTCTATCTCTTTCAGTCCGGATGTGATTATCTGATTTCTTTCAACACCCGTTGAAATAAGAGATATGCGGCAGTTGGTAACATCTTCAACGAACTTAAGATATTCCCTGCATGCCTGCGGAAGGTCGCCAAACTCTCTTGCCTCTGATGTCTGCTGCTGCCAACCTTTGAATGTTTTGTAGATGGGTTTGATTTTCCCTGTGATTGATGGATCAAGAGGGAACTCTGAGGTCCTTTCACCATCTATGTCATAGGCAATGCAGATCTTTATCTCTGGGAATGCGTCGAGTACGTCAAGCTTGGTGATAGCGAGAGAATTTACTCCGTTAATCCAAACCGCATATTTTAATACTACGAGGTCAAGCCATCCGCATCTTCTTGCCCGTCCCGTTGTTGATCCGAACTCTGCTCCGACATCACGCAGCATGTTTCCTGTCTCATCAATGAGCTCTGTCGGAAAATATCCCGAGCCAACCCTTGTTGTATAGGCTTTCGCAACACCAAGAACATTGTCTATGTAAGTGGCAGGAACACCGAGACCTGTAAGAACTCCGCCAATGGTCGTGTTGGATGAAGTCACAAAGGGATAAGTGCCGTGATCTATGTCTAGCATTGTGCCCTGAGCTCCTTCGAAGATGATGGAAAGCGATTTTTCGCGGGAGTCCTTTAATATCTTTGTTGTGTTTGCAACGTATTTCTTCATGTTGTCGCGGTAAACGATATATTCGTCGAATATCTTTTCTGCAGATAGCGGTTCCAGTCCATAATACTTCTCAAGTATGAAGTTCTTCTCATCTAAGTTAGCCTTCAGTTTTTCCATGAAAACATGTTCATCTATAAGATCCCACACCCTTATTCCCATCCTGCCGATTTTATCAGTATAAGATGGACCGACACCTTTCATGGTAGTGCCGATCTTGCCGCTTCCTTTTTTCATTTCTTTCTGCTGGTCCAGCAGTTTGTGATAGGGCATGATAAGATGAGCAAGACCGCTTATCTTTAGATTTTCTTCTACGGGAATTCCCCCCTCTGCGAGCATCTTTATTTCTTTTTCCATTATCTGCGGATCGATTACTACGCCATTCCCGATGATGCACATCTTGTCAGAATGGAGTATCCCTGAGGGGAGAAGATGGAAAACGAACTTTTTTGTTCCCAATACTACAGTGTGTCCTGCATTCGGACCACCCTGATATCTGCAGATTATGTCAGTCCGTTCACTTAGGAGGTCAACAACTTTGCCTTTTCCTTCGTCACCCCACTGGGTGCCTATTACAAGAGTGTTATGCATGGCTTACCCCGTAGGTTATAGTTTAACAACTGTGGCACTGAGAATGTTTGGAAGTTTCTCTATTTTTTCAACGATGTCCTTGGGAATGTCGTTGTCAACATTAACTATTGATAATGCTTTTTCCCTTGGAGCGCTTCTTCCTAATATCATTCCGGCGATATTGATCCCGGCATCACCCATTATTGTACCTATCTTTCCTATGACACCTGGTGTGTCGTAGTTTGAAAAGATAAGCATTGTCCCTGAAGCGGGTGCTTCAAGGTAATAGGAGTCAATTTTTACAATGCGCGGTATTTTCCCGTTAAAAATGGAACCTCCTACCGCATATTCCTTTTTATCTGTTTTGAGCTTAACAGTAATGAGGTTTGAGAAGTCATCAGAATGGCTGAGTGTGCTTGTAACTATCTTTATGCCTCTTTCTTTTGCAAGAAGCAGGGAATTTACAGGATTAGCACTCTCATGTATTGGTTTTAAAACCCCCTGTACGATGCTTGCTGTCACAGGGTTAGTGTTTATCTCTGTCACATCCCCGCTGTATTCAACCGTGACCTCCTCGAACCTGCCGGTTGACAACTGCGATGCCATCAAGCCGATCTTTTCTCCAAGGTCGATGAATACATTAGTCTTTGCCGCGAACTGCGGCTCGATTGACGGGAAGTTAACTGCATTCCTTATGGTCCCGCTTACAAGGTAATCAACTATCTGGTGTGCTATGTCGAGTGCAACATTGGTCTGCGCTTCGACAGTTGACGCACCAAGGTGAGGTGTGCAGATTACTTTCGGATGATTTACGATGTTCCAGTCTGCAGGCGGTTCCTTTTCGAAAACATCAAAGGCAGCTCCCGCGACTATTCCTTCATTGATTGCATTAAGGAGGGCTGCCTCATCAACTATTCCGCCGCGGGCACAGTTAATTATGCGAACTCCTTTTTTTACCTTCTTAAGAGATTCTTTTCCTATGATATGTTTTGTAGCCTCTGTAAGCGGTGTGTGGATTGTTATGAAATCAGCTTCTTTCAATAGTTCATCAACGCTTACAAGCCTGACATTAAGTTTCTTGGCTGATTCCTCTGAGAGGTAAGGGTCGTAAACGACAACCCTCATTTCAAGGCCGTTTGCCCTTGAAGCCACTATCGAACCTATTCTTCCCATCCCTATGATGCCCAATGTCTTGTTGTATAGTTCGACTCCCATGAACTTGGATTTTTCCCATTTCCCCTCTTTCATAGACTGGCATGCAGCCGGGATGTCTCTTGCGAGGGACATCATCATTGAAAGCGCATGCTCTGCTGTGGTCACAGTGTTTCCGCCGGGAGTGTTCATTACAAGTATTCCCTTTGAAGTGGCTGCTTCGATGTCCACATTATCTACACCGATACCTGCGCGACCGATGACCTTCAGGTTGTCAGCTTTTTCTATTACTTCCTTTGTAACCCTTGTGCGGCTTCTTATCGCAAGGGCACTATATTTGCCGATTTCCTTTATCAGGTTTTCAGGGGATATCTCCGGATCAAATACTACTTCAACTCCCTTTGCCGCATTGAATATCTCTAAAGCCTCTTTTGAGATTTTATCGCTGATTAAGACTTTCATCGTATGTTCCTTCCTCTTCAGTTTCCCAGTATTTCTAATGCTCTTTTTACCCCTTTGCCCAATTCAACAGGGTATCCGAGCTTCTTCAGCGTCATTTCCACTGCACTCACAGCATTTATTACATCAAACTGGTCTGCATATCCAAGATGGGCGATTCTAAATATCTTTCCCTTAAGGCTGTCCTGTCCGCCTGCGATTGTCATCCTGTGCTGGTTACGTAATGTTTTTACTATGTCTCCTCCACTTACACCTTCCGGAGCATAGACTGCTGTTAAGGCATCGCTTGGGCTTTCAGGTGCAAGGAGTTTAAGCCCCAATGCTTTCATTGCCTCACGCGTTGCATGGGCAAGCTTAGCATGTCTTGCGAATACATTTTGCAGCCCTTCTTTCTTTATCTTCTCAATCACTGTATGCAATCCCATTATAAGGGATACTGCAGGTGTATATGCTGTCTGGTTCTCAAGATGATTCTTCCGTTCCTTCTTCATGTCAAAGTAAAATTTAGGAAGTTTCGAAGTTTCATTTAATTTCCATGCTTTGTCGCTCATTGTTATGAAAGCAAGTCCCGGAGGAAGCATGAATGCCTTCTGTGAACCGGAAACAACGATATCAAGACCCCACTCATCTGTTTTAATATCAAAAACGCCGAGCCCTGTGATTGCGTCAACTATGCAGATTGTATTGAGCTTTTTTGCAACAATCTTTCCTATTGTCTCAACATCATGTCTTACGCCCGTTGAAGTTTCCGAAGCCTGGACGCAGACCGCCTTTATGTCAGGTTCTTTCTGAAGATGTTCTTCGACTACCTTAGGATCAACTGCTTTTCCCCATTCAACATTTATAATGGTGGTGTTTACGCCGTAGGCTTTGCAAATGTTCCCCCACCTTTCACCGAACTTTCCTCCATTTATTATAAGTGCTTTGTCGCCTGCTGAAAGTGTGTTCACTATTGCAGATTCCATTGCACCTGTTCCGGAAGATGCGAGACATAAGACTTCGTTCTTTGTCTGAAAAATATATTTAAGGCCTTCGCGAACCTGACTAAAAAGCTCAACAAAGGCAGGTGCCCTGTGATGTATTATTGGCTCTGCCATTTTCAAAAGGACATCTGGCGGAACTTGAGTAGGTCCGGGAGCCAGCAGATAATCTTTGATAACCATAACGCCTTTTACCTCCATCGATTAGTGAGTTTAGAACAAATATAAATTACCGGGGTCGGTTTCTCCCCCAAAATGTGGTTGGAAATTAGCAAAGGGGTAGCTTTGTGTCAAGGGAAAACAGGTTTTTTTTGACTTTAAAAGATATTGTTTTTTCTGGCAGATAGAGCTTGACAAAGAAATTTTCATTTGTTAAGAAACACGCCATTTTTAAGCTGTCTCGGGGGAACAATGTCTTTTTTTAAAAGCAAAGCTTTATATGTGTCTTTAGCCGGTCTGCTATTACTTTTTACAGTATTTGTTGTTTTTAATACTGCTATTGAAGGAATTGTATTATTAATTGGCGGATTCATAGGAATTCTGAATATTAACCTGCTGACAAGGTGTATAGGAAACATAACAGGAAATAATATTCCGGGAAAAGGTAAAGCCCGTGTTTTCGTTGTTTCTGCTTTAAGGTTTGTGCTGGCAGGACTATTTCTTTTTGCGGCAGCAGGTATATCAAAATGGTGTATTATTACCGGATTTGTCGGGTATCTTTTCCCGACTTTTGTCATGATACTTTTCCCGCTTGGTAGCATTGAGGCAGCGGCAGAAGTTTGCGAAGGAAGGTAAAAAGTTATGTTAAAAATAGATTTCACTCTTTTTATTCTGGCCATCAACTTTGTAATACTCATGATAATACTCAACAAGAAACTTTTCCTTCCACTTGTGAGGATTATGGATGAGCGGGACAGCGACATTAAAGGGGCTTTTAGCAAGGCGGCGAAATTTAATGATGAAGCAGCCGGGAAAAATGAGTCTTTTGCGAATTCAGTAGCGGCTGAAAAGAGAAATAGCATACAGCAACAGGGGGAAAACCGAAAGCTCGCCTCTGTTTCAGCAACAGAAATAGTAAAAGCTGCACAGAAAGAGGCTGAAGATAAACTTTCCAGTGTAAGGGATAATCTCAGGCAGGAGAAGGAGCGTGCATCCAGAGATCTTGCCTTGCAGACCGAAGCATTGGCAAAGGATATTGCTGATAAAATACTTAAATCTTAGGGGATGAGTATGAGTTCATTATCCGGACGAAGGAACTTGGCGGCTGTAATTGCATTTGCAGTGTTCCTGTGTTTTTCCTTCAGTATTGCTTATGCGGCTGAAGAGGGAGAGCATGCCGGGATAGACATATCTAAGGAAGTCTTTAAATGGATTAATTTTCTTATACTTGCGGGAGCTCTTTTTTTTATCCTGAAGAAAACTGTAAAAGAATTTTTTGAGATGCGCATAGAGAATATAAAGAAATCGCTTGATGAGAGCAGGAAGGCTGAAGAAGAGGCATCAGTCAAATTAAAGGATGCAGAAAGAAAACTTTCAGCGTTATCTTCAGAGATTGAACAGATAAAGAGAAATACGGCAAAGCTTATTGAAGATGAGAAGAACAGGATAATAAAAGAGTCCGGCGACAAGGCACAGCGGATAATAGCGCAGAATGAGAAAAACATACGGTATGAGTATGAGAATTCTCTTAAAGAACTTAAAAGCGAGATGGTAAAAAATGCCGCAAAAATGGCTGAAGCGATACTTACGGAGAAAGTTTCAACTGAAGAGAGAAAACGCGTTTTTAATAAATATCTCTCTATGCTTGGAGGGATAAATTGATAAAGACCGCCACAGCAAGGAAATTTGCAAGAAGCTTAATCGAAGTTATCGAGAAAGAGGCTGACCTTGAAACGATTTACAGTGAGCTTGTTGCTCTTTCTGATCTGTTGCTCGGTTCTTCGGAGGCATTGAATTTCTTTTCAAATCCGGGTGTTCCGGCTGAAAGAAAAGAATTTGCAATGACAGAGATAACAGGAAAGATGGGATGCTCTGCTGTGACTAAGAGCTTTATGTTTGTACTCTTAAAGAAGAGATGCATAGGGCTTCTCAAAGAAATAACTGTGCAGTTTCTGTTGTCCATTGATGACGTGAAAAACCGGGTGAGGGGAAGCGTAACTGTGGCAGAGCCGCTTGACAGCGGGGAATATGCGCTCCTTCAGAAAAAACTTTCAGAAATAACACGCAAGGAAGTCGTTGTAAGCGTTGATGTTGACCCTTCGATCATAGGAGGTGTCATAACAAAGATCGGCAGCCTTGTAATAGACGGCAGCATAAAGAACCAGATAAAGCTTGTTCAGGAAAAATTATTAAACTGATTCAGGCTCATATAAGTTCAGGAAAGGAGAGATACAAAGATGCAAATCAGACCGGCAGAAATAAGCGAAATAATTAAGAAGCAGATTTCCGGCTATGAGAGTTCTCTGGAGGTTAATGAGGTTGGCTCTGTGATGATGGTTGGAGACGGGATTGCCCGCATATATGGCCTTGAAAAGGTCATGTACGGCGAGCTTCTTGAATTCCCTCACGGAGTTTTCGGGATGGCTCTTAACCTTGAAGAAGATAACGTCGGAGCTGTCATATTCGGAGCAGGCGAACATATAAAGGAAGGGGATACCGTAAAGCGAACGAAGAGAATCATAGAAGTGCCGGTCGGAGAGAGTCTCATAGGAAGGGTTGTAAATGCTCTTGGCCAGCCTATTGACGGGAAAGGACCGATAGACTCAAAAGAGTTTAGTCCCCTTGAAAGAATTGCTCCCGGAGTTGTTGACAGGCAGCCGGTTAAAGAACCTCTACAGACAGGTATTAAAGCCATAGACTCCATGATTCCCATAGGAAGAGGGCAGAGGGAACTTATAATAGGTGACAGACAGACGGGAAAGACTGCTGTTGCGCTCGATACAATAATAAACCAGAAGGGCAAGAATGTTATCTGTATTTATGTTGCGACAGGACAGAAGAAATCAACCATAGCTCAGGTTGTTAAGACACTTGAAGAATACGGCGCAATGGAGTTTACAATAATTGTAGTAGCATCAGCTTCCGAGCCTGCGCCGATGCAGTATATATCTCCATATGCAGGCTGTGCTATGGGAGAATATTTCAGGGATAAGGGAGGCCATGCGCTGGTAATATACGATGATCTCTCAAAACAGGCAGCAGCTTACCGTCAGCTCTCTCTCCTCCTCAGAAGACCTCCTGGACGTGAAGCATATCCGGGCGATGTTTTTTATCTCCACTCAAGGCTTCTTGAAAGGGCAGCAAAACTTAATAATTCTCTCGGAGGAGGCTCCCTTACTGCTCTTCCGATCATTGAGACTCAGGCAGGAGACGTTTCCGCTTACATACCGACAAATGTTATTTCCATCACAGACGGGCAGATATACCTCGAGACAGACCTTTTCTATTCAGGTATCAGACCGGCAATCAACGTAGGACTCTCAGTATCCCGAGTCGGTGGAAGTGCGCAGACAAAAGCAATGAAACAGGTTGCCGGAAGGCTGAGGCTGGATCTTGCACAGTATAGAGAAATGGCGGCTTTTGCCCAGTTTGGAAGCGAGCTCGACAAAGCAACTCAGGCGCAGCTCGCAAAAGGAGGAAGAATGGTTGAACTTCTGAAACAGGGACAATATGTTCCGGTTTCAGTTGGAAAACAGATAATAGTTCTTTTCTCAGGTATCAATGCCTTCCTTGATGATATTCCTATTGAAGAGTGCAAGAGATTTGAATCTGAGATGTTGCAATTCATAGATGGTAACCACCCGGGAATTATTGAGGAAATCGAGACGAAAAAAGAGATTACTAAAGAAACAGATGAAAAGCTTCGCGGGATCATCAAGGAATTTAAGGACAGCTTTGTTCAGACTGTTCGTAAATAAAAATCAAGAGAGCTTTAAATGCCAAGCCTAAGAGATATAAAAAGAAGAATAGTAAGTGTAAAGAAAACTGAACAGATAACAAAAGCCATGAAAATGGTTTCTGCCGCCAAGTTCAGACGCGCACAGGAGCGGATAATAGCAGCACGCCCCTATGGCAGAAGCATTGAAAAGGTTTTGCAGAGCCTTGTGATGAGGGCGGGCGGTGAGGATGTCCATCCGCTTCTTCGCCGCGGTGAGCCCGGTACTATCGAGCTTATTGTGATAACTGGAGACAAAGGGCTTTGCGGCGGTTTTAATAACAATGTTATCAAAGCAGCGAACGCGTTCATTAAAGAGAATCCCGAAAGCAACATAAACATGACTCTTGTGGGCAAAAAATGCAAAGAGTTCTTCTCGAAGAGGAAACTTTCTGTAAGAAATATTTACTCTGATTTTTTTAACACTTTGGGATATGAGCATGCAGTGAGGATTGCCAGAGAGGTTATTAAGAATTATTCGGAAGATGAGATAGAAAAAGTTGTGATGATATATAATGAATTTAAATCTGCTATGACGCAGAATGTTTTGGTGAAACAGATTCTTCCCATTGAACCGGCAGAGACAGGGAAAGCTGAAGACGGGATTGATTTCATATATGAGCCGTCGAGGGAAAAGATATTCGACCAGTTACTTCCCCGGTCAATTGAGGTTATCATCTATAATGCGCTCCTTGAATCTCTTGCTGCCGAACAAGCTGCAAGGATGGCTGCCATGGAAAATGCATCGCAAAACGCGGGCGATATGATATCGAGTCTTACTCTTAAATATAATAAGGCAAGACAGGCTGCCATAACTAAAGAACTCCTTGAGATTGTTGCCGGAGCTGAGGCACTTAAAGGATAAATATAAACATTTAATATATAAGGAAGAGGGATCAGGATATGACAGAAGCTAAAATGATTGGGAAAGTCGTTCAGGTCATTGGACCTGTTGTTGACGTAAGGTTTGAGGGAGGACATCTCCCGGAAATCTTTAACGCTCTCAGGGTCAACATGCCTTCCGAGTCCGGAGCAAAGCCTTCCATTATAGTAGAAGTGGCATCTCATCTCGGAGAAAATGTGGTACGTACGGTTGCCATGGAGCCGACAGAAGGACTTATGAGGGGAGCCGATGCAGAAGACCTTGGTGCTCCTATCAGCATTCCGGTCGGGAAAGAGACGCTTGGAAGAGTTATAAACGTGCTTGGTGAACCTGTTGACAAGCTTGGTGATGTTAAAGCCAAGAAGAAGTACCCTATTCACAGGGAACCCCCTGCATTTGACGAGCAGGATACGTCGATAAAAATGTTCGAGACAGGGCTTAAGGTTATTGACCTTCTTGAACCTTATTCAAGGGGTGGAAAGACAGGACTCTTCGGAGGTGCGGGAGTCGGTAAGACAGTTCTTATCATGGAACTTATAAGAAATATCGCAATGGAACATGGCGGTGTTTCAGTGTTCTCAGGAGTTGGCGAAAGGACGAGGGAAGGAAATGACCTTTGGCTTGAAATGAAAGAATCCGGCGTTATAGACAAAACTGCCTTAATATATGGACAGATGACTGAGCCTCCTGGAGCAAGGCTGAGGGTAGGTCTCACAGGACTCACAGTTGCAGAGTATTTCAGGGATGAGGAAGGACAGGACGTTCTCCTATTTATTGATAATATATTCCGTTTCACTCAGGCAGGCTCAGAAGTTTCTGCACTGTTAGGCAGGATGCCATCAGCGGTTGGTTATCAGCCTACACTTGCTACGGAGATGGGAGAACTGCAGGAAAGAATCACCTCGACCAAAAGAGGATCAATCACATCAGTACAGGCAATATATGTTCCTGCTGATGACCTTACTGACCCGGCACCTGCAACGACTTTTGCCCATCTTGACGCTACAACAGTTCTTTCAAGGCAGATTGCAGAACTCGGAATTTATCCGGCAGTTGATCCGCTTGACTCAACATCAAGGATTCTTGACCCGCGCATTATCGGGGAGGAGCATTACGCAGTTGCAAGAAGCGTCCAGGGAGTTCTCCAGAAATACAAAGAACTTCAGGATATTATAGCAATACTTGGTATGGATGAGCTCTCAGAAGAAGATAAACTTGCAGTATCAAGAGCTAGAAAAATACAAAAGTTTCTGTCACAGCCATTTTTCGTAGCTGAACAGTTTACCGGCATGCCAGGAAGGTATGTGAAGCTTGAAGATACAATCAGAGGTTTTAAGGAAGTTGTTGAAGGAAAGCACGACGAAATACCTGAGCAGGCATTTTATATGGTTGGTACAATAGAAGAAGCCCTGGAAAAAGCAGAAAAGATGAAAGAGTAATGTGATATGGCAGATACAATTTTTCTTGAAATAGTAACACCTGACAGGATGCTTGTAAGCGAAGAGGTAAAGGATATTTGCGCTCCGGGAATAGAGGGGGAATTTGGTGTTTTGCCTGAACACACGCCATTCCTTTCAATTTTAAAATCCGGCCTTATAAGCTTTAAGACCCCGCAAAATGAAGTAAAATATTTGAATGTTAGCTGGGGCTACGCTGAGGTAAGGAGCGATAGGGTTATCATTTTAGCTGAGGCTGCTGAACGACCTGAAGAGATTGATCTTGATCGTGCAATGTCAGCGAAAAAGCGCGCTGAAGACAGACTAAGTAAGGGTTCTGAGGATATTGATGTAGAGAGAGCTCAATTGGCTCTGGCTCGTGCACTTGCAAGAATAGATATTGCCTCAAAATATATAAAGTGATTCAAGCTTCTATTAATTAGTCTTTGCCGCTTTATTCGTGACAGCATCCACCCGGGGGACTTATAAATTTTTTACTGTCACCAAAATGTTGACCGTCTACATCTTTGTTTTTTATCTTGATAACTCGTACGTTCGGAGTAGTACTGCAATAACCCGCAGGATCAGTTTCAGTTACTGTATAAGTCTTTGGTTTTAAGTTTTTAAATTTATATTTACCTGAACTGTTGGTTGCCGTTACTAATCCCCCTGGTTCCAAAGTAACAGTAACTCCCTGGATACCTGGATCACTGCCATTCCTATTCCCATTACAGTTTTTATCATTAAATACTATACCTTCAATTTGAAAATCCTTATCCTTTGAGAATGAATGGTATGGTATGGCCATAAGAAAAAATAAACAAAATATTAACGAACAAACTACTTTTATTTTCACTTGTCTTCTCCTGCTAAGTTGTAATTCAGTCCATTGGTCCTTCTACAATCTCTCTTTATTTAGGATTCTAAAATTGTCAAGGACGCTCAAATACTGATTTAATATGATGAGTGTGGGCGTGTTAGAGGTAAAACAAATAAAAAAGCCCTCAAATTTAAATGAGGGCTTTTTTCAGGTAATGTAATTTGACTTATTAATACACTTCCTGTGGGCAACAACTGCTGTTTGGAGGGCTGACAAACTGATTGCTGTCTCCAAAATTCTGCAGCAGAATATCCTTACCTTTTACTTTTACGGTACGGATATTTGGTGAAGTACTGCAATAACCTGCTGGGTCAGTTTCTGTTATAGTATAAGTTCCGGGTAGAACACCTGTAAACATGTAGTGTCCTAAACTGTTTGTTGTTGTTGTAATCCCACTCGGGGTTAATGTTATAGTAACTCCGGGGATCCCTGAGTCTCCTGCATTTCGAACACCGTTGCAATTCGTGTCATTATATACAAATCCACCTATGATAAATGCAAAAGAGAAGGATGGTATAGCCAGGCAAAAAACAAAGAATAACTTCAATATTAAAGCATTTTTTATCTTCATTTAATATCTCCCCTTAAAAACATAAAATTATATATCTTTACTTATTCCTTTTCACTTGCAACTCATAGATAAAATGAATGCTTTTAGCTATTCCCATAATTGCTATAAAATTAAACATAAAGTTATTTTTAATAATTAGATTTGTCAAGAATCTTCAAATCTATATAGATATATTTTCAAATTATTATTCAAAAAAAAGACTGACATAAAATTTATGTCAGTCTTTTTTTTATTGAATTATATAAAACATATTTATTTCTAAGGGCAGCAACCACCTGGAGGACTTACGAATTTCTTGCTATCCCCAAAGTGCTGTCCGCTTACATCAGCATTTTTCAGCTTAATTTTACGTGAATTAGGTGTTGTACTGCAATAACCTGAAGGATCAGTTTCTGTTACTATATATGTTCCTGGTACTAATCCTGAGAAAGTATATTGTCCTGTAGCACTTGTGGAAGCTACTATTGCACCGGGACTTAATATCAGAGTGACACCTGCAATTCCGCTATCTCCGGCACTTCTTGCTCCATTACAATTTACATCATTAAACACAATCCCGCTGATTGTAAGTGCAAATGATGTCGACGGTAATACCATGAGAACCAATACCCCTGCTACAATAACTAAGATATTTCTTATGTTCATTCCAGTCCTCCCACGAAATTAATGACTATTTATAAAATTCTCTTCTATCAGGTTGAAAAATAAGCAAATACTGTGCCACTTTTATATTGTTTAAATAATGTATTGATTAATAATACTAAAATATTTTTTTTTGAGCATACTTTGCATTTTTCTTAACAAGAATTCAAACTTGAGCCTCTTTATTTGTTCAATTTTTCGACACTTTTTCCCAGCTTTTCATAACTAATTGAATTGTTAAACAAAAAAATGTCTAAAAACCCGACAACCTTAAATATCACCAGTATCGAAGCTATTTCCCGGAAAAATCTTATCTATAACTTCTTTAACTACAGTCGCAGCATCATTAAGTTTCTTCATAGCATCAAGGGATATATATTTTGTCTGAAACATGTCATACTGGTTTGAAAGTTCAATGGCTTTTGTTAGCAAAGCATCTGACTCCACGATAACAGGACTTATTTTTTCTTCAACATCTTTAACTGCCTCATAATTCGACTTTAAATCGTCAGATACCTTGTTGTCAAGTGACTGCATTAAAATTTTCTTATAAGCTCCACGCAGGAGCCTGTTTATTTTTAGCCTCATGTCTTTTATCTGTATGATGCGCTGGTAGTTTTCGAGTGTCCAATTTCTTTGAAACAGGTATGATGACACAAAAGCTTCGTCGTAAAAGTCCTTTGCCTTTTTATAATGCACAGTTGCTTCATCCAGATGAACTTTTTTTTCTTCTCTTTCGCCAAGAATGAATTCTCTTTCTCCCATTGTCAGGGTGAAACTCGTATTAACCTGAGAGTTATTGGTATAAGCCTTTTTTTTAGCTTCAAGGGCTGCCTCTTTGTCTTTTATTAGTGATGATGTTGTAGAACAACCTGTAGAAAACATCATAAGTATAGAAAAGCAAATAACTCCTGCTATTTTTCTTTTTTCCATTACGATGGATCCTTAATTATAAAGTCTCTTATTTTTTTTCCAAAATCCATTGCTTCACCTTTATCCATGAAATCAAAAAACTGGACTTTCTGCCCTCTGTCAGCCCAGTATTTTTCCATTATTTTATAGTGAAATTCGCTAAGTTTATCAGGTACCATGCGTCCGCCGAAAAAGGCTGTCGTAAATGGTTTCTTTTCTAACTCGCGTTCAAATAGACTCAAATATCTTTCACCGCTAATGAGATAACTTCCGGAAACAATAAAAAGTGCCACTTTCTTATCTTTGAATTTTTCCCTGTTCTCTTTTAAAAAATCTTTCATAGGCAGGGCAATATTTTCCATGTAGACTGCACTTCCTAATACTATTATGCTGTAATCATTTATATTAACTTTTGAAAAATCATTAATCGGCAGAATATCGGTTTTGCCGTCAATTCCTGAGGCGACCCATTCCGATACCTGTTTAGTGCTTCCATAGAGGGAATAATAAAGAAGAAGGATTCGCGTATTCTGCAGAAAAGGTTGCTCCACTTCATGTTTGTTAATTACATTACAGGAACTAAGCAGCGGAGATGCGATTAAAAAAAAGATAATAAAGAACTTCAGAAGGTTACGAAATTTATTCGCTCCATGCATTTATATATTCCCTTCCTTTTTCAAAATCTCGGCTGTCTTTAGCGGGTTCTTACTGTGAAATATTTCGCTTCCCGCAACGAACATTGTTGCTCCTGCCATTGCAACTTTTTTTACGTTATTTACTTTGATTCCACCATCAACGGAGAGTTCTGCTTTACTTTTGCAACTGTCAATCATTCCCCTGATAATCTTTATTTTATTCGTTGAGCTTTCAATGAATTTCTGTCCTCCAAAACCTGGATTTACAGACATGACGAGAACAAGGTCAACATCTTCAATGATTGATTCTAAAGTATTGGCAGGTGTTGAAGGATTTATTGATACTCCGGCTTTTTTGCCAAGTTCTTTTATCGCTGAAACTGTGCGGTTTAAATGTATACATGCTTCCTGATGTACTGTAATCCAATCGCTGCCTGCGTTTGCAAAATCATTTATATATCTATCAGGCTGTGCAATCATGAGATGTACATCAAGAGGGATTGATGTCATTTTTTTTATTGCAGAAACAATCAGTGGTCCTATGGTTATGTTGGGGACAAAAATTCCATCCATTACATCTATATGTATAAAATCTGATACAGGTTCGACTTTTTTTATTTCTTCTTCGAGTTTGGCAAAATCTGCTGAAAGGATTGAAGGAGATATTTTTATCATTTGTTCTCCGTTATAATTTAATAATTGTTTTCTGCGATAACTTCGCCGTCTACAAATACCTTCATGATTGTTTTCCCGGAAACTTCAAAGAATAGATTTATCAGCTTTCCTGGTGGAGTCACTTTATTATATATTTCCCTTGTTGTGTTCCCGCTTATCAGAATAACCCTCACATTCCTGTTTTTAGGTGCATCAGGCACGGTGAATGTGTATGACCTGTAAGTTTTAACTGCTGTTTTCGTGACGTTTTTCGCTCCAGATACTGCTTTACCAACAGATGTTCCCTTCCCGCCAGTTGATATTGCAAGGCTCACTTCTTCTCCTGATCTTATATTATATCCATACGGGGGTTGCTGGGAAACGATTGTCCCGGCCGGCTTTCCCGAATCGTATTCTCTTCTTAATTCACCCAGCTTTACCCCCATTTCATCGAGAAGATTATATGCCTGGTTTTCTGTTAATCCCGATAAATTGGGCATGATATATGTTTTTTCAAATTGTCCGGCGCTTATTAGCAGGGATATCTTGACTCCTCTCGGAGCGTCCCTGCCCGGCGCAGGATATGTGGCAATTGCCACATTATCAGGATAAGTTTCGGAGTGAACCTTCAGCACTCTGCCTAAATTAAGACGTGCCTCTGAAATGAGCATTTCTGCGTCCTGGAGATTTTTTCCGATGACATCAGGAACATATGCCTTTATGGTACCTTTGCTTATTATTATATCAATTTCCCTTCCTTTTTTTACTTTTTTCCCTGGCTCCGGAGATTGCGAAATAACATGGTAAAGAGGTATTTTGGTGTCAAACGCCTTGCCTGCGATCCTTATGTTTATTCCTGCTTCTCCGCATTCTGCCAAAGCATTGTCAATTGATTTTCCTTTTATATCTGGGACTGTTATCTCTTCTGGTTTTGTAATGAAGTTCATTACCATAACCCCTGTTATTGCACCTATGGCAATGAAAATAAAAAACAGAAGCCCGTATTTTCCAACTATTTTCACATAATTTGGGACCAAGTTGTCTAACTCCCGGATAAAAAAAGAATAATTATCTGCATTGTATAACTGAAAAAAGGCTGATCTGTCAACGATTGCAAGATAAAAACAGTGAATAAAAGACTAAGTTGAAACTGTCCTGGTCTCGAAAAGGCTTGACTTGATGAGTTACATATTTATATTGATATCCCCTTATAGGCTTTGGTACCACGATCACAATAAGAAAAAGGAGTTTTCCAGACTATGGCAAAGAAGCTTTTAATCGTTGAATCGCCGGCTAAAGCGAAAACGATAAATAAGATAGTGGGAAAAGATTTTGTTGTTATGGCAACAGTAGGCCATATAAAGGACCTTCCCAAAAGCAAGCTAGGAATTAACATAGAAGCAGGGTTTGAGCCTGATTACGTTACAATAAAGAGCAAAAGCCAGGTCATAAAAGATTTAAAAAAAGAGGCGGAAAAGGCTGATGAGATTTATCTGGCTCCTGACCCTGATCGTGAGGGAGAGATAATTGCATGGCATGTTGCGTCAGAAATACAATCCAAATCAAGGAAAAAACCTGCAAAAATATACCGTGTTCTGTTTAATGAAATCACGAAAGATGCAGTCAAAAAGGCTGTTTCGAATCCCGGAGAGATAGATATACAGAAAGTTGAAGCCCAGCAGGCGCGCAGGGTGCTTGATAGGCTTGTTGGTTATAAGATCAGTCCTCTTCTCTGGAAAAAATTAATGTATGGGTTAAGCGCAGGCCGTGTACAGTCGGTCGCATTAAGGCTTATTTGTGAGCGGGAAGAGAGCATAAACAAGTTTGTAAGCGAGGAGTACTGGTCCATCACGGCAAAGCTTTCAGCTTCGAATCCACCAGAGTTTAATGCGAGGCTAATAGAGCATATGCAGCAGAAAATTAAAATTTCCAATGAATCCGAATCATCGGGAATTTTGGATTATCTCAATAAACAGAAGTATATTGTAAATCGTATTGAAAAGAAGGAAAGGAAGAGAAATCCATCTCCTCCGTTCATAACCAGCACACTTCAGCAGGAAGCCTACAGACATTATGGATTTTCTTCCAAGCGTACTATGGCTATTGCCCAACAGCTCTATGAGGGACTCGAAATAAACGGGGAAGGAACAATAGGACTTATAACTTATATGAGAACTGACTCAGTGAGGATTGCAGACGAGGCTAAAAAGGCGGCCAGAGAATATATAGGTGAAAAATATGGCTTATCCTATCTTCCTCCATCTTCTCCGGAATACTCAGTAGGAAAATCAGCACAGGATGCGCACGAAGCAATAAGGCCGACAGTGATAACTATAGAACCTGATAGTATTTCATCCTTTCTTTCTGTCGACCAGTTAAAGATTTACAAGCTGATATGGCAAAGGTTTATAAGCAGTCAGATGTCTCCGGCTGTAATGGATTTAACCACGATAGATGTTGCCGCCGGAGATTATACATTCCGTGCTAACGGTTCGATCTTAAAGTTTGATGGTTTTAGAAGGGTCTATCTAGAGGGGAAGGATGACGAAGAAAATGGAAACGGAGAAAATGGTGAGAATGTTTACCTTCCTGAAGTGGCTGAAGGGGAGAGTGTGAATCTTCTTGAACTTCTGCCCAAACAGCATTTTACAGAACCGCCTCCAAGATATACTGAAGCGACTCTTGTCAAGGAGCTTGAGAAACTTGGCATAGGAAGACCAAGTACATATGCTAACATCATGGATAAGATAGAAGACCGCAATTACATCACTAAAGAAAATAAAAGATTTAAGCCATCAGAACTTGGTCAGATTGTTACGACTCTGCTGGTGAAAAATTTCCCTGATATATTTAATGTTGATTTTACTGCATCAATGGAAACAATGCTTGATGAGATTGAAGAGGGAAAGGCTAAACGGATCGATGTGCTGAAGAGTTTCTATTCCCCTTTTGAAAAGGATATAGAAAAGGCATCGGTAGAGATGGAGGTAAAAGAGGAACCAACTGAGCTTAATTGCGAAAAATGCGGCTCTATGATGGTTAAAAAGTGGGGAAGAAACGGAATGTTCCTTGCCTGCTCAAAATATCCTGAATGTAAAACAACAAAGGATTTTAAGACTGACGAAAGCGGAAAAACTATACCTGTAGAAGCGGAAATATCGTCTGAGGTTTGTGAGAAGTGCGGGAAGCCCATGAAGGTAAAGGCAGGACGTTTCGGAAAGTTTCTTGCCTGTTCGGGTTACCCTGAATGTAAGAATACCAAGAAAATCAATGGCACGTCTGAGCCGCAAAATGAGGAAAACGGCAAACTCCTCGATGAAAAATGCCCGAAATGTGAAAAACAGCTTACAGTAAGGATAGGCCGCTTCGGAAGATTTGAAGCCTGCTCGGGATATCCGAAATGCCGCTATATTAAGCCAACAAGCACAGGTGTGAAATGCCAGAAGGAGAATTGTACCGGTGTGCTTATCCAGAAGAAAAGCAGAAAAGGAATATTCTACGGGTGCAGTAATTATCCGGAATGTGATTATGCAGTTTGGGACAAGCCCATTGACAGGAAGTGTCCTAACTGCGGCAGTCAATTTATGCTTGAGAAGAGGAACGGCGTAAAAGATTCTTCAAAAGTAGCCTGTCCCAATCAAGAATGCGGCTATGAAGAAGAACAGAAGTCTCCTCAGGAAGGTTAGCGTTGTCGGTGCCGGCCTTGCGGGATGTGAAGCAGCATGGTATTTAGCAGAGCGCGGCATTGATGTAGAACTCTTCGAAATGCGTCCTCATGTTTTAACACCTGCGCATAAGACTTCTTATTTTGCAGAACTCGTATGCAGTAATTCTTTAAAATCAGATCATGTTGAAAATTCGTCAGGACTTCTTAAAGCTGAATTAAGAGAGTGCGGTTCTTTTCTGATTAGAGTCGCAGATGACTGCCGTATCCCGGGAGGAAAAGCTCTCGTTGTTGACAGGAATAAGTTTTCACTGGCAGTAACGAATCTTATCGAATCGCATCCGCGCATCAGAGTAAAAAGGGAAGAGTTTGCAGGCATTGACATTAATAATAGCGGATCAATCATACTTATAGCTTCCGGTCCATTAACTTCATCAGCGCTCTCAAATAATATTGCAGGACATGTCATGAAAGAATCACTCTACTTCTACGATGCAATTTCTCCAATAGTTGACGCTGATTCGATTGATATGGGCAAATGTTTTTATGCGGACCGTTATGGAAAAGGTACCGGAGACTATCTGAACTGCCCGATGAGCAAAGAGGAATTTGACATTTTTTATGATGCCCTGGTCAACGGGGAGAGAACTGAAATTCACGAATTTGATAAAGTACGCTATTTTGAGGGTTGTCTCCCTGTAGAGGAAATCGCAGCAAGAGGTCATGATGCACTGAGATTTGGCCCCATGAAACCTGTAGGGATATTGGGGCCTGCAGGAGAGAAGTATTATGCTGTAGTTCAACTTCGGAAGGAAAACATGGCAAGCAGCAGTTTTAATATGGTGGGATTTCAGACAAGACTCCGTCACAAGGAACAGGAAAAGGTATTGTCTTTGATCCCCGGACTTGAAAATGTAAGGATACTACGTTATGGCAGTATGCACAGGAATACGTTCATAAACTCTCCTTTGGTCCTTGATCACTATATGAGGCTTAATAGCAATCCGCTTATTTATTTCGCAGGGCAAATTACCGGTTCAGAGGGATATGTCGAAGCCATAGCTACAGGTCTTTTTTGTGGTATTAATATTTATTATCAGCTGATTGATGAAGATCAGGTTTTGTTTCCTAGGGAAACCGCCATAGGAGCCCTCTGCAATTATTTAACTGATCCGATAAATGGCGAGTCATTTCAACCAATGAATTTTAATTTTGGTCTTCTCCCAAGCCTTGACGGAAGACATAGCAAAAAAAAGCGTGCTGAACTTAAATCAAACATTTCTCTTGTTTCTATCAAAGATTTTTCCCGG
This sequence comes from Candidatus Schekmanbacteria bacterium, assembly GCA_016219965.1. NCBI lineage: Bacteria > Candidatus Schekmaniibacteriota > Candidatus Schekmanbacteria bacterium. Next base: position 115,189 of record JACRJM010000004.1, read on the forward strand.
AGAATTTCTGCAGTTCATCAGGGCTAAATTAATTTTTAATCAAATTTGCAATATAAGTGATATAATATAATAATTTAAAACATACTTTAATAACTCAGTTTGGCATACTTAACGCTATGAATGAAGAGATAAAAATATTTCTAACGTATATAGAATCTGAAAGAGGTCTTTCAGAGCATACTGTAAGAAATTATTGCAGTGATATTCTGCAGTTCCAGTCTTTTTTTGAAGACTTGAAGAAAAATAAATCTGTTTCTGAAATAACTCCATCGGATGTAAGGGAATTCCTTAGTTCGGTTATGAAGAAAGGCGATAGAAGGACTTCAGTGGCTAGAAAACTTTCAGCGTTACGGAGTTTCTTCAATTTTCTGCACAAAGAAGGAATAATTGAGAAGAATCCTGCAGCGGAACTCAGCATTCCAAAAATGCCTAAGAGACTTCCCCTGTTTCTTAATGTCGATGAGGTTTTCAGAATGCTTGACCAAAAAAATGATGAGAGTTTCACCAATATTCGTGATATTGCAATACTTGAATTTCTTTATGGAACAGGGATTAGGGTAGGAGAGCTTGTTTCAATCGATAATAGACAGATTGATTTTAACAGCATGACTGTAAAGATTCTGGGAAAAGGAAAAAAAGAGAGGATAGTCGTATTTGGCGATAAAGCCGCTCAGGCATTAACTAATTATATGGCATTAAAAGATGGGATGGGTTTGCAGGTAAGTTCAGATGCACTTTTCGTAAACAGGAGAGGGGGAAGGTTGACAGCGAGGTCAGTCGGCAGGATAGTTGAAAAATATGTTAAGCTTTGCGGCATAAGTAAAAAAATAAGCCCCCACAAACTAAGGCATACATTTGCAACCCATCTTCTCAATGCAGGGGCTGATTTACGTACTATACAGGAACTGCTTGGACATTCTAATCTTTCAACTACTCAGAAATATACTCATGTAGGAATTGAAAAATTGGTCGAGACGTACGATAAATTTCACCCCAGAGCAAAAGCAAAGAACTGAGATAACAGAGAAGGGAATAAGCTATGAAAAAAAGATTCAGAGGTACGACGATTCTGTGTGTAAGAAGGAATGGCAAAGTCGCAATGGCAGGTGATGGTCAGGTTACATTTGCCAATTCCATGATTATGAAAAGATCGGCAAAAAAGGTGAGAAGGCTTTTTAAGGAAAAAATACTGGCCGGTTTTTCAGGATCTTCCGCAGATGCCCTTACCTTGCTTACCAAATTCGAGGAAAAGCTTGAGGAGCACAGAGGTAATCTGTCCAGAGCAGCAGTTGAGCTTGCACGCGATTGGCGTAAAGACAAGATACTGACTAAGCTTGAAGCGTTGATTATAGTTTCTGATCAGAACAGTACGTTTGTTATCTCAGGAACAGGTGATGTGATTGAGCCGGATGATGATTTTATTGCTATCGGTTCCGGGGGAGCATATGCGCTGGCTGCGGCAAAGGCGCTTATGCTTAAGACAGATCTTTCTGCGGCAGAGATAGTAAAGGAAGCAATGGCTATAGCTTCGTCTATATGTATATACACAAATGACCAGATCACTCTTGAGGAAATATGAAAGGTAAGGAAAAAATGGATGCATTGACCCCTAATGAAATAGTTGAAGAACTTGATAAATATATAGTCGGTCAGAACGAAGCAAAGAGAGCGGTTGCAATAGCAATGCGTAACCGCTGGCGCAGGCAGCAGCTCCCGCTGGAGCTGAGAGAGGAAGTAGCGCCTAAAAATATAATAATGATAGGACCTACTGGTGTAGGAAAAACAGAAATTGCCCGTCGTCTTGCAAAGTTGGCAGAAGCACCTTTCCTTAAAATTGAAGCCTCAAAGTTTACAGAGGTTGGATATGTGGGCCGCGATGTAGAATCGATGATAAGGGATCTGGTCGAACTTGGAGTCAAGATGGTGAAAGATGAGGAGGAAAACAAGGTAAAGGAAAAAGCGGAACAGATTGCCGAGGAAAGACTTCTTGATATGATTTTGCCTCCATTAAAAAGAAAAGAGCGTGGGGCATCTACCGAGGAAATTCAAAATATTGAAAAAGAAAATGATGATTTCAAAAAGACAAGAGAGGTATTCAGGGTACGTTTGAAGTCAGGAAAACTTGACGATAGATATGTTGAACTTGATGTTCAGGATAAAGGGCTCCCATCTATAATAGAAGTGATATCCAGCTCGGGTGGATTTGAGGAAATAGATTTTAATATAAAAGACATGGTTGGCGGGCTTTTTCCCAAAAAAAACAAAAAAAGGAAAGTAAAAGTCTCCGATGCGAAAAAGATACTGGTGGAAGAGGAAGCGCAAAAATTAATTGACATGGACAAGGTACGTTCACTGGCAAAAGAGAGAGTAGAACAAGCCGGCATAATATTCCTTGACGAGCTCGACAAAATAGCAGGAAGGGAGACCGGGACAGGTCCCGATGTATCAAGGGAAGGGGTACAGAGAGACCTTCTTCCAATAGTTGAAGGGACAAGCGTTGCCACTAAATATGGACTCATACGAACAGACCACATCCTGTTTATTGCAGCAGGAGCATTTCATGTTTCAAAGCCTTCTGATCTTATTCCTGAGATGCAGGGAAGATTCCCGATAAGGGTAAGCTTGCAATCGCTTAACAAAGATGATTTTGTGAGGATTCTTACTGAGCCCAGGAATGCTCTTATACGCCAGTATATTGCTCTTCTTGAGACAGAGGGGGTACATATGGATTTCAAGGAGGACGCTATCGAAAAAATAGCAGATATAGCTTCGATTGTGAATGAAAAAACGGAAAATATCGGAGCCAGGAGACTTCACACTGTTATGGAAAAACTTCTTGATGAGATATCGTTCAATGCACCGACTATGGAAGATAAGAAAATTTCGATAACTGCAGATTATGTTGTAAGTAAATTATCTGAGATCATTAAAGATGAGGATTTAAGCAGATATATTTTGTGATCTTATTTTTTTATGGTTGTTTCGTCGAAAACCCAATTGGAGTATGCTTCCAGGGCATTTGGTACTGACAGGGAAATAATTTCCGGAAGTTTATAGGGATGAATTTTAAGGAGTTCTTTCTTAACTGAATTAAAAAGTTCAGTTCTTGTTTTTATCAGCATGATTATTTCGTTTTCATTGCACAGCTTTCCTTCCCAAAAATAGACTGAATTAATTCCTGGCAAAATATTTACACATGCGGCAAGTTTTTTTCTGAGAAGTATTTCAGCTATGGAAAGAGCATTTTCCTTCGAATCAACTGAAGTTAGTATAATTGTTAAAGAATTAGCTTGCATGATTTCCTCCAAAAAGTTTTAATTTGCAAAAATTATTACAGTTGATAAATGTGAATTGTCAAATAAACTCATAAAGAGTGAATAAAACGATGAAGAAAAAATATTCCGCTTCAAAAATTCCGGCAAATTTGAAGGTAACAGATGATAGTTTAATGTCCTATCTTAACAAGATAGGAAAGATCTCGCTTCTTAAAAGGGAAGAAGAGATTGATTTAGCCTGTAAAGTGAAAGAAGGGGAAAAGGCATTCAAGCTGTTAGTTGAATCTAATTTGAGGTTCGTTGTAAATATTGCTTCAAAATTTAAGGGGTGCGGTCTTAGTTTCTCTGATCTTATTAATGAAGGCAATATAGGATTGATGCAGGCAGCACGTAAATTTGATCCTGACAGAGGGGTAAAATTTGTTTCCTATGCTGTATGGTGGATTAAACAAAGCATCATACAAGCTCTCGCAGATCAAACTGGAGCTGTTAAGATCCCTGTCAGGCAAATTGCTGATCTCAACAAAATCGGAGAGCAATTTGACGAACTGATCCAAAAGCTTGGACGCGAACCTAATGTCAATGAACTTGCAAAAGCCATAAACCGTACAAACAAGGAAGTGGAGTATTTACTCCTGTTATCGAGGAACTCTGTTTCACTAGAGAACCCAATATCTGATGATAATGACGCTACTTTTCTGGATTTTCTCGAAGCGGACAACCTTCCATCTGTCGATGAAGAGATAGATAAAGCAAAAATGGAACAGGATCTGCAAGAGCTGCTTAATTCGCTGAAACCCAAGGAGGCTGAAGTTTTGAGGAGACGATTTGGCCTTGACGGGAGTGAGTCAGAAACCCTTGAGGAAATAGGAAACAGCATGAACCTCTCCCGGGAGCGTATACGTCAGATAGAAGAGAAAGCCAAAAAAACTATTAAAAAAATGGGAAGGAGCCATCTTCTCAAGGATTTTCTTAGATAGAACCGAATGTCTCATTCTGTTTAACAGCCTTCTTTATAACAAATCGTTCTATGTCCGGACTCATTGATAAAAATAAAATAATTAATTTTGTCAGCAAGAATCCCCTGGTGAATATTGTCAGAGAGGTCGCTCTTTCTAAAAAATCAAATGTTTATGTTGTAGGCGGGTTTATAAGGGATTTAATTCTTGAGAACAGGTCTGTTGATATAGATTTTGCAGTTGAGAGTGATGCAAAGGGTTTTGTTGAAGGTGTTTTTAAAAGGATTCAGGGGAAACTCATAGTTCTTGGGAAAGAGCCATTGGTGAACTACAGACTTGTACACAGGGGGTCTATCCTGGATTTTGTAGAAGCTGCGGGACATGATATTCATATAGACCTTTCAAAAAGAGATTTTACGATGAATGCACTTGCTCTCAATCTCACATCATGGGAACTACATGATATCTTCTCAGGCATTAAGGATATAAAGGCTAAAATTATAAGAGAAATATCTCCGTCAAGTCTGCGCAATGATCCTGTCAGGATAATGAGGGGAGCTCGTTATATATCTGTAATGGATGGCGCGAAGATAGAAGACGGAACAATTTGTCATATGAAAGAATATTCTGCCGGGCTTTCTAGCTCTGCACCTGAGCGGGTAATTGACGAGCTCAAAAAAATGTGTGCAGGCAGATATGTCGGGAAGGGAATCAGTCTGCTTTTTGAAATAAAAGCATTCGAGCATCTTATCTCCAGCTATATGAAAGACAAAACAGAGCATACATCCTCTTTAGAAGAAGCTAAAAGGTTTTATCTGTCAGAGAGCATAAGAAGTTTAGTGGAGTCCCGCAGTTCTGCGGTTTATCGATTGCTATTTTGCGGTGAAACAGACAAAGATGCTGATACAGAAAAAATAATTATAATTTCTTCTCTTTTTTTCCTCTACAAGTCTGTTTTCGATATCTCTGAAAAGGAGCTTGGAAACATAATAAAGAAAATGCGTTTCTCTAATCACTATCATAAGAGGATTGTTAGTATCTGCTCCTGGGCTATGGAACTTAAAGCGCTTGCAGAAAGAGGATGTGATGATGACGAGCTAAGATTGTTTATAGGAAGACATGGCGAAGATTCATATTTGAGTTTTGTGATTTTATCAGCTTGTTGCGCTATTGCAGGTTTAGAATCAGCACGACTGAAACGAATTGAAGAGAGTTTTTTGCGCCTTATAACAAATGAAGGTCGGGTTCTTCTAAACCCTGAAAAGCTTATATCAGGAGATGATATAAAGAAGAATTATCAGGTCAATGCCCCAGCTGAGATAGGTGAAATGCTCAGTCGTATCCGGGATTTACAGTTTCAGGGAGTTATTAAAACAAGGGAAGAGGCACTTTCATTTATTCAAGAAATGGGAAGAAGTAATAACTGACAGAAACGACCGTATTATTCATGTTATATCGAGTTTAAATATACCTTGATGTAGTCATGATCAGAATTTGGTAGTCTCACAAATTCCAGTCCGGCATGGTTTAGGTCTGCTCCTTCAGCGGATTCGGTTTTTTTCTTAACGCGTCTTATAACCGCAGAAGCTTCTATTCTTTTTCCGGCAAGTATCGGGTGGATTTCAACCATTTCATCTTTCATAAGATTGCATGAAGATTCAAGCAGCAACCCGGAAAGACTTATATCTATTACCAACCCCTTTATTTTTCTAATCTTCTCTTTTTCTCTGTTTATTATAAAAGCCGGTTCCGAAATTGTGAATCGCGGATGCTTGCGTCTGTCTTCAGTTTCAACCCTTGTAGATAAAGTAGCTAAATGTCTCTGTGAAGTTATTTTGATTATTTTTTCGAGTTCATCTGCACTAACTGGTTTATTAAGATATTCAGATGCGCCGAGCTTTGATGATCTTATATAGCTCTCAACGTCTCCGTAAGAGGTGCAAATTATGACATCGGTATTTATGTTGTTTTCATGGATCATTCTGAGAAGTTCAACGCCACCTAAATATGTTGCCTTAATACCGCTGATCAATATTTCAATGTTACCTTTTTTTAATTCCTTCCAAGCTTTTTCACCATTATTTGATAATTTTACATTATAACCTTTTTTTTCCAGCTGGTTTGCTAGGGTAACACCACCATCATCACCTTCTTCATCAACAATCATTATATTTCTGACATGCTTAATCATAAAAACCTATGAATTTAGATATTAACTGGCCACTTGAATATAAACCCACCTAACGATGTTGTCAAGGTTAAGAGTTTTTAGTCTAATTTTTAGAAAAATATATTAGTTTTAAGATATTAACTAGACTATTTATCAGGCAGCATTGATCCAATTTATTATATATTGCAGACCAATACTGAAATTATTTGGTGTCAATCTGGGCTCGTTGAAGTCTGCCGCTATAATCAATGTACACTGTCTTGATCTCGCTGAAAAATTCAAGTGCAGATGCACCTGATTCTCTGTGTCCATTGCCTGTATTCTTAAAGCCGCCGAAGGGAAGATGACATTCAGCGCCTATGGTCGGGCTGTTTACATAGACTATTCCGGATTCTGCTTCGTTTACAACCCTCAAAGCATGGTTCACATTTTTCGTATAAACCGATGAAGACAGCCCATATGAAGTGCTGTTTAATGCATTGATCGCCTCGTTTATTCCGTTAACAGGTATTATCAGTACGACAGGACCGAATATTTCTTCTCTCGCTATGGTCATACAGCTCTTGCCGTCAGCAAAAATAGTAGGCTCGTAAAAAAAACCTTTTTTATGTTTTCCTGAATTTAATATTTCCCCTCCGCACAGGAGTTTCGCCCTGTCTATATCTTTCCCTATCTGCACATAGTGTTCTATCTTTTCAAGCTGCTGCTGATTTATTATTGGTCCAAGATCAACTGAAGCATCCATGCCGTTGCCGACATTAAGTTTCATGGTTCTTTTGAGAAGTTTGTCTGCGAACTCTTTTATGACTTTTCTGTCTATAATCAACCTGCTCGTAGCAGTGCAGCGCTGTCCGGATGTGGCAAAGGCTCCCCATAATGCTCCATCTACTGCAAGATCAATATCTGCATCGCTTAAAACTATCTGTCCGTTCTTTCCTCCCATCTCGAGGGAACATCTCTTATGGGATTCACCGCAAAGCGATGCTATGAGCTTTCCTGTTTGAGACGAGCCGGTAAAAGATACAAGACTTACATCAGGATGCCTTACGATAGCTTCTCCTGCCTCTTTGCCTAACCCATATACTAAGTTTACTACTCCTTCGGGGAGGCCTGCTTCCATAAGAAGCTCAACAAAAACCCGTGCAGTCTCAGGTGTATCAGTTGCTGGCTTGAAAACAACGGTGTTCCCGCATATCAGTGCCGGAAAAATCTTCCATGCAGGTATGGCAGCAGGAAAATTCCATGGTGTGATTATCCCTGCCACTCCGACCGGAGACCTCATAGTATAAGCGATTTTATTTGTAAGCTCCGAAGGAGTCGTAAAACCGAAAAGCCTTCTCCCTTCTCCTGCCATGTAAAAAGCAGTATCGATTGCTTCCTGAACGTCTCCGCGCGTTTCAAGAATTGTTTTTCCCATTTCCCGGGTTTCTATTTTCGCAATTTCTTCCTTACGTTTTATAAGGAGATTGTGAGCATTAAGGATAATCTCTCCTCTCTTTTGGGCCGGGAGACTGCTCCATCCTTTAAAGCATTTCTTTGCGGATTTAACTGCCTTATCTACGTCACTCAGTTCAGACTGTGCATATAGACCGATGACATCATCTGTATTCGCAGGGTTTATATTCTTAAAATATTTTCCAGATGCCGGAGGACAGTATTTACCGCCAATAATGTTATTATGTTTTTTCATGACTCTCCCTCCTAGTTACTTTCCCTTTTCTTCCACATGGCTCAAAGCATCATCAAAAATCGAAAGAGCTTTATCCGCCTGTGAGCGGCTTATTATCAAAGGAGGAAGGAAGCGGATGGAATTTGTGCCGCAGCCCAGTATTATAAGCCCCTTCTGAAAACAAAGATTAAGTATTTGAGCTCTTTCTTCAGTGGCCCGGGACTTTGTTTCCCTGTCTTTTACAAGCTCCACACCAAGCATCAAACCTATTCCGCGGACATCGCCGATGAGCCTGTGGTTCTTCTGCATATCAAGGAGACATTGCTTCATGTAATCTCCCACTGCTTTTGCATTTTCCATCAGGTTTTCTTCAAGCAGCTTTATAGTTGCCAGAGAAGCTTCGCATGCAACAGGATTTCCTCCGAATGTACTTGCATGACTTCCCGGGGGCCAATCCATTATTTTTTCTGACGCAACAGTTGCCGAAAGCGGAAGTCCCGATGCGATCCCTTTAGCCAGAGTCACGATATCGGGTATAGTGTCGAAATTTTCAATCGCAAGGAATTTTCCGGTCCTTCCGCAGCCCGACTGAACTTCATCGGCAACGAGAAGTATCCCGTATTTTCTGCATATTTTTTTTAAAGCAGGCAAAAAACCGGGGGGCGGTACAACATATCCTCCTTCTCCCAGGATGGGTTCCACAAATATCGCTGCCACCTCGTCAGAGGGAACAGTATGCTGAAAAAGCTCTTCTTCTATCCATGAAACACAGGCAAGGCAGCAGCCTGGATACTTAAGTCCCTGCGGGCACCGATAGCAGTAAGCGTAAGGGACATGGAAGACTCCCGGAACGAGCGGGGAAAACTTTTTTTTCTGAATAGTCTTGCTTGCTGATAGTGACAAAGCGCCCAATGTCCTTCCATGGAAAGCCCCGAGAAAACCGATTACAAGCTGCCTTCCCGTATGGTGCCTTGATAATTTAAGCGCCGCCTCCACTGATTCAGCTCCGGAGTTGCCGAAAAATACCCGCTTCCTGTAATTTCCCGGAACAAGTGTGTTTAGTTTTTTTGCAAGCCTCATCTGTGACGGATAGTAGAAATCCGTTCCTGACATATGTATGAGTTCATTGGCTTGCCTTGATATGGAGGCGATTACTTCAGGATGACAGTGCCCTGTAACAGTCACTCCTATGCCGGAAGAAAAATCAAGGAACCTGTTTCCGTCAATATCTGTGATAATTGCGCCGCGCCCTCTTACGGCGACAAGAGGATAACAACGCGTATAAGAAGGGGATATGTAATGGGTATCTTCCTTTACAAATGCGCTGGCTTTTGGACCCGGTATTTTCTCTTTGTTTTTTTTCTTTTTCATCAGGACAAGTCTCCTTTTTAATAATAAGCACGAAGACCGAGCACATGCTCTCCGATTATGAGCGTCTGTATCTGCGAGGTTCCTTCATAAATTGTTGCCACCTTGGCATCCCTTAAATATCTTTCTACAGGGAAATCATCGCAATAACCATAGCCTCCGTGGATCTGGATTGCATCATTTGCAGCGCGAAAAGCTGCCTCGCTTGCGTAATACTTTGCAATCGATGTTTCCAGTATGCTTTTCTTCCCCCTGTTTTTAAGGTCGCCTGCCCTGTAAACAAGAAGTCTTGCAGCATCCCGCTCGATAACCATTTTGGCTATCATCTCCTGCACGAGCTGGTAGGAGCCTATAGGTTTCCCGAAGGTCTTCCTTTCCTTTGCGTACTTTACGCAGGCATCGATGCATCCAGAGCTTATCCCAACACAGCCTGCAGCAACGCTGTAGCGTCCAGTATTAAGTGAATTCATGGCAATACTGAAACCATCTCCCACTTTGCCGAGGACAGAGTCTTCAGGAACTTCCACATCTTCAAGGACAAGGGCAGCAGTGTTGCTTGCGCGCAGCCCCAGTTTTCCTTCGATAGTGTAGCTGGAAAAACCTTTGGATTTAGTATCAACGAGGAATGCAGTGATCCCCTTATGTTTTTTTGATTTGTCAGCCTGTGCAAATAGTATGGCAATATCGGAAACACCGCCGTTTGAGATCCACATCTTGTTTCCATTAATTATCCATTTACCATTTTTATATGCTGCCATTGTGCTGATGTTCGATGCATCGCTTCCGGCCTCAGCTTCGGTTAAGGCAAAGCATCCTATCATTTCAGCGCTCATCAGGCGTGGCAGATATTTCCTTTTTTGTTCCTCTGTCCCGTATTTAAGGATTGTGTGCTCTACGAGGGAAACCTGAACCGATACGGTCGTCCTAACCGATGAGTCTCCCCTTCCTATTTCTTCTGCAATCAGGGCATAGCTTATATAATCAAGCCCGGAGCCGCCGTATTCTGACGGCATAGATGCGCCGAGCAGCCCAAGCTCTGCCATCTTGTTTATTATCTCACGCGGGAAATGTTTCTCTGTGTCGTTTTTCCTTGCTACCGGTATTATCTCTTCATCAGCAAATTTCTTTGCTGTGTTTTTTATCATTAGTTGTTCTTCAGTGAATTCAAAGTTCATAAATATCACCTCCTACTTATTTATTAACAATTATCAATAAACAATACCAGACATTTGGCGCTTCCACCTGCTTTAATGAATTCCGAAAGATCCGTTTCAATCACTTTCATGCCATGATTTTTAAGATTATCTTTTGCATCTTTGCATCTGCTGTTGATTATAGCAGTTTCCCCGATTGTCACTGCATTACAGCAGAATCTTGCCGCGTCTTTGGCATTTACAGGTATTCTTGTTTTTATATTTTTTGTTATGACTTTTCTTCCAAAAGCATCAAATGCTCGCGGATAATAAATGATGGCTTTATCCGAAAGCGGTGCAAAACAGGTATCAAGGTGGTAGAATCTTTTATTCACAAGCTCCAGCGAAAGCACGCGTTTCCCTGTGATTTTGGAGATTATTTCGTGCGCCCTGATGTCTGAGCGGATGACATAGCCTGCGAAAAAAGAGTCGTCAATTTTAAGTATGTCTCCTTCGCCTTCAAAGTGAATGGCCCTCGGGATTGTAAAGACTTCATAACCTTTTTTATCAAACCACCCGGCAAAATGCTTTTCTTCTCCCTTCCTCTCTTTGTACCTGAAATTGCTCTTGATGAATTTTCTGCCAAAGGCAAGTCCTGCATTTGCAGTGAAAACCATGTCAGGAAGGCCTTTTATAGGTTTGATAATCTCTATTTTTACTCCGAGATTATTTATTATGTCATGAAGATTTTCCCACTGTTTTTTTGCTTTTTTCTGGTCAGCTTTATTTCTTACATGCATCCATGGATTGATCTCATAGTCTATGGCATAATAATCAGGAGGGCACATCAGTATGGAAGTCATATAAAGAGTCTATTATTTTTTAATTAATGGTTCTAGTCAGCTTTTTTAATCAAATGGATTGTAAGTTCCCTTAAGAAAAGCTCTGCATCTGTTACAAGTCCGACAGCCTGACATGTGCCCCGGTCAGAAAGCTTTGTAACCACCTCAGGATTTATATCAACACAGATTGTCTTAACACTTGCCGGCAAAAGATTGCCTGCCGCAATTGAATGGAGCATTGATGCAATCATAATGCAAAGTTTTACGTCTTTGAATTTTTCTCTCAAAAGCCGCTGTGCTTCTTTCATGTCTGATACGACCTCTGGGAGCGGGCCGTCATCTCGTATCGAACCTGTAAGTATGAAATCAGTATTGGTTTTAACACAGGCGTGCATTATGCCTTCTTTTATAATCCCTTTTTTAACTGCCTGTCTGATGCCGCCTGTTTTTCTGATCGTGTTTATTGCGCGGAGATGATGTTCATGTCCTTTTTTCGTAATAATTCCCTCTTTGAGCGAAATTCCCAGCGAAGTGCCGTAAAGGCATGCCTCTATGTCATGCGTTGCAAAACCGTTACCGGCAAAGATTATATCAACATATCCATTAAGAATGAGCGATTCGAGATAGCCTCGCGCACCTGTATGGATAATGGCAGGTCCGCAGACAAAGAGTATTTTTCCATTTTTTGCAGAGCGTACTTCCTTCAGGTCTTCTGCAATATGTTTTATTGCAAGCCATTTGGATTTTTCAGGAGACACAGTGCTTCCCATGAATTCGAATATCCCTGAATGCCTCATCCTGCTCATGGGTGTAAGATGAATTCCATTATGTCCGGTAACTATCATGTCCCCTTTTTTCACGTCGCCCATTTTGATGCACAGGGCATGATTGAAATCATCGGTGATTTTTATCCCGCTGTCCATGCAGATGTTTTTTACGGTAAGCCATTTCTCTTTTATCATTATGCGCGTTGGAAGATTTGTAGTGATATAAAAATCATCGGGAAAGACTCCATATGAAGTTGCTGTCCGCAGTGCCGCCTCTTTTTCTTCTATCTGCGAGGCTCCGAGTTTCAGTATCCTTTGAAGTGTTGAGCTAAGCGCTTTTTGGGAACCTGACGATATTTTTATTAGCGCTGAACTTGTGTCATTCCTGTTTTTCCCGACTTTTATTTCTTCTATCTCATAATTGCATCCATGCTCGAGGATTTCGTCAAGGGTTTTGGGGAGAGTGAGCGAGTCTATTATGTGTCCGCTGAGCCTGACCTTTGTTTGAAATTTTTTCATATTATAATTTTAACCAATAGGCTCTGATTATGAAAGTGAAAAAATTCTGCAGGGGGGAAGTCCAGTGTATCTATGCATTGTAGCCAAACGCAACAAAAGCTGTCGGGTTTTCAAACACTTTATTGTCTTGAAAATCAACAAGATAAGATTTCTTCTAAAAAACTGTACGTTTTTCTGGACATGTTATAGGATAATTCTTTTCAAGCTTCTTCCTTATTTTCATAATTTACTGCAATAATTCAATGTGATTACACTTACAAAAAAATCTGGCATTAAATTTGCAAAATAACTATGTTTTGTATTTATATTGGAATTTTAATTAGTTCAGGAAAATCCCCAGTTGGGATAATCAAGGAGTTCTGAAATGGAAATAAGAAAATTAAGTTATCAATATTCAAACATCAAAAATATCTTATCAATTATTTTTTCCCTATTATTTCTTTGCTGTCCGCTTTTTTTGCAGGCTTCTGATGATATGCAGTCTGATGTAAGTTCAAAAAAATCATATGGAAAGATAGACAGCATTGTCGGGAAACTCATAGATAAGTACAATATGAAGGGTTTGACTGAGGCAAATCAATTTGCAGCAGAGCAGGGTGTTAAGTTAGAAAATGGCAAGGTCAAAGTTATACTTGTCGTAGATGAAAATACTTTGATTGATGAACAGGGGTTGGCTTCATATGGTGTTGATATTGACAGGAAAGCAAAGAACCTTATCAGGGCGTTCATTCCTGTTAGTCGTCTAAAATCAATTGAAAAAGATTTCCCAGATATCACTCGCATAAGACAGCCTTTTACGCCGCTGGAGCTTGCGACAAGTGAAGGAGTAGCTCTTACCAATGCAGCAAATTGGCAGGACATGTGTTTTACAGGCAAAGGTGTGAAGGTTGCGATTATTGACCTTGGCTTTAACAATCTCACTGCAACAATCGCAAATGGAGACCTGCCATCAACAGTTGTAACACATGATTATTCGGGGACAGGGCTTGAGACAGGCACTGTTCACGGCACTGCGGTTGCCGAGGCTGTCCATGACATGGCTCCCGATGCAGAGCTTTACCTTTTAAAGATTGCAGACGAGGTTGACCTTTTCGATGCGGTCAATGACTGTAAGACTCTTTACGGGATTAACGTTATCAACCATTCTGTTGGATGGGTTAATACAGGCCCCTATAACGGGACAGGTATGATATGCGATATTGCCAATGATGCTGATGCAAACGGCATAGTATGGGTAAATGCTGCCGGCAACGAAGCGCAAAAACATTCTGAAGGTATTTTTGCTGATACTGATGCTGATGGCTGGCACGAATTTAAAACAAGTCCTGTTGATGAGGTAAACTGGATGTCTGCCTCAGCGGGTCAGGACATTTATGTTTTTCTAAGCTGGGATGACTGGTGTCCGGATCCAAATAATCCTGCATCAACGCAGGATTACGATCTTTACCTTGTAGATTCCGGCCTGAATGTTGTTTCATCATCAGAAAACTGGCAAAACGGTACCACAGGAGCATCTCCAACTGAGGCGATCGGATATACAGCTCCAACAGCAGGCAGTTATGGGGTATTAGTAAAAAATTATTCAACGACAAGAGCATGTGATCTTAAGATTTACAGCTTTAATCAAAACCTTGAATCAGGAAACAGGACTGCAGTAGGAAGCCTGATGGCTCCTGCTGATGCGGAGGGAGTATTGACAGCAGGGGCAATAGACTCAACCAAATGGACAACAGGACCACAGGAAAGTTTCAGCTCTCAGGGGCCGACTACAAACTGGTGCAGTGCTGCTCCTATGATAAAGCCTGATATAGCAGGACCTGACGATGTTGACAGTTTTACTTATGGTCATTGGTACGGCACTTCTGCTTCTTCGCCTCATGTGGCAGGGGCAGCGGCGCTGGTTTTTGAAAAATTTCCGTCTTATACTTCTGCGGATGTGAAGAATTATTTGGAAACAAATGCCATTGATATGGGCAGTTCCGGCAAAGATAATATTTATGGTGCAGGAAGGCTTAACCTCACAGCCATTGTTTTTCAGGATGCGGACAATGACGGCACGGTTGACAGTTGTGACACCTGTACTGATACAGATAGTGATGGATATGGAAATGCCGGATACTTTGCCAACACCTGTCCCACTGACAATTGCCCAAATATTTATAACACTGACCAGACAGACAATGATAATGACGGGATTGGTGATGCCTGCGATACCTGCACTGATACCGACGGCGACGGTTTTGGAAATCCCGGATATCCGAACAATACATGTCTGCTTGATAACTGTCCTGATGTCTATAACCCTGATCAGGCAGATGCAAACAATGACGGGATTGGCGATGCCTGTTCACAGACTGACCTTATTGTGTCTGCTCTATCAGCGACTGTGACATGTTCAGGAATCACTATCAATAGCACGACAAAGAACAATGGGACCGGTAATGCGGGTGCATCAACTACAAACTTCTATCTTTCAACTAACAATAAGCTTGATGCAGGGGATACGCTCTTTGCCAGCAGAGCTGTGCCTGCAATTAACGCGGGAATGAGCAGCGCTGGTTCTATCACTGCAACACTTCCTTCTGGAACAACAGCAGGGAGCTACTACATAATAGCAAAAGCCGATGACTTAAATGTAATCGCTGAGACGATTGAGACTAACAATACAAAGTACACTACAAAACCATTAAAACCTGATCTCAGCATCTCTTCACTTACCGGGCCGGCAAGTTCAGGCGCAGGAATCAGTGTTTCAATTAATGATACAACGAAGAATGGAGGAATTATCAGCTCTGGTTCTTCTGCCACCGGCTTCTATTTATCTGTCAATTCAACTCTTGATACAGGAGATACATTTCTTGACAGCAGGCCCGTGTCAGTACTTGCGCCTTGTGAATTAAACACAGGCTCTGCAACTTTGACAATTCCTTCTGATACGCCTTCAGGTAAGTATTATATTATTGCAAAAGCCGACAATTCTGGAAGCATTGCCGAGTCAAGCGAAACTAATAATGTAAGGACCAAGGCAATAAATATTGGACCTGACCTTGTTGTTTCCTATATTTACGGGCCTTCATCTGCAACAGCAGGAGCAACTATTTTGTTTAAGGATACGACAAAGAACAATGGCGGCGGAGATGCCTCTTCTTCAATTACAAGGTTTTATATTTCAGCAAACACGACTCTTGACGCAGGAGACACTGAGATTGGCAGCAGGGCTGTTCCGGCGCTTGCCCCGGCTGGGCAGAGTGGTATTGTAAGTACCTCAGTAACTATTCCTACAGGTATTTCAGGAAGCTACTATATAATTGCAAAGGCTGATGCAGATAGTGCTATCTCTGAAACCAACGAGAGCAATAACACAAAATATAAAGCTATTACTATAAACCCATAGAGGAAAATAATTGCTATTGCCATATTGCCAATGAACTAACTATGACATATAAAAGACATTATGGCTGATTGTCCTGAAATATCTTCTCTCGGGTATGATGAGTTTGGCAAAGAACTTCTTGCGAAGGCTCAAAAAGAAAGGACGCCACTTTCCGGCACTATTGAGCTTACTGCAAGATGTAATTTGAGATGTGCACACTGCTATATAAATCTTCCTGCAAATGATGCAAATTCTGAAAAAGAGCTGACTACTGAGGAACTAAAAAAAATTCTCAGTGAAGTTTCTGTGGAAGGATGCCTCTGGCTTCTTTTTACAGGCGGCGAACCGCTTTTAAGAAAAGACTTTGCGGAGATATATGTCTATGCAAAGAAAAGAGGTTTTTTTGTAACGGTATTTACAAATGCAACGCTTATTGATGAAAAGATAATAGAAGTTTTTAAAGAATATCCTCCCCTTTCAATAGAGACTACTCTTTATGGCATTACACCTGAAACATATGAGGGTGTTACAGGTGTTAAGGGTTCATTTGACAGATTCATGAATGGAGTTGATCTCATAATAAGCAACAAACTACCACTCAAGATAAAGTCAGTAATAATGAGGTTAAACTATAAAGAAATAGATGAGATGAAAAAATGGGTTGAGTCAAAGGGGAAGAAGTTTCGCTTTGATCCTGTCCTTAATCCGCGACTTGACGGAAAAAAGGGGCCGGAAGGGCTCAGACTTTCACCTGAAGAAGTTGCAAGGCTTGATTTTGCCGATCCGCAAAGGGTGGCTGAATGGAAGAGATTCTCTAAGGATTTTATCGGAGCACCTGTAAATGACAATCTCTTTGTGTGCTCTGCCGGAAGAAATTCTTTTTACATTGATTCTTTCGGTTATCTCAATGTATGTGTACTGGCAAGATTTTTAGATTATTCCCTGAGAAATGGGACATTCAAAGAAGGTTACTATAAATTCTTTCCTGATATAATAAACAAAAAAGTTGAAGGAAGGACAAAATGCAGAGAGTGCAGATTTATTGCACTATGCGGTCAGTGTCCTGGGTGGTCTAATCTTGAGTTTGGGAATAAAGAAGAGCCCAGCGAATATCTGTGTAAAATAGCAAATCTCAGGGTAAAGGGTTTGGAATTTATTTAGGAAAAAAAATATCAGGAATTGCCGGGGAGATTATTTAATGGAATTATTGAAAAAGAGATTTGAAAAAGATTCAAATTTGGTTGCACGCAAGGTGATTGATGAGATGATTCTTGTGCCTGTGACAAACAAGGTCTATGACCTTGAAAGCGCCTATGTATTGGATGAGGTTGGAGCAAGGGTGTGGGAACTGATTGACGGGCAGCGCAGCATTGAGGATATAAAAAATGTCCTTCTTGATGAATATGCAAGCGATGAGAAACAGATTGAAGAGGATGTCTGCGGATTTATCAACCAGCTCGAAAAACTTGGCGGTATAAAAGAGATAGCATGAACTCCATTCCTGAACTTCAGAAGAATATGTATAAAGATTTACGTGTCTCTATCGGCGGGGTACGAATCAAGGTATCAACTCTCCAAAAGGATCTCAGTTTTTCTCTGACTAATGTTCATTCAAAGTATTTAATAAATGAAGTGAAGGAAGATATATCACTTGAATATATGACAGGCGAGATGCCCGCTCTTTCCGCCATGAAAAAACTTTTCGAATCAGGCGGCGTATGGTCACTCTATGAAAACGGGAGTCACGGATATTTGATTTCATTCAATTCTCCAATGTTTGGCAATGAGCCTTATAAAGTGGCTTATTTTAATGGTGACTTCAGCTTAGGCAAAGTGGTTTTGAGGAAGAATGTGAACGGAAAGATTGTTAATAACGTGGAAGTTGTAAATCCATTCGATTATCCTTTGGATGAGTTAATGATGGTTAATCACCTTTCGATTCGTAAAGGAATAATTATTCATGGTTGTTTTCTAAATGACTCTGGCAAGGGGCTACTTTTTTCGGGAACCTCAGGGGCAGGTAAAAGCACTATGGCTACGATATGGAAAGAAAATAACTGCGGAACAATATTCACAGATGAGCGGGTCATAATACGTGAGCAAGCGGATGGGGCTCTTATAGCTTATGGTACGCCATGGCACGGGACAGCCGGCATAGACCTTCCGGAATCATCATCAATCGATAAAATCTTTTTTTTAAAACATGCTTCTGAAAACAAGGCTGAGCTTATTGGAAGCAGTGACAGCTTTTCAAGACTTGTAGTTCGTTCGTTCCCTACATTCTGGAGCAGCACCGGAATGGAGTGCACACTTTCTCTGATTTCAAATATAATCTCTTCTGTCCCATCTTATGAACTTGGTTTTTTACCTGACGGGAAGGTCATAGATTATGTCAGGTCACTTTACTGAAGTAATCAATTTCGATGGAAATGATTTTGCAGATTTAAGCAGGTCTATCCTTCAAAAAGGTCTTCCTCTGCGTTTCAAAGCATTTGGTTCGAGCATGCATCCTTTTGTAAAACATGGAGACATAGTGGTAATAGAGCCTTTGAAGAGTGAAGGTTGCAGGGTAGGGGATATAGTGCTTTTTCAGGACCGTTCAGGGAGGATGAGGCTTCACAGAGTTATAAGAAAGAAAAAAGACGAGAGCTTCATAGTAAAAGGAGATGCACTTGAGTTTACTGATGGTACTGTGAGAGAAGAGAATATATACGGTAAAATGCTCAGTGTTGAAAGAAATGGAGTAACAGTTGAGTATAATTCATTAAAGATGCGTGCCAACGGTTTGGCTCTGGCGTTACTCTCGCCTTTGAGTTTTGTAATCTATCCGGTTGTCAAAAAAATAAAGAAGATTTTCCTGTGACAAAACTATGATATTTTTTTGAATGTTGTTTTGGAAGCTCTGCTATAAAATAGACGGGGACGCTGAAATTCAGCGTCCCCAACTGGCAGGATATTCTCGGGTACTGCGGTCAGTAACATAATTAGTACAAGAACTGGTTCTTTTCCCCCTGCCCCAAGCAAGCCGAAGACAGATTTTTATGAGCGTTTCAATTTCATCATCATCTGGACTCTTATCTCTCGATTTACGCTCTCATCTGGATCTTTTCAACAGTCTCGTGACTTTTTATCTTGATCTGTCACACTGCTTGCTGTCATTTGAATATGCACAAAGCATGCCAGAAAAAATAATGAGATTTGCTGAGATTAACTATCTGATATTTAAGATATTATGTGTTATGATGAATACGGTGAAAAACGCTTGTTTTGTGTCATAAATAAGACAATAGTCATTGATGACATTTTTTTCTTTGAATTACTTTATCTAGTATCAAATCAGCTACTTCCTCTTTAGGCAATTCAGGGAGTTGAGTTATTGCGCCTTTACTATCTATGATTGTAACAATGTTAGTAGCTGTCTCAAATCCGGAACCTTTTTTAGTGATGTCATTTGCAACTATGAGGTCACATCCCTTGTCTTTCATTTTTTTCATGGAGTTCTTAATAAGATTGCTGCTTTCTGCGGAAAAGCCAACGACAATCTGATCTTTGCTCTTGGACTTGCAGATCTCTTTTAAAATGTCAGGATTCAGTTTAAGCTTGAGGTTGAAATTAGAGTTTCCGTCTTTTTTTATTTTTTCAGGCACTTTTTCTTCAGGTGAAAAATCTGAAACCGCAGCGGCTTTGATCGTGATTGTTGATGATTTGAATTTTTTCAGGACTTCTTTTCGCATTTCTTCAGCAGAACCGACATGAATGGTTTTAATACCAGAAGGATCCTGAAGGTTTGTGGGACCGGTAATCAATGTAACATCTGCACCTCTCCTCTCGGCAGCAGCAGCGATGGCATATCCCATTTTACCTGATGACGGGTTACTTATGAATCTGAAGGGGTCAAGATATTCTCTTGTAGGTCCGGCTGTTACAAGTATTTTTTCATCTGTGAGGTCTTTTTTTTTTAGAAGTTCGTTGCATGCAGCGCTAATTATCTGCTCTACATCTGCAAGCCTGCCTATCCCTTCGTCGCCGCATGCAAGTGAACCTGATGCCGGATCTATAAAGCGAACTCCCAGCAACGAGAGTTTTTTAATATTTGACTGAGTAATGTTATGGTTGAACATGGCTGTGTTCATTGCAGGTGCGATCAATACTTTTCCGGTATATGAGATAAAAAATGTCGAGAGAAAGTCATCACATATTCCGCCAGAGAATTTAGCGATAATATTTGCAGTTGCCGGTGCGACAAGAAGCAGGTCAGTTTCTTTCGAAAGAGAGATGTGTTTTATGTCAATATCCGAAGGCTCATCGAACATCCCGGTTATTACCTTTTCGCCGGATAAATATCTGAATGTCAGAGGGGTGACAAATTGCTGCGCATTGGCAGTCATTATTACAGTTACCGATGCATTCTTTTTTTTCAGTTCTCGTACTATCTCACAGGATTTGTAAGCTGCAATTCCTCCTGTGATTCCAATCGTGATTTTTTTCCCGGCAAGCATATTTATTCTATTACAATTAGAGTGTCGCCTGCGTTCACTGCCTTTCCTTCTTCAACATTTATTTCTTTTATTGTCCCGTTGGCAGAAGCTTTAAGCTCATTTTCCATTTTCATGGCTTCTATAACAGCAACCCCTTTTCCTTTTTCTACTTCATCGCCTTCCTTTACCAGGATTTTTATTACTTTGCCCGGCATCGGTGCTTTTATTACCTGTTTTCCCTGAACTCCTGAAGAACCTCTCTGAAGGCGTCTCGGTGAGCCTTCTTCATAAACCTCGATATTGAAGGTTTCGCCATTGACATCGACCATATATTTCCTGTTGTCATCCTTTATATTTACAAGGTATGATTTGTTCCCGATCAACAGTGAAAGCAGGTCCTGCTTGAGATTGACAGCATCAACACTGAATTGTTCTTCGCCGTTAATTGTAACAT
Source organism: Candidatus Schekmanbacteria bacterium (assembly GCA_016219965.1). Lineage (NCBI taxonomy): Bacteria > Candidatus Schekmaniibacteriota > Candidatus Schekmanbacteria bacterium. The sequence continues at coordinate 136,196 of JACRJM010000004.1, forward strand.
CAAAACGGTTTTCATTTTTTTCAATTTCTAATGTATATTCTTTTTCTCCAAGAACTATATCAAAGTGCATTTTTTTACCTTATGCGTTAGAGCCTGCTTCCCCACATTTGCCATTTGCCGGCCATCTTCCATGGACTTTTGTCTTTCCTGTCCGCACTGTGAAACATTGATTCTGAATCAAATTTTGAAAAAGCATGTATGACTGCAGAGATAAGAGCGACTTTCGTCCCTTCTTCAGAGTATCCTGTTTCTCTTTCAATGTATTTTTCGATGAAGTTCGTATAAGTATTCCCCTTCACGAAATTTTCATTGCTCAATATCTTTTTTAAAAATGGAATCGTAGTTTTTATCCCAGTTATGGTGTATTCATTTAACGCCCTAAGCATTCTAAGCCTCGCTTCTTCCCTGTCTTTCCCCCATACGACGAGCTTTGATATGAGGGGGTCATAATGAACTGATATGGTGTATCCTGAATATGCAAAAGAATCGAGTCTTACGCCGCAACCAGCCGGAACCCTCTGGCTGTTAATCTGGCCGGGCGATGGAAGAAAATTAGTGTCCGGATCCTCCGCATAGACACGGCATTCCATTGATGAACCGTGCTGGCTTAAATCTTTCTGCTCAAATGGCAGTTTCTCTCCTGCCGCAATCTTTATCTGCTGCTGGACCAGGTCAATGCCAGTCACAATTTCCGTTATTGCATGTTCAACCTGTAACCTTGTGTTCACCTCGAGAAAGTAGAAGTTCTTCTTTTCATCTACGAGGAATTCAACCGTTCCGGCATTTGTATAGCCAACGGTATTTACAGCTTTGAGCGCTGTCGCTCCCATCCTCATCCTGAGTTCATCGTCAACGAATGGAGAAGGTGTCTCTTCTATTATCTTCTGGTGACGGCGCTGTATAGAACATTCCCTCTCAAAGAGATGGACTGAATTGCCATGCTCGTCGGCAAGAACCTGTATCTCTATATGGCGCGGGTTCTCAATATATTTTTCTATGTATATTGCTGAGTCACCGAACGCGGAATTGGCTTCTGACCTTGCAGCTCTGAGTGCGCTAACCATATCTGCCTCACTGTGGACTATGCGCATTCCTTTCCCGCCTCCGCCTGCCGCTGCCTTAACCATCACAGGGAACCCTATATCCTTAACTACGGACATTGCATCTTCATCGCTTACATTCCCTTTTGCCCCGGGAATCACCGGAATTCCGGCATCGGACATATATTTTCTGGCAATGATTTTATTCCCCATTTTTTCTATCACATCAGGAGAAGGGCCTATGAACTTTATTCCTGCTTCTGCGCAGCTTTTGGCAAAAAGGCTGTTCTCGGAAAGGAAGCCGTATCCGGGATGTATTGCTTCAGCTCCGCTTTCTTTTGCAACTTTGATTATGTTGTCTATCTTGAGATAGCTCTCCCTCGATGCTGCAGGTCCGATACAATATGCCTCGTCTGCAAAACCTACATGAAGAGATGTTCTGTCAGCCTCGGAAAAAACTGCCACAGTTTTTATTCCTAACTCCTGGCATCCGCGGATTACACGTATTGCTATCTCGCCTCTGTTTGCTATCAAAATCTTTTTAAACATTTTTTTTCTTAATCCTTTTGAAATTAAACAACGTAAACAGGACTAGCTTAGGAGACGGAAGTCTATAGCAAAGCATCATCTTTATCAACTTAAAACTTAAGTAATCCGCAGAAACAAAGAATCAAATATGCAGCTTTGCAAAAAAGTAAATTTGATGTGACTCTTTGTCCAGCTATTCCGTTGACAATGTAATGAATCAGTCATATTAATGATGCAAGTTAAAAAATGGGGCAACCTTTGTATTCATAACGCGGACTATTTTTATTTTATAGCAGACACTCTGTTTTCAGTGGGGATACATGAAACTCACATTTGAATGGGATGAAGTTAAGGCGAAATTCAATTACAAGAAGCACAAGGTGAGCTTTGATGAAGGTAAAACTATTTTCAATGACCCTTTCCTATTTACGTTTCCTGATAATGAACATTCCATAAACGAGGATCGTTATATAAACATTGGCATTTCTTCAAAAGGGCGTATTTTGATTTTGATTCATACTGAGCGAAAGGATAGAATACGTATTATAAGTTGCAGGAAAGCAACAGATAGCGAAAGGAGATTTTATGAAAAGGGCAGTTTCTAAAGACATAAATAAAAAAGAAGATATGAAGCCGGAATATGATTTTTCCATTTTAAAAGGAGCAGTGCAGGGGAAATATTACAAAGCATATAGGGCAGGACATAAAGTAGAGATTCTCAAAGCTGATGGCTCTGTTTCAGTCCAATATTTTAAACTTGAGGAAGGGGCAGTTATGTTAGAGCCTGATGTTAAAAAATATTTTCCAAATTCAAAATCAGTAAATAAAGCACTTCGATCTCTTATTAAAATTATTCCATCAAAGAGGCGGATACCTGCTCACACCAAATAAAAAAGAAAATCTAACCATTAGTCCAGATATAAGATAACTTTATGAGATTTTTAAAAAACAAAAGTGCTTTCAATCTTGTGGTATTTGTTTTCTTGATGTTAATTTCATCACACGTGTGTGCATTTGAAAGCAAACAGGAAGTAGATGCAAAAAAAACGTTACAGGAGTTTTGCAGTAGTGAATTTAATGGAATTAGAGATGCACGTGTTTTTTATGTGACTTTTAGCCCTGATCAAGCTGCACGAGATGATAAAATAAATCCACCTGTAGGAGCTGTTGATAAAACTTGGGATTGGGATCCTTTAGTTGTCGTTGATTCATACAAGATAAAAAACATAGAGGTAAAAGGTGAAAGGGCTGTTGTTGAAGTATCGTATACAAGATTAGCTAATACTGAGAGCTACGGATACAATAGAAAACTTATTGAGAATTATATGGAAAATGATGTTGTGAAATTTCAGATGGTTTTTAAAGATGGAAATTGGAAAGTTTTCGACCCGCCAGAGCCGCGAATATCATATGAGGCAATTGTTAATTATTATAGAAATGAAGTTGCGAGTATGAAAGATGTTATTGCTTTGCCAGATGCGTCTAAAGCCCAGAAACAATGGTATCAAAAATTAAAAAAGTAATTTAGATGATTACAAATCCCATCATATCGTTATCCAGTGTTTTCTGAAAAAGATTCCCTCAATTACCCTCTTTGTAAGCTTTGATGTATAGTCAGGATGCCTCGCAAATACTTTTAAAACTTATCAACTCAGAAAATCCTTTTTTGTTCAAACACAGTGGCGTATAATGTCATTTTAATTTTAACAATATTGGGAAAGAACATGGAAGAAATCAGAGGTAGCAAGAGGTTGATATTTGCGCTTGATGTTGATGGTTACGATGAAGCGATGAAATGGGTGAGCAAACTTCGTGGTAGTGTATTGTTTTATAAAATAGGAAAACAGCTTTTTACAGCATGCGGTCCAAAAATAGTAAAAGATATAATAAACTCAGGGTGCAAAGTATTTCTGGATCTTAAATATCATGATATTCCCAATACAGTATCTTCTGCTGCAATAGAGGCGGCAAAGCTTGGAGTATCAATCTTTACCCTTCATGCATCAGGCGGGCGGGCAATGGTTGAGGAAACATGCTCAAAAGTCCGGAGCTACTGCGAACAAAACGGCAAAGTACCGCCACTCGTTGCGGCTGTGACTGTTTTGACAAGTCTTTCAGCGAAAGACCTTGAAGATATCGGCGTGATGGCAAGCCCGGAAGAAGAGGTACTGAGGCTTGCCGGTTTGGCCGTAAGCGCAGGTGCAGGCGCCATAGTATGTTCTCCGCTCGAGATATCTCCTCTTAGAAAATCACTTGGAGGGAACTTCAAAATAATAACACCAGGAATCAGACCTTCCGAGGGAAGAAAATCTGATGATCAGAAAAGAGTGATGTGTGCAGGTGATGCAATATCGGCTGGAGCAGATTTCCTTGTTGTCGGAAGACCAATAAAAGATTCTCCCGATCCTCTCAGTGTTGTAAAAGCTCTTGCTGAAGAAATAGAGTCAGCAGAAAAACTCAAGTAGGAGAAAGATATGTCAGAGCTACGAAAGGAACCTATCAGCAGGAGATGGGTGATAGCTGCCCCTGAAAGAAGAATGGAGCATGAAGAAACATTATCCTCTGCAGAGAAGCAGATATGTCCTTTTTGCAAAGGCAATGAGCATCTGACGCCGGATGAGATATCGAGAATTGATTCTTCTGCGGGAAAAGCAGGTGAATGGGACATAAGGATAGTACCTGATAAGAACGCTCTTCTTAAAGAAGCAATCAGTATGGGAAAATATGGTAAGGGTATGTACGATGTCATGAATCCCAAAGGGGCTCACCAGATAGTTGTGGAAACTCCTGACCATGATAAAACATGGTGGGATTTTGATATGAGCAGGATGAAAAAACTCTTCGGTATTTACAGGGACGTAAGCGCCGGTTTCAAGAATGACAGTTCTGCCAAACACGTCATAATTGTTAAAAATCACGGAGTGCACACAAGCAATTACAGCCATTCCCATTCACACATTCTTTCGCTTCCATTTATTATTAAAAGGGTTGATGATGAGATGCGGAGCGTTATTGAATATTTTCAAATGAAAGAGAGATGCATCTATTGTGATATTATTGTTGAAGAGCTGGGTGTAGGTGAGCGTATTCTTTTTGAAAATGATTCTGTGATTGTTTTTGCGCCTTTTGCCTCAAGGTTTCCCTATGAGCTTTGCATTATACCAAAAAGTCATGAAGCGGATTATACAACCATAAAAGACTCTGAAATAGAATGTCTTGCAGAAGCCTTCCTTTTTACTTTTAAAAGATTAAAAGCAGCACTTAAGAATCCTTCATTCAGTATTGTACTGCATTCTTCTCCGTTTTTTAAGACTTACAGGGAAGAGTATCACTGGCACTGGGAGATAAAACCTCAGACAGACGACATGGCGGGTTTCGAGTGGGGGACCGGTCTCTACATAAACTCCATAACCCCGGAAGAAGCTATTAAGCGGCTGAAGGAAGTAATGCTTTAAGAAATTAATAAGAATCTTTAGGAACCAACTGCACTTCAGGAATATCCTCTTTGCAATGCCCTTTTTATCTGATTTACCAGTCAGGTTGATATAATATTTAATTGCAATAATATAATTTAATAGAGGATGAAAAACTCAAGGTTAAATTATTATGGAACAAGACTTTTACAGGATTATTGAGCATACGGCAGATATAGGAATTGAAGTATCTGCATTGGATTTAAGAGAATTATTCCGTCTGGCCGGCATGGCGGTGACTGACCTTATGGTCAATGTTGACGAGGTTGATAAAGAGATTGAAAAGACAATCATAGTCCCTGATGACGGGAACAGGGAATCATTGCTAGTGGACTGGTTGAATGAGATCATCTTCCAGTTTGAAACAGATAAATATCTCATAGGGAGTATAGAAAACTGCAATTTCGCAGATGGTTTTTTGAAAGCAGTCTGCCATGGCGAGCGGTTTGATAGCTCAAAACATTTGTTAAAATCCAGCATTAAAGCGGCTACCTATCATGCACTTGAAGTTAAAAAAGCAGGCGAAGAATGGGTGGCGCGTATAATCCTTGATGTGTGAGTAATTATTATAAAAGGCGGCTCTAATGGAAACAGTGGATAAAGAAAGTATTGAAAGGGTCAACGATAATAAATGGAAGCTTAACCGAACCGGGAGCATGAGGGTTGATGGTGTTGTTTACGCAAGCAGCAGGATGATGGAGATAATAAAGAACGATCAGTCTCTTGTTCAGGTTGCCAATGTCGCAACGCTTCCAGGTATTGTAGGTGCCTCTTTTGGGATGCCTGACATCCATTGGGGATATGGTTTTCCTATCGGAGGTGTTGCCGCCTTTGACATTGACAGCGGGGTGGTTTCCCCCGGTGGAGTAGGATACGACATTAACTGCGGCGTAAGGCTTTTAAGGACTGATCTTACAAAGGATGAGGTGGAAAAGAGCCTGAAGGAGCTTGTCGCAGTTCTATATGCGGCAATACCTTCAGGGGTCGGTTCACATCGGAAGGATTTAAGGCTTACACGTGAAGAAGAAAAGAAGGTACTCCATAAAGGTGCACGCTGGGCTGTTGAAAATGGATTTGGCTTTCAGGAGGATCTTGAATTCATAGAAGACAGAGGATGTATTAAAGATGCAAACTTCGAGTTTGTGAGCGACAGGGCGCTTGAGCGGGGAAATGACCAGCTCGGCACTTTGGGCTCAGGCAACCACTTTGTAGAGGTAGGTTTTGTAGAAGAGATATATGATGAAGAAGCAGCTAAGGTGTTTGGACTTTTTAAAGATGGGATAACGGTCTTCATCCATTCCGGATCCCGCGGGCTGGGTTACCAGATATGCGATGATTATATAAAGGTAATGAACAGGGCAGTAAACAAATACGGTATTGACATACCTGACAGACAGTTGTGTGCAGCACCGATTAATTCAAAAGAAGGAAGGGAATATTTGTCGGCGATGGCAGCTGCGGCAAACTATGCCTTTGCAAACAGACAGATAATGTCTCACTGGGCAAGAGAAGTTTTTATGAAATATTTTAATATCTCTCCATCAACCCTTTCCATGAAGCTTGTTTACGATGTTGCACATAACATAGCAAAAATAGAAGAGCATATTGTCAAAGGGGTAAATAAGAGACTTTGTGTCCACAGAAAAGGAGCAACAAGAGCATTCCCTCCGGGTCATCCTGCAATACCATCAATGTACAGAGATGTGGGACAGCCTGTTCTTATTCCCGGCGACATGGGGAGATGTTCCTATGTCCTTGCAGGAAACGCAGTTTCCATGACCGAGACCTTTGGAAGCGCATGTCATGGCGCGGGCCGTCTGATGAGCAGAAGCGAGGCGAAGAGAAGAGGCAGAGGACGAGCCATAGTCAGGGAGCTTGAAGATAAAGGGATATTTGTTAAAGCGGCAGGAAGGGAAACGCTTCTTGAAGAGATGCCTGAAGCTTATAAAGACGTATCAGCGGTTGTAAATGTCGTGCATGAATGCGGTATAAGCAGGAAGGTTGCGAAACTTAGGCCGCTTGCTGTTGTAAAGGGGTAATTTAAAAGGAGGTGCTTGTTATGCAAAGGACTATTCAGACAAGTATTTCGAAAGGACATCGTAAAAGTATCCATTTAGGGGGAGATTCATATTCAAATTCCTTGAACATTTCTGAAAAGACGGTTTGCAAAAGCTGTAACTCTTTTTACCTTAATAAGGTTTGGCATATAGATGCGGAACGCCTCAAAAAGCTTTTAAAAGATCCTGATGTAAGCCATGCGAAATGTCCTGCCTGCATGAAAATAAAAGACAATTATCCGCAAGGGTATGTAAGTCTGAAAGGGGAGTTTTTCAGCTCGCACAGGGATGAGATAATGAGGATTGTTTCTAATGAGGAAAAAAGGGCTATGGGATTTAATCCCATGGAAAGAATAATAGAGATTAAGAACGAAGATGTGTCAGCGAGAATAACTACAACTACTGAAAAGCTTGCGCAAAGAATCGGAAGGGCCATAAATAACGCTTATAACGGTAGTGTCAAATATTCATGGTCGCCGGGAAACAAAATCGCAAGAGTTACATGGGAGAGATGATGTTTCACATAGCTACAGAAAAAGAAATAATGGATGGTAAGATCACTGATGTGTATTTTGAAAGGACTTTAGAAGTCCTGAAGAAAAAGGGGATTGATAAACCTGTAACGGCAGAGATAATCTGCAAAAGTTTCCCTGACGGCTGGAAATGGGCGGTGCTTGCAGGTCTTGATGAATGCCTTGCAATGCTCCAAAAGCTTGACATCAGGGTGAGGGCTTTGGATGAAGGAAGGATCTTCAGGGTGAATGAACCGGTACTTGAGATTGAAGGGATGTACAGCTATTTTTGCAAGTATGAAACTGCCATACTCGGCCTGTTATGTCAGGCATCCGGAATTGCGACGCGTGCATGCCGGTGCAAAGCTGCTGCCGGTGACAAAACAGTGCTGAGTTTTGGCGCAAGGAGGATGCATCCTGCGATTGCTCCAATGATAGAAAGAAATGCATATCTTGGTGGATGTGATGGTGTTGCAGTCGTAAAGTCAGCGCAGGAGATAGGGATAAACCCGTCAGGCACAATGCCGCATGCCTTAATCCTTATAGTCGGAGATACAATAGAGGCTGCACAGGCTTTTGATGAGGTTATTGACCCGGCTGTTCAAAGAATTATACTCATTGATACGTTCAATGATGAACGCGCTGAGGCAATAAGACTTGCAAAAGCTCTGGGCGAAAAATTTAAAGCCATAAGAATAGATACGCCGGCAAGCAGACGGGGGAACATTAAAGAGATAGTAAGAGAAGTCAGATGGGAGCTTGACCGGATTGGGTTTGGAAGAATAAAAATATTTGTAAGCGGCGGGATTACAGAGCATGATATAGAAGAATTGCGGGATGATGCGGATGGATTTGGCGTTGGGACATTTATAAGCAATGCGCCCGTCATTGATTTTGCAATGGATATAGTTGATATTGAGGGAAAACCGTTTTCAAAAAGAGGAAAACTGTCAGGTAAAAAATCCGTACTCGCATGCAGTTCCTGCGGCTCGGCTAAAGTGACTCCAAAGGTGAATGAGGCAATCTCATGCGATTGCGGCGGCATTATGGAAGAGAGACTCAATCCTGCGTTAAATGCAGGTCGAAATCTTTTTGATTTTCCGGGAATAGAAGAAATCAGGGGAAGGCTTTTTCAGCAGGTGAAGGATATGAACCTCGGGCAAATAAAATAAGATGATGCTCGAAGTAAATCCTGATATGCTGTAAAATATAATAACAATACATGGATAATTTATATGGCTGATGATTTCAAAAAATGGTGCGGCTGCGGTTTTGATGATGATATGGAAGATTTTTTCTATAAGCTTCAGAATTTTATGAGTTATCCAAGGTATAATGCTGATCCGGTATGGAAACCGGCTATGGATATTTTTGAGGCTGACGGAGAAATAATCATTCTTGTTGAAATAGCTGGTGTAAAAATAGAAGACATCAACTTAAGTTGCGAAAATGGGATTTTAAAAATATCAGGATTAAGGAAAAATGAAGAAGTAAAAAAAGTAAATCGCATAGGCCAGCTTGAAATCGAGTATGGGAAGTTTGAAAGGATGATAAAGCTGGGATATAAGGCAGACGTTGACAAGATAAAGGTTGCTTTAGTCAATGGGATATTGAAAATAAATCTGCCTCTTAAGACTGTCAGCAAAACGATTAAAATAACTACTGAATGAGGGAAACTAAAGTTTCGCCGGAAGTTCATTGAAGGGAGTACATTGCAATGGATGGAAGATCTATGGAAGAAGAGATAAGCGACAAAGATGTAAACAATGACAGGGAAGAAGACTTTTTCAGAAAAATACCAGGAGAGCTGCCCGTACTGCCTATGAAGGATATGGTTGTTTTCCCGGGAACAGTCATGCCGCTCGTTATTACCGGCGCTAATTCCATAAAGCTTGTAGATGATTCACTGGTAAGCAATAAAATAATAGGATTGTTCCTTGAAAGAGATAATAAAGAAGGAACAGGCATGCCTCAACTTTTCGAAATGGGAACTGCATGCTTCATAGTTAAAATGCTGAGGTTCCCTGATGACAGCGTGCGTATCCTTGTTCAGGGGATGGGGAGAATCGGACTGAAAAAAGTAACGCAGGTAACTCCCTATGTGAAGGCATCAGTTGAACCACTAAGAGCTTATAATAGCGAAGGGAAGGAAGTAGACGCGCTCAAGACCAACCTTGTGAGCAAATTCTCAGCCCTTATTTCAAAAATTCCTTATATCCCTGATGAACTCCAGATAATGATAACGAATCTGAGTGACCCGGCAAGGATAGCAGACCTTATTGCTTCCAGTCTCAATATACCGGCAGCTGAGAAACAAACCATCCTTGATATACTGGATGTCCATAAAAGACTTATGTCTGTAACAGCCATTGTGGAGAAAAATCTTGAGTTAGTCGAGCTTGGCGCAAAGATACAGGGTGAGGTGAAAACTGAGATAGATAAAGGTCAGAGGGACTTTATCTTAAGGCAGCAGCTCAAAGCCATACAAAAGGAGCTTGGCGAAAAGGATGAGAAGACCCGCGAGATTGAAGAGCTTGAAAAAAAGATAGCAGAGTCGGGAATGCCTGAGACTGCACTGAAAGAAGCAACGAGGGAAATGGACAGGTTGAAGGTCATTCCGATTGAATCGGCCGAATATACTGTGGCACTCACCTACCTTGACTGGCTTGTAAATCTTCCATGGGCAAAGTCAACAGAAGATAACCTCGATATTCTAGCGGCGAGAAAAGTTCTGGACGAGGATCATTTTGACCTCGACAAGGTGAAAGAGAGGGTACTTGAATTCCTTGCTGTAAGAAAGCTGAAACCGGATTCAAAGGGATCAATACTCTGCTTTATAGGTCCTCCCGGTACAGGGAAGACTTCTCTTGGGAAATCCATCGCAAGGGCAATGGGAAGGAAGTTTATACGTTTATCATTGGGGGGAGTCCGCGACGAGGCTGAGATCAGAGGGCACCGGAGGACATACGTAGGAGCTCTTCCGGGGCGGATATTGCAGAGTATAAGAAATGCAGGGACGAACAATCCTGTTTTCATGCTTGATGAAGTTGACAAGCTTGGTTCTGATTTCAGGGGTGATCCATCATCAGCGCTCCTTGAAGTCCTTGACCCTGAGCAGAACAATACATTTTCAGACCACTATCTCGATGTTCCCTTCGACCTTTCCCGTGTGATGTTCATAACAACCGGAAACGTCCTTTTTTCTATACCGGCTCCTCTTCGTGACCGGATGGAAGTGCTGGAACTTGCAGGATACACAGAGGAAGACAAGGTTAAGATTGCCAGAAAATATCTCATTCCCAGACAGATAACAGAGAACGGGCTTAAGGATAATAATATTCAGATAAATGACGGAGCAGTTGTAAAGATCATCCGCGACTACACGCGCGAGGCAGGGCTCAGGAATCTTGAGCGCGAGATTGCTTCCATATGCCGCAAGGTTGCAAGAGCTGTTACAGAGGGGAAGGAAGGAAAATCTACGATCGGTCCTAACGACATCTCATCATATCTTGGTCCCATGAAGTTCTATTCCGAGATTGCGGACAGGATAAAGGAACCGGGAGTGGCAGTAGGTCTTGCATGGACGCCGGTGGGAGGAGAAATACTTTTTATAGAATCTACGAAGATGAAGGGCAAAAAATCACTTACCCTTACAGGTTCTTTAGGTGACGTAATGAAGGAATCGGCACAGGCAGCTTTAAGCTGTGTGAGAGCGCGTGCGGCAAGCCTGGGAATCGATGATGATTTTTTTGAAAATATGGATCTGCATATCCATATTCCGGCAGGCGCCATTCCAAAGGATGGTCCTTCAGCAGGGATAACTCTTGCCATGTCGCTTGTTTCGCTTCTTACAGGCAGGACAGTGAGGGATGATGTTGCAATGACTGGTGAGATCACGCTTAGGGGTAAAGTCCTTCCTGTAGGCGGAATAAAGGATAAGGTTCTTGCTGCCAACAGGGCAGGGATCAAAACAATAATTCTTCCGGAAAAGAATGAGAAAGACCTTGAAGACATTTCTGAAGCAATACGGAACAAAATGAACTTTATCTTTGTTGATAAGATTGATGACGTTATAGAGGTTGCCCTGAAAAAGAACAACTCCCGCTCGAAAATAAAAGAAGTGAAGTGATTATGTAAAGAAATTGAGGGCTTTGCTGGTTATAAAATCTTCGGCTTGTGGTTCGCTGTTCTCAGTGATATCCACCCAGTTAACATTGTGCTGATGGCGGAGCCACGTCATCTGGCGCTTGGCGTAATCGCGGGTTGATTTTTTGACAAGCGCTTTTGTCTCTTCGAGATTAAGTTTTCCATCGAGATATAAAACGGTTTCCCTGTAACCGATCGCCCGTAACGCACTTATATCTTTTTCCTCGAATTTATTTTTGAATCTATTAATGAGCATCCTGGTTTCATCAACTAACCCTTTTTCAAACATCTCATCAACGCGTTTCTCGATCCGCTCAATCAATTCTTTTCTGTCGCGCCTCAAGGCGAAGAAAAGATAATTGTATTTCTCTGCTTTGAATTTATGTTTTTTTTGAAGCTCTGAGATAGGTGTGCCTGCCGCATAGTAAACTTCAAGAGCCCGCGTTACCCTCTGCTTATCTTGCGGAGAAAGTCTTGCAGCAGTTTTCGGATCAACTGATTTTAATTCATGGTAAAGCTTTGGCAATCCGTCAGTTACGAGTCTTGATTTTATGTCTTCCTTTATCGCAGTATCTGACGGCAGTCCCTGTGCCAGTCCATGGATAAGGGCTTTTATGTAAAGACCTGTCCCTCCTGATATGATGGGAACATTCCCGCGGGCAGTTGCCGCCTCAATAACTTTTGAAGCTTCTTTAGCAAAAGCGCCGGCAGAAAAAGTTTCATCCGAGCAAATGATGTCTATAAGGTGGTGCGGAATACCTGCCATTTCTTCCAACGAAGGTTTTGCAGTGCCGATGTTGAGCTTGCGATAGACCTGCATGGAGTCTGCAACAATAATCTCGCCGTGTATTTTTTTTGCGACCTCGACCGAGATTGCTGTCTTACCCGATGCTGTCGGTCCCGCTATTATAAGCAGCTTCGCCAGATTTTGTGACATTTTTCTGATTTCTTCCGGAACCCCAGAGCATTGCAAAAAAGAATATTAACCCGACCGCGCACATGGGGTAAAAAAGATATTTGATACCTGCAAGGTTAGTGAAATAGCCTGTTACAATCGGACCAATGATACTGCCAAATCCGAATGCAAATGAGAAAGTGGAGTTTGCAGCCCCCATCCTGTCGCGCGGCACAAGGTCGGCAATCAATGAAAGCGCTATCGGATAGATCCCTCCAGCCACGAAACCTACACCGAAGACAAGGAACAGCATCATGTAAAAGTGCGGAGAAAAATTAAATATGACTGTGAGCAAAGCCAGCAGTCCCGCCAGTATGCAGAGGCTTCTGTTTTTCCCTATCCGGTCTGCAATTCTCCCTGCCGGAACCGGCGAGACAATCCCTCCTATTGCAAATACCATGAATATTGTGCCAAGTGCTGCCCCTCTGATTTCAATAGAGTCAAGGTAGAGTGAAAGAAAGGCTCCGATGCTGACTTCGATAAATGCATATGAGCAGGATGCGAATATGGGTATCTTGAGAGTTTTTATAAGATCCAGCATATTGTAGTCACTTTTCTTTTCATGCACCTTGTAATCGCTGAAGAAGAAAAGCATTGTTGCCAGCGATAGCATAAAAAGCGTTGTGCAAAAATAAAAAGGGAGGACTCGTGAATAGCTGAAAAGTGTTGCGCCTATAATCGGTCCCAAAGAAAAGCCAAGACCGAAAACAAGCGTATAGTATGCCATGTTCTTTGAGCGGTTTTCCGGTGATGAAAGAAGGTTTATAGCAGCTTCCGTTGATACAAAAAGCCCGGCATTGCCTAGTCCCTGCACACCTCGGAGAAAGTAAAAAAGAGCGGGTGTTTTTATCAAAGGGAAAAACAGGGCAGGTCCGCCGTAAAGGAAAAGTCCGAAGAGGATCATCTTTTTGCATCCTATCCGATCAACTATTTTTCCTACGAAAAGGGTTGCCACTGTGAAGCAGAAAAAAAATGTTGATGCTATCTGGCCTATGGCAAAAAGGTTTATCCCTGCATCTTTCAAAACCAGCGGAATCAGTGGAGTGACAAAGCTCATCCCGAAGCCTGTGAGGGTTACGGCAAAAAGAATCGGTATAAGACCCTTGTCAAACTTCATCAGGCTTTAATATGCTTTCTAAGCTCCCACAACATATGGGAGAGTTCCGGGATGATCAGTTTTTCAAGGGCTAAAGATACGGCTCCTGTCGAGCCGGGGATTGAGAATATAAGCTTTCCGTTTCTTACGCCTGCCGTTGCGCGCGACATCATGGCAGCAGAGCCGATGTCATTGTAACTAAGATATCTGAAAAGTTCGCCAAAGCCGGGGAGTTTCTTTTTAAGCAGGATTTCGATTGCCTCAAATGTTGAGTCCCGCTCCGATATTCCGGTGCCGCCGTTTAATATTATGGCATCAATGTCAGTACGCTGCGATTCGATCAAGACTTTTTCTTTTACAACCGTGGGCTCATCAGGAAGTATCACAATTGACACCACAACGTGGCCGGCTTCCCGCAGTTTCTCTCCTATAAGCTTTCCGCTCGTGTCGGTTTCAGGCGTGCGTGTGTCGCTTACGGTTATTATAAAACACCGTGCCTTTGCTTTTGCCTCTTCTTTGTGGTCTTTATGTCCCATAGTAAAACCTTGCTGAACAATTTATATTTCTCAAGCAACAGTGTGTTCAACAGGGCTTACTTCAACAATTACCTTGTTCAACTTTTCACCAAGAACAGCGCTTGCATTCAAGATTTCTAAGCCTGAGAGTTTGCCATCCGGACCATAGTTAGCTGTTACATCTTCACTTAGTTCTCTGTTTTCAGCTGTTCCGGCTGCAATAGGACGAAATTCAATGTAAAGAGCATCAACTTCTGCGTCGTATTGTATTTTCATGATTTTACCTCCTGATTTGAATAATATACTTTAACTGTTATTACTACAATCTCATTTTGTTCGTCTGCAAATATAGGTTCCACGGTTTTGTATTTATAAAATTGATTATTAGTTGGGGACATTTTGTTAAAAGAAAATTGTTTCTTTGTCTGAAACTTTCCCATTTTTGCTTTTGCCCATGTGCTTTCATGAATAGATAACTTAACTTCTTCCTCTGTCGCACATCTTAATAACATTTGCAATTTTGAATGATTTGAAAGCCTGATGGGTTTCATGCATTAATCTCTATTTCTAACTCTTTGCGGAAGATTTTCATCGAGAAGAAGATTCATTACGGAAGGCTGATTTCTTCATAATTTACAAGTTCTGCTGCAAAACTTATTGCTTCAAGAATGTGCTCTCTTTTTAATTGAGGATATTCTTTTATAATCTCAACAATTGAGTTTCCGGCGCCCATCATCTCAAGAATTGCATGAACAGGAATTCTTGTTTTTTTAAAACAAGGTTTCCCCCCACAAACTCCTGCCTTTGACTCAATAAATTTTAATGTCATTTATCATTCCTTTTTGTTATAAATTTACAAATCTTATTTCTAAAATACAACAAAAATATGATATTGTTTCTCTGTAAATGCTGGATTGAAATAATAGTATATAGCTAAAAATATGATAAAGACAAATATAAAACGTTCCATAAAATCAGGTCTTCCTCCCGGCACCCTTGTCCACATCGGCGAGAAGAAAACTGGCGCCATCAAAATAAAAATAATTGATTACAATGAAACAGGTGTTGATGAGAGGGAAATAACAAATATTGATGATTGTCTTTCATGCAAAGATTCTTCCACTGTCTCATGGATAGACATAGAAGGTGTCCATGATCTGCATCTAATAGAAAAGATGGGAGAGCATTTTGGACTGCATCCGCTTACCTTAGAAGACGTCGTAAATACCGTGCAGCGCCCCAAGGCAGAGTTTTTTGATAATTATATCTACATCGTTCTAAATATGCTTTATCCTGGCAAAGAGGATAGTGAGATTAAAAGTGAGCAGGTAAGCATAATCTGTGGTTCAAATTTCATTATCTCCTTTCAGGAAGGGATCGACGGTGATGTTTTCGATCCGCTCCGGGAACGGATAAGGACAGGGAAGGGACGCATAAGGAAACGGGGCGCCGACTATCTTGCCTACTCTATGATTGATGCGATCATTGACAATTATTTCATAGTCCTTGAAAATCTCGAAGGGGCAATAGAAGATACAGAAGAGAAGCTTGTATCAAATCCCACCACAGAGACATTGAGGACATTACATACCCTTAAAAGAGAAATCATATTTCTTCGTAAATCAGTCTGGCCTTTAAGGGAGGTAATCAGTGGACTTGAAAGGGAAGAGTCACCGCTTATCCAGGAATCAACAGAGTTATATCTCAGAGATGTCTATGACCATGTAATACAGATAATAGACACCATAGAAACGTACAGGGATATACTTGCCGGAATGCTGGACATCTATCTTTCAAGCATCAGCAACCGGATGAATGAAGTTATGAAAGTCCTCACCATAATAGCCACCATTTTTATCCCCCTTACTTTCATAGCTGGTGTTTACGGGATGAATTTCAAGTACATGCCTGAGCTTGAATGGGAGTGGGGCTATCCCGCCATTTGGGGAGTGATGATTGTCATAGGTGTTTTCATGCTTTTTTGTTTCAGAAAGAAAAAGTGGTTATGAATGAAAAAAATTATGGATGGACAGGGACGATAATCCGGGCTGACCTGTCTTCGGGTGCAGTGAGCAAACACAAGACTCCCGATTATAAAAATAAATTCATTGGCGGAAGGGCATTGGCATCGAGGATATACTGGGATGAGGTTCCAAAGGGTATTTCTGCATTTTCGCCTGACAATCTTCTCATGATATTGCCAGGACCGCTCACAGGGAGCCATGCTACAGCCTGTTCACGCTGGGTCATAAGTGCAAAGTCACCTTTCAATTATCCTGACCAGTTCGGCTTTGGCAATGCCGGCGGATTTGTGGGCGCTGCGCTAAAACTTGCAGGCTACGATGGTCTCCTGATAAATGGAAAAGCAGAGAAGCCGAGTTATATTTTCATTGAAAATGATAAGGTTGAAATAAAAGATGCAAGCGGACTCTGGAGGCTTACGTCTGATGAAACCTTAAAAAAACTTAAGGAAGCCCACGGCAATCTTGCACGGGCAGTATGCATTGGTCCCGCCGGCGAAAACAAAATCAGGTTTGCGCTTGCAATAACTGATCAGGGGGGCACTATCTCAAATGGCATGGGCGCTGTTCTGGGCTCTAAGAATCTTAAAGCCATAGTTGTAAAAGGTAACAACAGTATTGCAGTTGCAAATCCAGAGAGATTAAAAGAACTGAATAACCGGATCCGTTTCCTGCGCAAAGGCCTGAATGAAATGCCCTATATGACAGAGCCGAGCGTTGCCATCACGGATATTGAAAAGAACAAAAACACTCCCTGCTTTGGATGCCCTGCAGGATGCATGAGGGCAACGTTCAAACATACTTCAGGGCTGGAGGAAGTCAGGAAAACATGTGCTGCCGCATTTTATTATGCTCCGTGGGATGTGTTGCATAATGGCCAGTCAACGGATGCTCCTTTTTTTGCCACATCCCTTGCCGACCGCTACGGTCTTTGCACAGGTGAGCTTAGCAATATAATGTGGTGGCTTGACGCTGCCTTTAAAGAAGGGATTATTAGCGAAGAAGAGATGGGCATTCCCATCTCAAAGATTGGAAGCCTTGAGTTCATACAGACACTTGTTTATTCAATTGCATATAGAAAAGGATTCGGAGACCTGCTTGCTGAAGGCACGCGCAGGGCTTCCATTGAAAAGGGGAAAAAGGCAGAAGAGCTTGCTCTTAAACGCGTAATGCCTTCAGGCTATGTCAATGATTCCTATGGCGGAAGGATATTTTTGATGAATACTCTCTTTTATGCCACAGAGATAAGGAATCCAATAATACAGCTTCATGAAGTCCACTACCTTCTCCTCAAGTGGATATTCTGGTACACGACGAACGGCGCAATGTCTCCGGTCAATGCCGATGTTTTAAGAAAGATAGCAAAGCGGGTCTGGGGGAGCGAGGAGTCTGTTGATTTTTCAACCTATGACGGGAAAGCCCTTGCGGCATTCAGGATCCAGAACGCAGAGCATGCCAAGGAAACAATGGTTGCCTGCGACAGATATTTCCCGTTACTTGACACCGACCAGGTTGAGGACAGCATGGGTGACCCTGCTTTTGTGCCAAATCTTTTTTCTGCTGTGACCGGAAAAGAAATGAGTGAAGACGAATTCTACCTCCTCGGCGAGCGTTCATTTAATATGCAAAGAGCGATCCACGGCAGGGAAGGAAAATCGGGAAGAGAAAGCGACACGATCCCTGAATTCAACTTTACCGAACCTGTAGAAACCGTTGAAGGGGTTCTTGCAATGTTTAATCCTGATATCGAGTTTCCGGGACCCGGAGACCAGATTGTAAGCCGTAAGGGAAAGACCGTTGACCGTGCAGAATTCGAGAGGATGAAGGACGAATACTATTTGCTTCGCAGCTGGGATGTGAAGAGCGGATTGCAGAAGAAAGAAAAACTTACGGAGCTTGGTCTAAGCGATATAAGCAGTGAACTTGAGAAGATGGGGATTTTAAAATAGCAATATCCATGTCCTGCGGAGGGAAGAAGATATGATGAAAAGATTGATTGATGCGGTGCTTATATCGTGTGTCTGCACAGTTTTATTCCTCCCTCTTAAAGCCAATGCAGAAACTGAGCGCAGCATGAAGAACATGGATATGAATGATATGAATATGAAGGGTGTGAAAGAAGACCAGTTTGGAACTAATGAAAAGTATAAAAGGACAATTGAAAAGTATGCCGTGCCGGATGTCACTCTGGTTGATCAAAACGGAAAGAAGGTCAAACTCAGGGAAATCCTCAATTCAAAAAAGATTGTCATAGTGGATTTCATCTTCACAACATGCACAACGATTTGTCCGGTGCTCTCAGCCGGTTATGTGAATTTCCAAAGAAAGGTTGATACTAACACCGCCGATGTGCGGCTTGTCTCAATCTCGATAGATCCTGAGAATGACATCCCGAAAAAAATGAATGAATATCTCAAACAATATGATGCAAAGCCCGGATGGGACTTCCTCACAGGAAGCAGAGAGGACATTGATAAGGTGTTGACAGCTTTCAAGGCACTTATTCCGAACAAAATGAGCCACATACAATTGGTTTTACTCCATACTCCGGCTGATGATAAGTGGGTCCGGATCTTCGGTCTTGTGGGAACTTCAGACTTTCTCACTGAATACGAAAAGCTGCACGGGAAATGAAGATCATGAAGAAAAGAGATAGAATAATATTTTTGTTCCTGGCATTTTTCTTTATCTGGCAGGTGAAGGCTGAAGAAACACAGCCTCCGACTATTGCAGGAGTATCTCAGACTGAAGCCATGCGCCTTGGAGAGCGCATCTACCGGCAGGGGATTCTCTCGTCAGGAGAGAAGATGAAGGCTTTTGTAAAAGGGGATATACCTGTTGAAGGGAAAACATTCGCCTGCGTAAGCTGTCATCTGCGGAGCGGTCTTGGCTCGATTGAAGGCGGTGTTGTCACGACCCCTATTAATGGAAAGACTCTCTTCCAGCCGCTCAAACGCTTTTATAAAGGTTACGAAGTCATTTCAGCTCCTCTTCTCCGTCCGGCATATACTGACGAATCATTGGCTGAAGTAATTGAGGGTGGGATTTCTCCCTCCGGGCGAATACTGAATGGAGTCATGCCCCGTTATAATCTCAATGAAAAGGACATGGAGATCCTGATTTTCTATCTGAAGAATCTGTCATCTGAGTTCTCCCCCGGAGTTTCAGATACAACAATTCATTTTGCAACAGTCGTTTCTGAAGATGTCCCCACTAAAGATCGTGACGCAATGATGGGTCTTTTGGACTATTACGTTAAGGCTAAGAATAACTCAGCACTTGCCTCAGAGAGTGACCGCAGGCAGGCCCGTATGACAGAATCAATGTTAGGCTCACAGGAATCGATGTACAAAAGACTGTCGCTTTCGGTCTGGGTGTTAAAAGGTCCTCCGGAAACATGGCGCAGGCAGTTAGAGGAATACAATAGCAAAGATCCTGTATTCGCCCTGATCGGAGGAATCACATCAGGTGAATGGCAGCCTATCCACGATTTTTGCGAGTCAAATAAGATACCCTGTATTTTTCCGGTAACTGACTTTCCCGTTGTTTCAGAAACCGACTGGTACACATTATATCTTTCGAAGGGATACTATCAGGAAGGAGAAGCCGCCGCCCGCTATTTAAACAGCAATTATGAATCGTTGGATGAATCGTTAAAAGGAAAAACGGTTGTCCAGATTGTCAGTAGCTCACGTGAAGGTGCAGCCCTCGCATCCGGCTTTGAGCAGACGTGGCGGGATTTTGAGCATCAGCCGCCTGTGACAGTCATGCTGAAAAAAGGAGAAGCATTAAGCAAAAAATTATTGCAGCAGGTATTGGATAAAGAAAAGCCTGCTTCCATTGTCCTCTGGGTCGGACCAGAGGCACTGCCTGCGCTTGAAGGTTTAGCTTCCGGCTCTAACAAGCCTGAGATGATTCTCGTTTCTTCAGGTTATCTTAAAGAAAGTATTTGGACTTTGAATGAAGATATTCGCGACATAACTTATATTGCATATCCTTTTATATTGCCTCAGGATGAAGCAAAATCTAAAGTTTACGTCCCGTTATTAAGAGAGCCGAAGTTCAACGACAGCAACTCACAAATGATATTGAAGCGGGTTTTTCCGGTGCTCCTGGCATTGAGCCAGTCTATGATGGAGATGAGAGGGAATTATTACCGTGACAACTTTCTTGATGTAATCAGCATGATGATGGATCAGAAGGTTCGCCTATATGAACGTTTAAGCTTCGGCCCGGGACAACGCTATGCCTCAAAGGGATGCTATATAGTCCAGCTCACAAAAGGCCCCACCCTTGAACTGGTAAAAAAGAGCGACTGGGTCATACACTGAGAATGGCGTTGCCGGAATTGTCATTTAATAGTGTTTAAGAATTTCTCAATTGTTTCTGCGTGCTTTTTCCAGTCCTTGGCAAGCATGAAGTTATGGTCTATTTTCGGGAAAAGTTTGCAGTTGCTGGCTCCATATTTCTTTGCAATCTGACTGTTAATCTTTGCTCCTGTTCTTTGGTCTTTCTCAGCTCCAATTACAAATATTAGTGCGTTTATTTTTCCCTTATCTATTTCTATCTCTCCAAGATGTGATTCATAAAAGGCTTTTGCAGATTCTTCGCAAAGCTGCGTACAGCATTCAAACATCTCGTCTTTGCCGCAAAGCCTGTTTTTAAAAAGAAGTTTCTCTCCCTTCTTCCTGTCAACGGAGAAGGTGAAAAGATTCCCTGAAGAAAATTCCCTGCCAATCATTTCTTTTTTAAGCTTCTTTCCCAATGAAAGGGATTCGAATACATCTTTTGGCGGCAGGCTGTTAAGAAGCACTACTCCCTTTGTCTTTTTCCTTTCAGCATATTTAAGCGCTACAAGCGCGCCCATCCCGTGTCCAATTATTATAGGGTCGTCCTCTATTTGCGATGCGAGAAAATCGAGGTCTTCAACATAATCTGTTATCCCCTCATTTCCTGTTACCTTGCCTGCGGGGAGTTTGTCGCGTCTTGTAAACTGGCTCACATAATGTCCGCGAAGGTTTATGGCATAATTATTCCATCCATTGCGCGCAAAATATTCCTGAAAATTCTTAAAAGCAAAACTTCCCTGGAATGCATCATGGACAAAGATCAATGGAGGTTTCCTGCTTATGTTTTCAGGATGGAAATGCTTGACTGCGATAGCGTCAAGATAAAGAAGTTTGTCATAAATCGTCTTTTCTTTTCCGGCAGGCAGGGTGTTGTCCCAGATGATTTTAGATGCAGAGCCTTTCTTCGTGTGCCAGTAAACTATTTTATGTGCCTCAACCTTAATTACCTTAAGAAAGAATGGAGGCCTTTCTCCGGGGAATTGCCTTTCTCTTAAAAACCCTGACTTTTGCACTTCTTCAACAAAATTGGAGCTGTCCTGTGCAAGTATCTGTGCTGTGCCAAAAAGCTGGATACCAAAAAGAGGTCTGCTTGTATAAATCCCTACGGTTACATTTGGATTTTTCCGTATATTGGGGAGTTTCCCTCCTCCCTCGCTCATTATGTAGATTGTGGTTCCATTGGCAAAATAATAGACCGGCGTTCCGCGCGCCATGTCTTTCTGCCACGTCGAGATGACGCATCCCCTGTTGTTCCTGATATACTTTATTATCTCATCAAGCCCTTTTTCTTCTGCCATGTTCAACCTCCTTTAAAAGGATGCTGACTTATTTTTTTTATTCTATCTCCTGTCAAAGAGCTTTTCAATCTTTGAGATGTCCATTTTGAAGACTGCGTTGCGACCGTGGGGGCAGTAGGTGGAGAATTCAGTTTCATCCATGAGCTTAAGGAGATTTTGTAGCTCGGCAGGTTCAAGCTTGTCATTTGCCCTCACTGCCGAGTGGCAGGCAAGGGACTGGAACATGGAGTTTAAGGCAAAAGCCGGATTTTCTTTTTCGCTTCCAGACTCAATCTTCTCAATTAAGCTTCGCAGGAAATTTTCAGGGTTCTTTGTGCCAAGCACTGCCGGGACTCCTGTAATCCTGATACTCTCTTCTCCGAAGTCCTGAGATTCAAGTCCTAACTTTTCAAGGCTCTCAAGGTTATCTTCCCATATTGATTTTTCTCGCCTTGTAAGATTCACAACTACCGGTATGAGCAGGTTTTGAACTGAAGCTTTCTTGCTGAAGTAACTCTCTTTTATCTTTTCAAAAAGAGCCCGTTCATGTGCGGCGTGCTGATCAATGAAATAAACAGACTCTCCTGATTGAGCAACTATGTAGGAGTTCCTTATCTGTCCTACAACTTCAAGGCTGCTGAACTTAAAACTGCGTGGCGTAAAACTATCCACCTCTCGCACTGAAAAAACCTCATTGTCTTCTTGTGCAAATGCGGATTCTTTTTTTACAAGAAACTGTTCAAGCTCTGTTTCTGTTTTAAAACTGTAACTTTCAAAAAGGTCTACAGCCTTGTCGCTGTCACCTGTCTGCGGTTGATGCTCGAGCTTTACCATCCTAACGTTCCTGTTTTTCCCGATTGTGTTCCTGATGGCATTGATTACTGTGCCCACGACTTTCCCGGAATCGGAGAATCTCACTTCCTGTTTGGAAGGATGGATGTTTGCGTCAACGCTTGCCGGATCTGTTTCTATAAAAAGGAATACAATGGCGTGTTTCCCTGCCTGAAGCGCTTCAGCGTAACCGCGCGATATGGCATGATAGATCCCGCTGTCGCGGACACTCCTTTTATTTACGAAGAGATATTGGAAGTTCCGTGTAGGTTTGCTGTAATGGGGAACTGAGATTAAGCCTTTTATGGATACCTCCCCGGAATGCTCTATCTCGATAAGTTTGTCAGCCAACTCATTTCCGAATATGATATTTGTCTTCTCAATAAGATCTGCTGATGAAGGAATCCTGAAAACTTCTTTACCGTTTGATATGTACCTGAACTCTATCCCGTTCCTTGCAAGGGCAAGTTTTGTCATCCATTCATCTATGTGATTCTGCTCTGTCTGAGTTGATTTTAAAAACTTCTTCCGTGCAGGCATATTGAAGAAGAGATTCCTCACTTCGATTGATGTGCCGCGCGGCATTCCTGATTTTCCCCGGCGGATCACGTTGCCGCCCTCGATCTCTACGATACATCCCATGTCGCCTTGAGAGGAGTTTGTTTCTATCGTAAGCTGGGAGACTGCCGCGATGCTTGGGAGAGCCTCCCCCCTGAAGCCGAAAGTGCTGATGCGTTCAAGGTCTGTTTCGCTCTCTATCTTGCTCGTCGAATGGCGCTGTATGGCAAGGAGTACTTCCTCTTCGCTCATCCCGCACCCGTCATCCATGACTTTTATCAGGGATTTACCGCCATCTGCTACCGACACTGTGATAGCGCGGCTGCCGGCATCTATGGAATTTTCTACAAGCTCTTTTATGACTGATGCCGGGCGTTCAACGACTTCGCCTGCTGCGATCTTATTTATCACGCTGTCAGGAAGAATTTTTATCATAATGTTTCTTATTAAAATACAAAAGAGCGGTAGGGCAAGAAAAATGTTTTTTGCATCTTCAGGCTTTTTGCTAATATAATAAAAATCAGGAGGAAAATTCTATGATCAGCATTACAGGTATTGAGACTGCTGCGAAAAATATTTCGGGTATTGTGAACTCTAACAATTTCATGCGTTCGAATGCGCTTTCTGATGAGCTTGGCATGGAGATTTTTCTTAAGCTTGAGAACATGCAAAAGACTGGCTCATTCAAGATAAGAGGAGCGTACAATTTCATAACCCGCCATCTTGATGAAGCAAAAAAGAACGGAGTGATTACAGCCTCTGCCGGAAACCATGCCCTTGCGGTGGCATGCGCATCAAGTCACTATAAGATAGACGCTGAACTTTTCATGCCGAAGAACGCTCCGCTCGTGAAAGCGGAATCATGCAAACGGCTGGGAGCTGAGGTTCATCTTGAAGGGAAAAATTATAATGATGCGCTTACACTTGCAAAGAAACAGGCAGATGAAACAGGAAAGCTTTTTGTAAATGCCTTCGATGACTACGATGTTATTGAAGGACAGGGGACAATCGGGCTTGAGATATTCGAGAATATTAGACAGCCCGACTATGTGATTGTCCCTATAGGCGGCGGCGGACTGATTGCCGGCATAGCTTATGCGTTAAAAAGCAGGAACCCGAAGATAAAGATCATAGGGGTCCAGACGCGCGAGGCTGATTCTGCATACAATTCTTTCCATCAGGGGAAGATAGCCGAGACACATGCCCCTAAAACAATTGCAGACGGCATTGCCGTAAAATCAGTAGGAGAAAAAACATTCCCGATTATCCAATATTATGTTGATGATGTGGTGATAGTTGAGGAAGAGGAAATTGCACGGGCGGTCTTGATGTACATGGAGCTTGCCAAGATAATCGTTGAAGGGGCCGGGGCAGTCCCGCTGGCTGCTTTACTTTCAGATAAGATCAAAGGAATTGCCGGAGAGGTAGTGCTTTTAGTCAGCGGCGGAAACATTGATGTCAACCTCATAGAGAGGATAATAGAGACAGGACTTCTCCGCATAGGAAGGATCATGAAGGTTGTCGTTGATGTTGATGATGTTCCGGGGATCATGGCGATAATGGCGGGAAGCATTGCTGACTGCGGCGGCAACATCCTTCAGATAACTCACGGGCGTACGGAATGGGGGCTCCCTGTGGGGATGACAAGGATAGAATTCACAGTTGAAACGCGTGGCTATGACCACATCAATCAGATTGTCGAATGTATCAGAAGCAATGGCTTCAAGCCGCTTCTAAGAAACTGATCAGAAAGTGACTAGAAAGTGAATGGCGCTTTGTCTGATTTCCAGCACCTTACAAAATGCCCCGGGTCTTTTTCTATAAAGTCAGGGTCGGTTTCCCTGCATCTTTCGTCAGCGAGCGGACAGCGCGGATTGAATTTACATCCTTCCGGCAAATATGCTGGGTTTGGCACTATCCCTGATATTGCGGTGAGCCTTCTTGTCCCTGCATCTGCGTCACCTGACCTTACGGAGCGAAGAAGACCTGCCGTATATGGATGAAGAGGTTTTTCAAAGATTGTGAACACATCTGTTGATTCAACGACCTTCCCGCCGTACATGACCGAAACCTTCTGACAGCTTTCAGCCACAACGCCAAAGTCATGGGTAATCAGCATCACAGACATTCCGCTGTCTTTCTGGAGGTTCATGATAAGGTCTATTATCTGCGCCTGTATGGTGACATCAAGGGCCGTAGTCGGTTCATCAGCGATTAGAAGGTCAGGTCCGCAGATAAGCGCCATTGCTATAAGCACTCTCTGTCTCATGCCGCCGCTTAACTGATGCGGGTATTCTTTTATCCGTTGTTCAGGTGCAGGCATTCCGATTTTTTTAAGTATCTCAACTGTGGCATCTATCGCGTCATGCTTTGTTATCTTTCTGTGAACAAGGAGTGTTTCAGATATCTGGTTTCCGATTGTGAAAACAGGATTGAGATAGGTCATAGGCTCCTGAAAGACTATTGATATGCGGTTGCCGCGAATATTGCGCATCTCTTTTTCAGGGAGTTGAAGGAGGTCCTGACCATCAAAGATTATCTTACCGTCGATTATTTTTCCCGGCGGCGTTGGTACAAGGCGGAGGATCGACATTGCTGTAACACTCTTGCCGCACCCTGATTCGCCGACGACTCCGTGTACTTCTCCTTTGTTTACGGAGATGTTTACGCCGTCTGCGGCTTTGATTACAGTCGAACCTTTGTAGAAGTAGGTTTTAAGGTTCTCGATTTTTAAAAGTGGCTCCATAAATTGTAAATTAACACGGGAAGGGCACTGACTGCAAGTGAAGCATGAAACGCAAAAAAATTACTTTATTTTAGTCAGCTATGAGTAATATAATTGTAGACTAAATTAGTCATTGTTTCAATAAACGGCATAAATCAATCAGGAGGAATAACTTGAAATTAGGAATTGCGAAAAAAATAATAGGTACTGGTTTGATTGGTTTCTCTGTTTTTTTTATTTTCGCAATATTCAGTTATACCAGCATCAATTCTTTTATATCAATCCATAAGAAAAATTCAGAACTTGCTGTTAAAATAGAGGTTGCTGCTGACCTTCAGATACTCATGCACAAAATCCTTATGCCTCCTAACGATTATCTTATAACGGGGGATATAAAAGAGCGGGCTGATTTTGCAGAAATAGTTAGTGAAGCTGCCTCTTTGTTTGCAAAATATAAGATTACTGCTGACAAAACAGATGAGGAGGCTGCAATTGAGAATAAAGTGGAAAAAGGTTTTATTGAACTTCAGCAGAAAGCCATGGTCCTTCTTTCAACAGAAAACCCGGTTGGAAATAAGGAAGCTGCAGTGCTGATGAAAGAAATGGATGCTTTTGGTGAATCAGTATCTGAAGATATAGAGAAGTTTCATGATCTTATAAGAGGCGAAATAGATACTTATAGCATGAGGATTTCATCTCTTACGAGATGGGTTTATAACATTTTAATTGCTCTAATATTGGTTTCAATTCTGGGTGTTGGCCTTATGATATTAATAGCTTATCGGAGTGTCGTCAAACCGGTTATAACACTGACGAATTCGGCTAAAATTATTGGACAAGGGAATCTGAGCCATAAAATAGAAATTTATACGAAAGACGAATTTGAAATACTTTCTTCAGAGTTTAATAAGATGTCAGATTCGCTTAAAGAAAAGATGGATCAGATAGAAGACTATTCGAAGAAACTTGAAAAAACTAACCGTCAGCTTGATCAGAACATACTCCAGATTTACACCCTCTATAGTATAAGCAAGATAATGACCGCGACTCTTGGTATTGACCAGCTTTTGCATCAGGTTGTTGAGAAAGTAAGCCAGGCGCTCAGGCTTAACAGGATCAGCATCATGCTTCTAAGTGATGATAAAAACGAGATAAATATTGTAGCAGGAATGGGTATTCCTGAAGAAACAAAAAATATGTCTCTTAGAGTCAGCGAATGTATTTATGGTTTTATTGTTGAGACAGGACAGGCTGAAATTATCAACGATGTTTCTAAGCATCCAAGATATGTTTCAATAGCAGGACTTGACGACAATGTGAGTTCAATGATCTGTGTCCCTTTCAAATCAAGGAATCAGGTTATAGGGATAATCAATGCATATAGAATTGAAGGTGAGACATTTGGAAAAGATGATTTTGAACTGCTTACGACTGTTTCAAGCCAGGTAGGGATAGCATTGGAAAATGTGATGTTGTTTGAAAAAACAAAATTTCTCTCCATAACTGACGGAATGACGGAATTATATAATTACCGCTACCTGACTGCTTGTTTAAACACAGAAGTTGAAAGAGCTAAGAGATATAAACGTCCCCTTTCATTGATAATGATAGATGTGGATTTTTTTAAAAAGTATAACGATGCCAATGGCCATCCTATGGGAGACAAACTGCTTGTGAAGATGGCAGGCATCTTTAAGAACATAGTGAGAAAGGCGGAAACGGTTGCAAGATACGGCGGTGAAGAGTTTGTTATAATGCTTCCTGAGACTGGAGAGGAAATGGCTTATGCTATGGCAGAAAGGCTGAGGAAAACAATAGAGGCGACTGAATTTGATGGTGCTGAAACACAGCCGGGTGGGAAAGTTACAGTAAGCATTGGTGTTGCAACATTCTTTGAAGAACAGGATAAATCATGGGAGGATCTTGTAAAGCGTGTTGATAATGCCTTGTACCGCGCAAAGGAAGAAGGAAGGAACAGGGTTTCAGTGTAGTCGTCAGCTAATTATTGTGAGATATGGCTCAGTCATTATTTGCTTTCAAATGTAATTTTTCATGTTATATTATAAATATGAATATCATAAAAAAGGTTTTAACTGCAAGTAAAGCATCGGTTTGGATGATGTTTTTGCATGGTGATTTGCTTATTGAGTAACCTTTATAAAAGGAGGAAGAGGATGAAATTATCCAGAGGCGTTTTGTTGGCAGTTGTATTTTCAGTTTTATTAATATCGGGTTGTGCAAGTCATATTCCTATGGGAGTAATTTACACAGAAGTGAAGACACCGATGGCAGCTGGAGCAGGAGATGTTGCTTATACCAAAGTAGGCACAGCCAAGGCTACATCAGTTTTGGGAATAGTTGCTACAGGCGATGCAAGCACGAAAGCTGCGGTAGAAAATGGCAAGATTACCAAGATAAAATATGTTGATTATTCCAGCAGGAATATCCTCGGTATTTACGGCGAATATACAGTAACCGTTTACGGAGATTAATTCTTACGGAATAATTGCTTAGAGTTGAGAGAAGCAGGGTCTGTTAAAACGGACCCTGCTTTTTTTATTTCTTGCCGCATCTTTGGTTATCTATCACTCACTTGCTTTTCCATATCTACTGTATCTAAAACTTATGTTTTATTTTAATTAAAATAGCAGAAAATGAACTTGACCCTATTGTAGTGTCAATGATAAGAATTTTTTAGGAAGAATAATTTAAAACTGACATCTTACTAAAAAAAATTATGAAGAAAAAAACGGCAATTTATTTATTCATAGTTCTCTTTCTTTCAGCATGTATTACAGAAGAGAGAACTGCGGATTACTACGTAAAAAAAGGAAATGATACAGGTACATGGGATTGGTATAACGCTCTTTCATATTACGACAAGGCATTAGAGAAAGACCCTTCCAGTTATGATGCCTACATTGCCAGAGGAGCACTTTATTTATCCCTGAAAAAATATGACGAGGCAATAAAAGATTTTACGAACTCCTTGCATATAAACCCTGTTAATCCGCTTATACTGAGCAAAAGAGGAATAGCTTATCATGAAAAAAAAGAATATCAGAGCGCTATCTCTGATCTCAATAAAGCTATTGAAGTTGATAAAGCCAATAATATGAATACGCTTAAACCTGCTATATATGTGATTCTTGCTGATAGTTATTCAAAATTAGAGGAAGATGAGAAAGCAATTCTCTGTTTGTCAAAAGCAATTTCATTAATGCCTGAGGGTTCCGGTTTTTATAATGAAAGAGGTAAATTATATTTGAAGACCAAAAAATATGATTTAGCTGTATCTGATTTCAGCAAATCGATCGAGATAGAGCCGACATTTTTTGTAACTTATTTGGATCGTGCAGATGCCTATTCTTTAATGGGAAACTATCCAAAAGCATTGGCAGATTGCGAACAGGTGATAAAGATTGAAAAGGAAAGTAAGTATAGGCGCAGGCCAGATGTATATTACAAGAAAGGCGAGCTGCTTGAAAAGACGGGACGAAAAAGTGAAGCCTTAACTAATTATAAAATATTTGTTCGAAATGCTAATGAGGGCGACGCAGAAAACAAGAAAAAGGCAAAAGCTAAAATAGAAGAACTAGAATCAGCAGGAGTCAGCGAAGTCAAAAAAACTTCTTTTGAGGAAGCAGAGTCATTATTGGAAGTTGGGAAAACAGAGGCAGAAAACGGATTTGCATATAATGCCATTGAAGACTTTTCACAAGCAATCAAAATCAATCCAGGTTATCTGGAAGCTTATATAAAACGTGGTGATACATATCTTGCCATAGGGAATTTTAACAAGGCAAGTTCAGATTACGAGACTGCAATCAAAATAAAACCTGATGACGAAAGAGGTTATTTGGGACGTGCTAATATGTATTTCTTGAAAGAAGACTTCTATAAGTCCATGGACGTATTAACAAAAGCAATTGAGGTTAACCCTGCATCGAAGGAAGCATATCTTGCAAGAGGGTCGCTTTATACAAAGTTCAATAAATTAGATAAAGCTTTAGAAGATTTAACAAAGGCAATCGAAAACAATCCTTCATCAGCTTTAGCTTACAATACCAGGGGAAGCATTTACATTTATAGTAAAGAATATGACAAGGCTCTTGATGACTTTAATAAAACTATTGAACTTAATCCTCAAAATGAAACAGCCCTTATCAACAGAGGGCATTGCTATATGATGAAGAAAGAATTTGCGAAGGCTATAGCAGACAGCACAAAAGCACTTGAGATAAACCCGAACTCTAAAAATGCCTATTACAACCGTGGAAAGATATATCGCGAAAAAGGGGAATATGGGAGCGCGATTTCAGATTTTACTTCAGCGATCCTAAGCGATCCTGCATTTGCCTATGCGCACTACGAACGTGCTATTGCATATGAAAAAGCAGGGAAGAAAGAAGATGCTTTAAAGGATTTCAGGGAATTCCTTCTTTTTGCACCAACGTCTGATATGTCAAGTCTTGTTGAAGGTGTCTATACGCAGGAAAGAATAAAAGCCCTCGAAGCAGAATTAGCCGGTCAGTCTAAATAGTAGGGACAGATTTTAAAACCTGCTCCTACGGAATGTCTGCCCTCAATATTATCCTCTTTACATAAATGATGATGTAAAGATATTATTGGGTTATGAAGAATGTAAAAAGTGTAGATGAATGGTTCAGCCAGGCAGATTATGATTTAAGCTCTGCTGAAGTAATGTTGAAAGCAGGGAAATAAGTATACGCAGCGAAGAGGACATTGAAATGGTTAAAAGAGAAGTGCTGAAGGCGGTAAAATTTTTTAGAAATTGTTTGGAAGAGAAAGAAATTGATGTTACGAAAATAGTATTATTTGGCTCACAGCAAAGGGGAAATGCAGTAAATGAAAGCGATATTGACATTGTATTGGTTTCCTCTGATTTCAGGCGTAAAAGTCTTGTCAACAGGTTGATGCTTATCAAAGATGCTGAAGTAGCCACGATAAAAAAGTTCATGGTGCCTTTAGATGTTATTTTAATGACTCCTGAAGAATTTTGCAGCGATTCGTCCATTGTCGCAGGTTATGCAAGATCAGGAGAAGTGCTAGTCTAGGATGACAATGCTTACCTTCGACGAAAAAGCGAAGATATGGGACAGCGATGAGCGGCGCAATGCGCGGATAATGGAAATCGCAAAGTCCATAAAACGCAACGTGCCTTTCACAAAAAATATGACCGCGTTTGAATATGGCTGCGGAACAGGCACTGTCGCCTTATTTTTGTCCCCTCATCTTAAGCATATCACTCTGGCGGACAGCTCGACCGGAATGCTCGAAGTATTGCAGGAAAAGATCCGCACATCAGACGCAAAGAACATGACGCCTGTATATATCGACCTTATGAAAGATGAGGCGCCGAAGACACAATTTGATTTTGTTTACACATCGCTCACATTGCACCACATCATTGACACTGACAGGATTCTTAAGATACTCAATTCGCTTGTCGCAGACGGCGGCTTGTTTTGTGTCGTTGACCTTGACAGTGAAGACGGCTCATTTCATGGCGCGGGCTTTGACGGGCATAATGGCTTTGACCGTGATGAGTTTAAAGTGAAGCTGGAAAAGGCGGGGTTCAGCGATATATCTTTTAAAGATTGCTGTGTTGCGGAAAAAGAAACTGAAGGTAAATTGAATAAATTCTCTTTGTTTATCATGAACTGCCGGAAGTGAATTGCGCCACCCTCAATCCTCTTTGACATCCCTGCCTGTTTGGTTGTAATATCACCATTAAATGTGGTAGTTATAAAGGTTATCATTACCCGTGAAAATGGGAATCCAGAACAGGAGTGAAAAAGAATGTTTAAGTATATTGTGAAAAAAATAGTGGGGACAAGGAATGAACGCGTCCTCAATTCTCTAAACCCCATGCTGGAACAGGTAAATTCCTTTGAGCCGCAGCTTAGCAAGCTGGGAGATGAAGAGCTTCGCAACAAGACCCCTTATTTCAAGGAAAAGCTCGCGCAGGGTGCATCGCTCGATGATATCCTTCCAGAGGCTTTTGGTGTAGTGAGGGAAACGGCGCGCCGTACCCTCGGCATGCGGCATTTCGATGTGCAGATAATCGGCGGCATCATTCTCCACATGGGGAAGATTGCTGAAATGAAGACCGGAGAAGGAAAAACCCTTGTGGCAACTCTCCCCGTCTATCTTAATGCGCTTTCAGGCTTGGGTGTCCATGTCGTAACGGTAAACGATTACCTTGCAAGACGAGACTCAGAGTGGATGGGGCAGATTTACAGGTTTCTCGGACTTTCCGTCGGAGTCATCCTTCATGGTTTAAACGATGCAGAGAGAAAGGCTTCCTACGGGTCTGATGTCACCTATGGAACAAACAATGAGTTTGGTTTCGATTATCTCCGCGACAACATGAAGTACAGCGTAGAAGACCTCTGCCAGAGGGAGCTTAACTATGCCATCGTTGACGAAGTTGACAGCATTCTTATAGACGAGGCAAGAACGCCTCTCATCATATCCGGACCGACCGAGGAATCTATCGGCAAGTACGGCGTCATTGACAAAATAGTCCCGCGCCTTAAAGCAGAGACTGACTATACAATAGAAGAAAAGACGCGGACGGTTGCACTCACCGAAGAAGGTGTGCTTCATGCTGAAAAACTCCTGAATGTTGAAAATCTCTATGATCCTCGAAATATCGAACTCATCCATCATGTGAACCAGGCACTTAAAGCGCACACGATTTTTAAGCTCGATGTTGACTATGTTGTAAAGGATGGAGAGGTGTTAATCGTTGATGAATTCACCGGAAGGCTCATGCCCGGAAGGCGTTACAGCGATGGTCTGCATCAGGCACTTGAAGCAAAAGAAGGCGTTAAGATTGAAAATGAAAATCAGACACTTGCCACAGTAACATTCCAGAACTACTTCAGGATGTACAAGAAGCTTGCCGGCATGACCGGTACGGCTGATACAGAGGCTGAAGAGTTTCAGAAAATATATAAACTTGAAGTAATAGTGATCCCCCCGAATAAGCCGCTCCGGCGTCTTGAATATCCGGACTGTATTTACAGGACTGTTGACGAGAAATTCAGGGCAGTAGGTAATGAGATAGAAGAATGCTACAAGAAGGGGCAGCCCGTTCTGGTCGGCACAATCTCCATTGAAAAATCCGAGCTTCTTAGCACTTTGCTTAAAAAACGCGGAGTCAAACACAATGTCTTAAATGCCAAATACCATGAAAAAGAGGCTGAGATAGTTGCGCAGGCAGGAAGAAAAGGGACAATCACAATTGCAACCAACATGGCAGGCAGAGGAACTGATATTGTGCTGGGCGGAATTGACCCGGAAACAAAGGAAAAGGATCCTGAAAGAGAGAAAGAAGTCGTTTCTCTTGGCGGTCTCCATATAATAGGCACAGAGAGACATGAAAGCAGGCGAATAGACAACCAGCTTCGCGGGCGTTCAGGCCGTCAAGGGGATCCCGGTTCATCACGTTTCTATCTTTCCATGGAAGATGATCTTCTCCGTATATTCGGGATGGATAGGACATCAAACCTAATGGAAAAGATCGGGATGGAGAAAGACCAGCCCATCGAACATTCATGGATCACGAAGTCAATTGAGAGGGCGCAAAAGAATGTTGAGACCCATAACTTCAGCATAAGAAAACAGCTCCTTGAATATGACGATGTCATGAACCAGCAGAGAGAAGTAATATATGAGTTGAGGAAACAGCTCCTTGAAGAGGAAAAGATAGAGGAAGTCGTAGTTGAGATGATAGGCGAAGTAATAGATGGAATATTCGAAACCTATATGGATGAAGAAGACCTTGAAGTCCAGCATAAACAGATAGTTGATGCCATTTATCGCGAGTTTAGGGTTAACATAATCGAGAGCGGTGTAAAGCTTCTGGGTGTTGAGATGGATGAAGCCCGCGAGTCAGTTATAAAGCTTTTGACTGATGCGTACCGCGCAAAACATGAAGAAAGAATAACCAAGATTGGCGATGAGGCAGACAAGCTTGAGCGGATGATAGTTCTTCAGGCTGTTGACACCCACTGGAAAGATCACCTCCTTGCCATGGACCATCTTAAAGAAGGAATAGGACTTCGTGGTTATGCTCAGCTTGACCCTCTCGTTGAATACAAGAAAGAGGGGTATGCGATGTTTACCGCCATGATGGAGAGAGCTAAAGAGGATGCACTCGACCATCTCTACAAGGTTGAAGTTGTAAGCCAGGAGGAGATGTACGAAAGGCAGGAAAAGCAGAAAAGACAGCTTGATAAAATATCCATGAACCGCGGAGACGGGGAAGTAGCTAAGAAGCCGGTGCAGAGGACAACGGAGAAGGTCGGAAGAAACGATCCATGCCCATGCGGAAGCGGGAAAAAATATAAGAAATGCTGCGGTATTTCACAGGCAGCGTCAAGGTAGCGGGGCTGTGAGAAGATTTCACTATAGTGCGTTAATCTTTCTATGTGCCCTTATCACTCTTTTAACCACGTCATGTGTGAACTCAAAGAGAGAAGAAGCGATAAGGACAGCCGCAATTTATCATTCCGCAGGTATTAATTTTTTTGCTGACGGGAAATATAAGGAAGCAAGAAAAAACTTTGAAAATGCGGCAAGTCTCGACAGACAAAATTCTTATTATTTTAATGACCTTGCTCTTTCATGCGCAGAGCTTGGCGATATGACGTCTGCATCAAAATACTACAAGGAAGCCCTCAGGATTAACCCGGGACTTTCAGAAGCAAGGAACGGACTTGCAACTATTATGGCTCTCCAGGGAGACATGCCCGGGGCTATAATCGAATGGGAGAAAGTAATAACCGATCCATTGTACAAGTCACCCGGCATAGTCCATTACAATCTTGGGAAAGCGTATTTGAACCTTAATGATATGGGGAATGCGGAAACGCATTTTCAGCTGGCGCTTAAATTCAATCCATCCCATGAGAAAAGCCTTTATTCTCTTGGGCAGATAAATCATAAGCTCGGAAGAATAGACGAGGCGGCTTCTTTTTACAGGAGAGCTGTTGAGAATGACCAGAGCTTTACTCCGGCACATTACTACCTTGGAGAAATTCTTTTTATCCAGAAATCTTATAGTGATGCGTTAAAGGAATTCGGAAAGGTCATTGATGCAGGAGATGAACTGACATTGGCGGCAAAAGCAAGAGAGTATAGAGAAAAGATCAAAAAAGTTTTAGCTCCATAGGATGAAAAAATTTCCTTCTCTTTGTCTGTTGATTACCCTGTTTTTTTTTAGCCTATCTTTTCACTCTGCTGCCAATGATGAAATTACAGGAATAGGAATAGACGAAAAACTGGGTTCATATCTGCCGCTCGACATCGCATTTAAAGATGAGAAGGGAAGCAGCGCGACGCTCAAAAATCTCATAACAAAACCCACTGCCATTGCCCTTATTTATTACAGGTGCGGAAATGTATGTATGCCGCTCCTTGAAGGTATTTCAGAAACAATCAATGTGATGAAGCTTGAGCCTGAAAAAGACTATTCGCTCCTTACCATTAGCATTGACGGAAGCGATACTCCGCAGATGGCGATGGAAAAGAAGAATGACTGCTTCAAAAGGCTTAACCAAAAGTTTCCTGAAAATGGCTGGCGATTTTTAACTGGAACAACTGACAACATAAAGAGGCTTACAGATTCCGTAGGTTTCAGATACAAGAAGGATGGAGATGAATTCCTTCATCCTGTGGCGCTAATAATAATTTCTTCAGACGGCAAGATAGTCCGCTATCTCTACGGAAAGACATTCCTTCCCTTTGATTTAAAGATGTCTTTAACGGAAGCGGCGCAAGGGAGAATAGGCTCATCGATGAACAGGGTTTTGCCCCTTTGTTTTAAATATGACCCTCAGGGGAAAAGATATGTTTTTAACATCCTGCGTGTTTACGGTGTTGTAATGATAGTGTTCCTTGTTGTATTTATATATTTTCTGACAAGGAAAAGGAAAAATAAATATGGATAACACTCAACCAAGTTTCCTTGATGCAAGCGGAAAATACACCGGCATCAGGGGATGGATATTTTCCACTGACCATAAACGGATAGGAATCCTTTATCTCATATCCATGATGACATTCTTCCTCACCGGAGTTGTTCTTGGACTTCTTATGAGGCTTGAGTTGATAGCGCCTGGCCCCACCATCATGTCTGCCCAAACCTACAATGCGGCCTTTACGGTTCACGGCGTAATAATGATTTTCCTTTTTATAATCCCCGGTATTCCTGCCGTGTTCGGGAATTTTTTCCTTCCTATCCATATTGGTGCAAAGGATGTTTTTTTTCCGAGACTTAATCTTCTTTCATGGTGGCTTTTTATCACCGGAGGAGTACTTGCCGTTGTTTCCCTCTTTGCAGGCGGCGGACCGGTTGATACAGGATGGACATTTTATGCCCCATACAGCATAAGGACAGGCACAGACGTTTCCCTTGCCGTGTTTGCAGCGTTCGTCATCGGTTGTTCATCAATACTAACAGGGGTGAACTTTATCACAACCATTCACAGACTGAGGGCACCGGGGATGGATTTTTTCAGGATGCCCCTTTTCTCGTGGTCCCTTTATGCGACAGGATGGATACAGATTCTTGCAACACCGGTAATAGGCATCACACTTCTTCTTGTTATATGCGAGAGGTTTTTTGGCGTTGGTTTTTTTGACCCGTTAAAGGGAGGAGACCCGCTCCTCTTCCAGCATCTCTTCTGGATTTATTCTCATCCTGCGGTCTATGTAATGATAATCCCTGCAATGGGAGTGGTAAGCGAGATTATTCCTGTCTTTTCGCAGAAGAATGTTTTCGGATACAAAACCATAGCATATTCAAGCCTAGCTATCGCGTTCATAGGGTTCTTTGTCTGGGGGCATCATATGTTCACAAGCGGGATAAGCGATACATCACGCGTGTTTTTTTCAGTCATCACTTTCATTGTGGCAGTGCCGAGCGGGCTCAAGGTTTTCAACTGGGTGGCAACGCTTTATAAAGGCTCTATTGAATTAGTATCGCCCTTCCTCTACACGCTTTCATTTATATTTCTATTTTCGCTTGGCGGTCTTCTGGGGCTTGTAAACGGTGCTCTTGCCACAAACATTCATATCCATGACACCTACTTCATAGTCGGTCATTTCCATTACGTCATGTTCGGCGGGACTGCCATAGCTTTTTTTGGAGGCCTTCATTACTGGTTCCCCAAGATGTTCGGAAAGAATTACAATGAAAGGCGGGCTGTGATTGCATGGGTGGTTCTTTTCATAGGTTTCAACTTACTTTATTTTCCCATGCTGGTTCTGGGCTGGGAAGGGATGCCGCGAAGATACTACGATTATCTTCCTGAATTCCAGACAGGCAATGTAATATCCACCGTGGGCTCATGGATACTTGTCAGCGGGCTTATACTGATGCTGAGTAACTTGGTGAGTGCATTGATAAAAGGAGAGAAGGCTGAGATGAACCCCTGGGATGGAACCACTCTGGAATGGACGATATCATCACCTCCGCCTCACCACAATTTCGAGAAGATTCCTGTAATAGAGCATGGACCTTATGAGTTCAGGAGAGGTGCAGGTGGCGGTGGAAAAAAATAGCGATTTTACAGGCTCCAGAGTAGGGATGTGGCTTTTCCTTTTTACGGAGCTTTTGTTCTTCGGCGGACTTTTTCTTCTTTATGCGGTATTCCGTGCCACGCATCCCGAGGAATTCCACAGGGCTGCACATGACCTTAGTATAACTCATGGTTTTTCCAATGTAATAATACTTCTTACGAGCAGTCTTACTATGGTGCTTTCAATTACGGCGCTCCAAAAAAAAGACAAGAGGGCTTCTAAAATTTTTCTCATAGTCACAATCATTCTTGGCTTCGCATTTCTTGTTAACAAGTTTTTTGAATGGAGTGAAAAGATAGGGCACGGCATTTATCCGAATTCGCCGGAACTCCTTCAACGAGGAGCCGGGGAGACTCTTTTTTACGGCCTTTACTATGTGATGACAGGCCTTCACAGCCTCCATGTGATTGGAGGGGTGTTCGTGCTTTCAATAATGTTTATTTTTTTAGAGAACGGGACAATCAACGGAGATGACTATGTGAAGCTTGAAAACACAGGGCTTTACTGGCATTTCGTTGATATTATCTGGATATTCCTTTTCCCTTTGTTCTATTTAATTACATGATTAATAACATGCTTAACAATATTAATGACAAGATGAAGAACAGGACTACAAGCTCAAATGGCAGCAGCCATCATTCTGTAAATTATGGTGTTTACATTTATACATGGCTTGCGCTCCTTGTTCTTGCCGGATTGACCGTTGTCGTAGCGAAAATGAATTTAGGGAGACTTAGCATTGTCACAGCACTTGCCATCGCTGCGGTTAAATCTGTTCTTGTACTTTTTGTATTCATGAATCTAAGAAACGAGGAAAGGCTTTTCAGGATTATGCTTTCAGTTTCTGTCATTGTCCTTTTTCTCATAATAGCATTTACTTTTTTTGATATCTCATTCAGGTAGGTTGATAAAGTGTGGTCTGAACCTTCTTCATCAGCAGTAAAAGTTGATAATGTATTTATGTATATTCTGGGGATAGATTTTCTTCTCCTCTTTGCAGTCACAGTTGTGATGATTTATTTTGTCATAAGATACAACCGGAAGCGGAATCCCGTAGCCTCAGATGTCGCTGACAATCCTACCCTTGAAGTTGTATGGACTGTGATTCCATTGGTGCTTGTCCTTTCAATGTTCTTTTACGGATGGATGGAGTTTAAAGCTATCAGGCTTGTCCCCCCCGATGCAATGCCTGTAAAAGTAAGTGCAAGGATGTGGTCATGGCAATTTACTTATGAGAACGGCAAGCAGAGTGATGAGCTAAATGTCCCGGTCGGGAAGCCTGTAAAACTTCTCCTCTCTTCAGAGGACGTTATACACAGTTTCTATGTTCCTGCATTCAGGGTAAAGGAGGACGCTGTTCCGGGGATGCAGACTTATGTCTGGTTTCAGCCTGATAGACAGGGAACGTACAGCATAATGTGCGCGGAATACTGCGGGCAGAGGCACTCCTATATGATGTCAAAAGTGAATGTCATGTCTCAGAAGGAATTTGAAGAATGGAATGAGGGGGAATCAAAAGGAGCGCAGATGGGTAAAGACATTGTTAATACTAAAGGCTGCACCGGATGCCACAGCATAGACGGCTCTGTGATAGTCGGCCCGTCATTCAAGGGATTGTATAACAGCAAAGTTGTTGTTGTCACAGCAGGGAAGGAAAGAGAAGTTGCCGCTGATAAAGAGTACTTGATAAAATCCATCCTTGAACCTAACGCAGATATTGTAAAAGGCTTCCAGCCCATCATGCCGCCGCAGAAAGGAAATCTCACTGATGCAGAAATGGAAGAGATAGTGGAGTATCTGGAGACCGTGGAGTAATTATGTCTATTGGATCACTTAAATTATTGTTGTAGTTAGTTTCCAGTGTTTCAAAATCATAGTCTAAGAACACTCCTCTATATGTTGAAGTATAAGAATATGTCCGGCTCGTAAAAGTTATAGTTTTTGTTTCGCCTTTTTTAAGGCCTTCACAACGCTTTTTGGCAATAGGACCATACCCAATAGCTAACCTTTCACGTACAGATTGATAAGATGTAAGTGGATAAGATGACATCAATAGTCCAACGTTAAAAGAAGAAGACTTAGCATCACCAATATTTTTTATAGTTACTGTTATCTCATATTTGTCGTATTTGATGTTCGTGTGGTTATTATATTTCACTTTAGAACTAATGACTTTTAAATCTGATGTAAGTGCTGGGCCGGGCTTTCCGGCACGCACTGGCAATACATGAAAATTATTATCCTTGTCACTACTGGCAACATCACCGTCTGACATTCTGACAAGCCATGCATTAGATTTTTTGCTGGAATCAGTAGATGAAGACCAGAGATAGTCTGATTCTATATTAACAAAAGGATTATCTTTAGGTAGTGCTGGGTTATTGTTTGAGTAATCAATAAGACTTAATAGCTCATTCCTGTTCGGAAGGCGCCAGTCTTTATGCCCAAGATAGCGGGCATTATTTAAGCATTCTATATAACCAAGAGCATTCGACCATGTTTGTGCTTCACCGGAACATGATTCTTCTAAAGATGAATTTAATTCTTTTGCCCATGAAAGTCCTGTAGATTTATCGTTTATACTCCCATTTCCGTTATCAACGAACCTATGCTTTGGTAAATCAGCACCAGTTTTGGTATTTCCATCTTGACCGGTCTTATTACAGGGTATTTCAAGTCCCGATGAATCATAGCACTTGATCTGTCCTGTTTGAGGAAGTTGAATAATAGGTTCAGAGAATTTTTTTGATTTATCCACACTTCGGACTGGTAAGATGTAATGTATGTCGTTGTTTTTATCTCCACTGTCAATCTCACCTGTCTGCATGTCAAAAATCAATGCACTACTTTTATTGTCAGGATAGCTTGTTGATGACCAGTACCATTCAGACTTTACTTTAAAAAAACCATTTTTATTAAGCCATTTTGAAATCTTTGGTTTCCCTAAATTCTTAAGACTTTCAATTTCACGGATGTTTGGCATCCGCCAATCGCTGTAGCCAAGATATGTGTTGTTGTTAAGGCATTGTACATATTCCAGTGAGCTTTGCCATGTTTGTGCCCCGCCATTACACAGAGTTACATTGGGAGTATTACCTTTTTGCACCCACATTAGACCTGTTAGCTTGTCAGTAATAGTTTCATTTTTATCAGCAATAAACCTATCTTGAGGAAGAGTAACTCCTGCACGTATGTCTCCATCTTGTCCGGTTTCATAACAGGGAAACAACTTTTTTCCAGAAGAATAGTAGCACGTCTCCTGTCCGGTTTGGGGCAAACGTGCGAGTTCAGCTGAAGCAGTTATTGTAGTTATAAACGGAATAACCAATATACTAAAAAAATATAAAATGTTCTTAAACATTTAGATTATTAAAGATAAGATTATAATTAATATTTATTTAAATATACCTAATTACATTATCCTTAAGCAACTATGAAATCTAAAATAATTTAAAATCAGCACATTAATTTGAAAACAGAGTCTATTGAGCCTGCCTGAATAAGAGCTTGTTGAATGTATCCTCAGGGATAAATGCGATTATCCTTGAAAGTGTGAATACAAAACCTAGCGATAAAATTATCCGGCCAATTAAAACACCGGAGATATGTCCTCCCAGAAGCATCATTAAAATCGTATCTTCTATAATTCCGTGGCAGAGGCTCAGCAATACGATTACGGAGAAGATGTCTTTCGCGTTAAGTATTTCTTTTTTTGCTTCTATTATTATGAGACCGCTGCCGTAGACCATTCCAAGGAGCATTCCCACAATTATGATGGAGCTTGCAGACTCAGGAATCTTGAGGACATTGAGAAATGGTCGCAGTAATTTTACGATAATGTCTGTAATACCCGTTATCTCGAAAAGTTTAAGGATGATATTCAAAGAAAGAATAATAATAAATATAAGACCAAGCCTTTTTACTTCGCTTAAAGCCCAGCTTAAAATCGTTTCATCTTGCATCTTCGGAAACCATGACAATACTGCCCTGTGCTGAAGCGTATTGGTAAGTTGAAAAATAAGATTTAAAGACCATCCGTAAAAAAGCGCTCCAAATATCCTCATGGCAGTAGTGAATCTTAAGCGTACTCCGGCAGTCCGCGCAAAACTTAATTCTATTGGCAATGAGTGTGCTATTAGCATCATGGAAGTAAGCACTGTGATCTGTGCGGTTGTGAGTTGTACATCATGCACAAATGATGCGTAAACAGTCATACCCGCATAGAGATTGGTTGACATAGCGGTTGCCCAGACAAGCCCCATGCTGCCTGGAAGTCCCACGATGTTCATGAAAGGATTTAAAGCCTGCGCCAGATAATCGATTGCCCCAAGTTCTTTTAGGATTTTAACTGCAATGGAAACAACGATTATGACCTTGAAGAGGTCAAGACTTGCCTTTATTGAGTTTATAAAAATCTTTTTTAAGTCAGCATTCATAAGTTTAAAAGTAGAATTTATTTTTTTATATTATAACAATTTACTATTGTCTAATACTTGAACTACCGGACTTTTTGAGCTTTCATATTTCTTCTGTTTGCTATATAAAAAAATGTTATGAAAAAAATATTTATAATCATTTTATTGCCGCTCTTCCTGCTCACATTCTCCTGTTCAAAAGAGGAGAATGCTGAACCTCTTCAGCGTGTAAGGATTGCATTCCTCAATAACGACCTTCACCAGCTTGCCGCTTATGTGGCTCTTAACAACGGCTATTATACGAAACAGGGACTTCAGGTAGAGGTGGCGGGGATATTCAAGGCAGGACCTGAGGAGATGTCCGCTTTTTCAGCAGGGGAGATTGATGCTGGTTATGTGGGGCTTGCCCCTGCGGTAATAGCAACCGTCAATGGTGTTGCAGATGTAATGCTGCTTGCTCAGGTAAACAACGAAGGCTCGTCAATTGTAGTTCCGTCGGAAAGCTCGCTCACTGCTTCATCTTTAGATTCAGCGGACAAGAAATTTTTACAGCTTGCGGGAAAAAAGATTGCCATACCGGGTAAGGGAACAATGCAGGACTTTCTTATAAAGCGCGCTATTGAGAAATGGAAACCTGAGCCAGCGCCATCGGACATAGTGATAAAGCCGCCTGAGATGCTTCCTACGCTCGTTAATGGAGATGTAGATGCATTCATTTCCTGGGAGCCATATCCTACGATGGCTGAAAAGGACGGCAGAGGGAAGGTTATTATAAACTCCGGAGAGATATGGGAAAACCATCCATGCTGTGTGCTTGTGGGAAACAGGAAATTCATTGAAGATGATTATGACAGGGCGGCACGCATTATAAAAGCCCATGTTGAAGCGACTGAATTTATAAAGCAGAACCCTGACAGGGCTGTTATCATTGGAATGAGTTATACAGGGCTTGACGAGAGTACAGTTAGAAAAGCGATAGGGAAGATAAAGTATGTCTATTATCCGGAACCTGAAGGCTATAAAGATTTTCTAAGTTTCCTGATTAAGTTCGGTTATATAAAACAGACAGACCCTGAAAGCTTCTTGAAAAGGTTTTTTGATGAAAAGCTATGGAAAGGCTTTTAGGCTCATTGGCGGCAAACTCTCCGGTTTAAAGCCGCTGGTCGTATTATTTCTATTTTTCGAGGCTCTCTCTTTTCTTTCCATTATACCGGCAAGAATATTCCCGGCGCCTTCCCGGATTGCAAAAGGAATATGGGAACTTGCCTCCTACGGGATGCCTCCGGGCTATCTGCTTTTTGGCCATTTTACGTCAAGCCTGGTACGGGTCTTCTTCGGCTTTACGTCAGCCCTTCTCGCGGCTTTCCCTCTTGGGATTATAATCGGGCGGTCTGAAAAAATAAAAAAACTGATTAATCCATTGATAGAGATGATTCGTCCCATACCGCCGCTGGCATGGCTTCCAATATCAGTTCTCTGGTTCGGGCTTGGAATAATCTCAAAAAGTTTTCTTATTTTTCTCGGCGCTTTTTTCCCTATCCTTTCAAACACAGTCCTCGGCGTTATGTCTGTTGACAGGGCTATAATTGACGGAAGTCTTACTCTGGGGGCAGAAAGACGCTCTCTGCTGTTAAAGGTTATAGTCCCCGCATCAATGCCTTCTGTGTTCACGGGAATGAGAGTGGGGCTTGGCATCGGCTGGATGACCCTTGTGGCGGCAGAGCTTACCGGTGTGAAGAGCGGATATGGTCTCGGCTACATGATAATGACCGCCCGCGATTTACAGCGCATTGATTTGATTTTTGCAGGAATGGTTATAATAGGTTTATCAGGGTATCTAATGGATTCCGGCATAAGCTTGCTTGAAAAAAAGGTCCTTGCATGGAGAGTTGATGACACTGCTGAAGATAGATAACATAACCAAGAGATTCAGAAATAATGGAGCCTTGGCTGAACCGCTTGAAGTTTTGTCAGGAGTTTCAGTAGATATAAAGAAAGGGGAATTCCTTTCCATAATGGGTCCCAGCGGATGCGGAAAATCAACATTGTTAAGAATTCTTGCAGGGCTTGAAAAACCAGATTCCGG
The DNA here is from genome assembly GCA_016219965.1 of Candidatus Schekmanbacteria bacterium. Classification (NCBI taxonomy): domain Bacteria; phylum Candidatus Schekmaniibacteriota; species Candidatus Schekmanbacteria bacterium. The sequence goes on from JACRJM010000004.1 coordinate 180,396, forward strand.
CAGAGTGACTATTGATGGAAAAGCGATTGAAGGCCCGGGGAAGGGGACTGTTCTCGTTTCGCAGAAGAATGACCTTCTCCCATGGAGGACTGTGCTTCAAAATATCGAGTTTGGTCTTGAGTTGAGAAAAGTAAATGCAAAGGAGCGGAGGGAGAAGGCAATGGAGCTTATTTGTTCCTTCGGACTCGAAAGCTTCAAGGACTTTTATCCTTCGAAGCTTTCCGGAGGAATGATGAGAAAGGTTTCTTTTTTAAGGGTGATGGTATTGCGCCCTGAAGTCATATTGATGGACGAGCCTTTTGTTTTTCTCGACAGGGAGCACAGCTTCGAACTTCAGAAATTTCTCCAGACTGCATGGATTGATTTAAAATTTACCATGGTTTTCGTAAGCCACAGCATTGATGAGGCTCTATACCTTGGAGAGAGGCTTATAATATTCACCAGGAGACCTGTATCTATAAAGCAGGAGATTAATATTCCTTTGAAATTTCCCCGCGACAGGTGGGGGAAGGAGTTTGCAGATTTCAGGGATGAAGTTGAGAACATGGTAAGAGAGGGAAGATAACAGAACATGGAAGAAAACCGTATCACTACAATAATTATTTCCATATTCTTCCACGCACTGCTTATAGTAGCTCTTGCACTGGCAGTTAAATTTCCTGTCAATGATGTAAAAGACAAGTTCAATGTCCTTGTCTATAATCTGAATCCTCCGGTAAAGGCTCCGCCTGACTCACAGAGCAGGACAAATCTCAAATCAGAACAGCGGTCGCAGGGTGCTTCAAAGCTTGCTCCTGAAAGTATTGAAGAACCATTGAAAGGGCTTAAGAAAGGTCCTGATACCAGAGCCGTGCCGCAACCGATTCCTATGCCTCCGCCCCAGTTTTCAATGCCCCGGCCGGGAGATGGATATCCGGCAAAGCGTCCGCAGGCATCAACACCTCCCCGCGAGCAGTCTAAGCAACCCAATCTTACATATAACAAAGCGAGCGAGCCTCAACAGACTGATAATGTTGAATCTAAAAAAACTTTAAGCCAGCCAGAGAAGAGGGAGCTTGAGGAAACAATGGATGCGGTCCGCAGGGGAAGCGGCACTCCTGGGAGTAAAGGCGCGTTCTCGCCTATGGCTCCTAATCCGGATCTTCTTTCCAAGTTTGCAGGTGAGGTCGGGCTTGGAGGAAGTGATGAAGAAGGGGAAGGGGGGACAGGGAATAAGGGAAGCTCCGGGCATGTGGTAAGTCTTGATACAACGGATCTAAAATATTTTTCCTATTTCAGACATCTGAAAGAACTTATAGAAGGTGTATGGGTTTATCCCAAGATTGCAAGGGAACGCGGCATTGACGGCCAGCTTATAATGGAGTTCACGATAAAAGAGGATGGGACTCTTGCATCGGCTAAAATTTTAAGCTCGTCCGGTTATCCATTTCTCGATGAAGCTGCAAAACGTGCGCTTTCCGATGCATCGCCATTCCCTCCTTTGCCAAAACGCTGGGAGAAAAAGGAGCTTACAATCTCAGGGAACTTCACATACTATTTGTATAATAAAATGAGATAGGGATAATATTGCAGGATTTAACATTCTTAACAGGAAAACTTTTATGATTGCAGAACTTCTTTCGGTTGGCACAGAATTTCTTCTCGGCCAGATAGTTGATACGAACACTTCTTATCTATCTCAGAAGCTTGCGGAGATAGGAGTTTCCGTTTATTTCAAGCAGACAGTAGGCGACAATGTGGAGCGGATGAAGGAGGTCATGAAAAATGCATTGATGAGAGCGGACGTTATTATCATATCAGGAGGGCTTGGGCCCACTGAGGATGACTGCACAAGGCAGGCAGTTGCGGAGTTTATGGGAAAGCCTCTTCAGCCTGACAGCGGGACTATTGAAAAACTCCGCGGTTACTTTTCAATGCGCGGCATAGATATGCCAAAGAACAACGAGGTTCAGGGATACTTCCCGGAGAGTGCGAAAATAATTGTAAACCCGCGGGGGACAGCACCCGGCTTTATGGTTGAAAAGGACGGCAAATTCATCTTTGCCCTTCCGGGAGTGCCGGGTGAGTTCAAAGGGATGACAGATGATTTGGTTATCCCCATGCTTCTTGAATTATCAGGTGAAAGAAAGACCATCAAATCAAGAGTCATAAAGACAATCGGAATGTCAGAGTCGAAGATAGCGGAGATATTGAAGGACCTTTTTATGGAATATACGAACCCTACAATTGCCTACCTTGCCGGGGATTCAGGGATAAGTATAAGGATAACGGCAATGGCTGAAAATGCCGGGACTGCCGATGCCATGATAGCCGAGCTTGAAGCGAAGGTGAGAGAGCGTCTTAAAAAAATCATTTACGGCACAGATGATATGACATTGGAAGAGGTCATAGGGAATCTTATGAGAGATAAGGGATTAAAGCTTGCAATTGCAGAGTCATGCACTGGAGGTCTCATCGCAAACAGGATAACTGATGTGCCCGGAAGCTCAGAATATTTTGAGAGAGGTTACGTGACTTACAGCAATTCTTCAAAGGCTCTGGAGCTCGGCGTTCCGGGTGATACGATAGTGACTCATGGAGCAGTGTCTGAGGAAGTGGCGCTTGCCATGGCTGAAGGGGTAAGGAAAATCGCTGACACGGATATAGGGATAGGGGTCACGGGGATTGCAGGCCCGGGGGGCGGGACAGAAGAGAAACCTGTAGGACTTGTCTATATCGCATTGGCTACAGAAAAATATTCCTGCGTAAGGCATTTCCGCTTCCCGTGGGACAGGAAGAGAAACAAGCATTTTGCGGCGCTGATGACGCTTGATCTTTTGAGAAAATATCTGATGGGATATTTAGAGAATAAGATAAATGGAATCTGAATATGAATTATTTATTCACATCTGATTCTGAAAATGAAACTTTCGGGCTTGGTATTAAAATAGGAGAACTGCTCTCGGGCGGAGAGTTCATAGCTCTTTCAGGAGAACTTGGGGCAGGCAAGACTTATTTTACGAAAGGGATTGTTAAAGGTCTGGGCGCTGACCCGGAAGAAGTGGTAAGTCCTACATTTACTCTAATAAATGAATATCCCGGCAAGCTTAAGATATACCATGCTGATTTTTACAGGATAATCTCTTCATCTGACGTCGAATCAACGGGCATCTGGGAGTATCTTGATGATGAGAGCGGAGTTGTAATAGTCGAGTGGGCAGATAAATTCAAAGACATTCTCCCTGAGGAGAGGCTTGATGTGCAGATTGTAAGTATCAGTGAAGAAAAAAGGGAGATAATAATCTCTGCATTTGATGACAGGCATTCTGAAATCATAAAAAAAATAATTGATCTTTCTAAAAACATAAAATGAAAATAATAACTTCCCATATAAATGCGGATTTTGATGCATTTGCCTCAATGATAGCCGCAGGAAAGCTCTATCCGGCTGCAAAGGTTGTTTTTGCAGGCTCGCAGGAAAAGGTTTTGAGGGACTTCTTAAAAAGACAGGGGATGAAATTCAAATATCTGAACTGCAGTGATATTGACATTTCGAAGATAAAAGAACTTGTCCTGGTAGATGTCAGAAAACCTGACAAAATCGGACCCTTTAAGGAAATTGCTGTCAAAAAGGAAGTTAAGATTCACATCTATGACCACCATCCTGCCGCATCATCTGACATTAAGGGAGACAAGGAAGTAATCGTGAAGCGCGGCGCTACGACAACAATTATGGTTGAAATACTCCGCAGAAAAAGAAAAAAGATAACGCCAGATGAAGCGACTTTACTGATTATGGGGATTTATGAGGAGACAGGGTTTCTCACTTTCCATTCCACTACCAATCAGGACCTCGAGGCGGCGGCATATCTCGTAAAGAACGGTGCTGACATAGGAATGGTAAGGGAATATTTCAAGCATGATATCGACGAGAAACAGCTTAATATCTTAAACCAGCTTCTTTCTTCCATTAAGACTTTTCCGGCAGGAGATAAAAAGGCAGGGATCGCAGTTGCTACTGCGGAAGAATTCATTGATGACGCATCCCTTGTCGTAAACCGCGTCATGGATATGCGGGGATTGAACGCAATAGCTGCGCTTCTCAGGATGGATGACAAGATATATCTGATCGCAAGAAGTTCTTCGGACATGGTTGATGCGTCGAAACTTGCATCCATGTTTGGCGGCGGAGGGCATAGCGACGCAGCCTCAGCAGTGATTAAAGATTTGACTCTTTATGAGGCGATTGAAGAGGTAAAATCCTTTTTTGAAAAGATAGTCCCCGATAAAGTTGTAGCTGAAGATATAATGACGCGTACGCCGCTTACGGTAAAATCAACATCAAAGATATCTGATGCATTAAAAAAAATAAACAGGTTCCACTTCAACATTGTGCCGGTGATTTCCCAAAAGAACACTGTTGTTGGGACAATGAACAGGAAGATTCTTGAGAAGGCCGTCTCGCACGGCATGGGAAATGAAAAGGTCGAAAAATATATGAATGAAGAACTCTGGTCTGTCTCGACAGACGCTCCAGTGGAGTTGGTCATAAGGATAATGATCACTGAAAAAATCCCTTTCCTCTCTGTCCTTCATGGAAACAGCTTAAAGGGAGTTATTACGAGGAGCGACCTGATAAAGCATATCGGTGACAGCACGATGCTCGAAGAAATATCAGGGACAGGAGAACCTGAGTGGAAACTGAAAGGGGAGGGATTCTTCAAGGAAAAAAACGTTGGAAAGATGATCGAGGAAAGGATGCCTGCTTCAATAATGAAGTATCTTGATATAATACGGGATATCGCTGATAAAAAACATATCAATGCTTATCTGGTTGGAGGGACGGTGCGGGACCTTCTGCTGGCTGAGGGAAACTTTGAAAGTAATTATGATATAGACATTGTAGTTGACCATGCAGGGATCCTTTTTACCAAAGAGTTCGCATCAAGGGTCGGAGGAAAGAGCAAAAGCCACGGAAGGTTCGGTACCTCTTCCGTGTTCTTTCCCGAAGGACTGAGGATAGATATTGCAACTGCAAGGGCGGAATTTTATGAATCTCCCGCCAAACTTCCTATTGTAATCCCGGGGTCCCTTAAAAGGGATCTTTACCGTAGAGACTTTACCGCCAATGCCCTTGCCATAAGGCTTAACGGTTCCCCGCCTAACATGCTTATTGATTATTTCGGAGGACAGCGCGACATAAAGGAAAGGGTGCTTCGCGTACTGCACAGTTTAAGTTTTGTTGAAGATCCGACACGCGCATTCAGAGCACTCCGCTTCGAGGCACGTCTGGATTTCCGGCTTGGCAAGCAGACAGAATTACTGATCAAAGATGCTGTGGCAAGAGGAGTCTTTCACAAAGTTTCAGGCAAAAGAATACTGGCTGAACTCATACTAATACTTAAGGACAAGAACTGCATAGGAGCGCTTAAAAGGATGGAGGAGCTTGAGTTGCTTTCGGCTGTAAACCCGGAGCTTTCATTTAAGGGTGAAAGCGAGAGCCTGTTTAAAAGCATAGAGAAGATTCTTGACTGGTACGAGGTATCTTTTCCTGACAAGCATCTTGATTCATGGCTTGTATATTTCATGGCCTTGTGCCACCGGTACAATATTAATGAGCTTGAAACGATATGCGACAGACTTTCGGTGCCGACTACTGTTAGAAATCAATTACGCGCGTCCATAGCTGCCGAGAGTATCCTCAAGAAACTTGATATCAAAGAGAAGCCGAAGCCTAGCCTTATACATTCAGTTCTTGGCAGTGCAGGCAGAGAGATGATTATTTTTCTCATGGCTCTTACAAAGAATGAGCATGTAAGAAAATCTGTTTCTACTTTTCTTGTGAACCGCCCGCAGGCAACAAGGGAGATAAGCGGTCACGACCTTAAAAAAATAGGAATCCCTCCGGGACCTCTCTATACAAAGATACTCGATGAAGTGAAGAATGCACGGATAGACGGGGTGGTAAAGGACCGCGACGGTGAAATTGCGCTCGCCAGGAAGCTCTTTGAAAAGTACAGATAACAGAATATCAAAATATCATCATCATTTATCATCTATTGATACAGTTCACTGTATCATTTCATGCTATTTCCCCCAAAGCTAATTATCTAATTTCGAATCAGTAAACCATGTCAAAATAAATAATCTGGGATTATCAATAGGTTGCAGCGACTTTGAGGTTGAAAACTATTCTTGGCATTGGAATTGCTATATCTATAGCAGGATGCAACATTGGATATAACAACTAAGCCAAATAGTCAGGCTAAAACAGGAGGAAGTAACATGAAAAAGATTCTAACGGCAGCAGTATCAATGGTTTTTATGACCCTATTCGTTTCTACTATCTCTTTTGCAGATATAAATAAGCCGGGAAGCGTTGGCTGGAAACCGCCAGTCAGGTCTCAACAGATGAAAATCAGCAAAACTGCTGATAGCAACTCTGGCGGTACGGCAGAGAAACAATTAGCAAAATCCTGCTCTTGCACATCAAAACAAGGAAGTGGGAGTAATGAGACGTCCGGACCTTGCAAAGCAAATTAGCAATCTGTAACAGAATCAATTAGTCATTTGATAGAATTTAGATAAGATAAGATTTAGGTAAGATAAGGTTAAATACTAAAGCTCCCCCAGCTCCTGCCGGGGGAGCCTTCAATTGTGAGACTTTTGTTTTTTTATTAATGAAATGGAGTTTTGTGAATGAATTGCCTGCCAATAGATATTGATAAAGTTGAAGAATTCAGGACATTCTTCCCGGAAATTTTAAGCCTTATTGAATCTTATACGGACAAAGATGAAAGCATTGCTCTGGATTTGTTTAACAGTTATTTCAAGACCAGTGAGATTTCAGAAAGGCTTAGGAATGAAGGTATAGCGGTTCCGAAAGTTATGATAATAAGCCCGACGATGAGATGTAATCTAAGCTGTGTCGGTTGTTACTCAAAGAAATACTCTCGTGAAGATGAGCTTGCTTTAGAGGAGCTGGACAGAGTGATTACCGAGTCTGAAAGACTTGGAGTATTTTTTTTTATAATCAGCGGAGGAGAACCATTTATAAAAGAAGGGTTGTTTGATGTTTTAAAAAATCACAGAAGTTCATTCTTCTGGATTTTCAGCAATGGCACATTGTTTAATAAAGAATTAGCTGCGGAGGTTAAAGAAAAGTTTACCGGATTTCTGATTTTTAGTCTTGAGGGATTCGAAGATGAGACTGATTCCTGGAGGGGAAAAGGAACTTATAAAAAAGTGGCAAAGGCTATGGAATATGCAAGAGGAGAAGGTATCCCATTTGGATTTTCAGTAACACCCACAAAACTCAATCTCGATGCTCTGACAGGAGGAGAATTCCTGGATAAAATGATTAAGAGGGGATGCACAATAGGGATATTCTCACACTATAATCATTCTGCAAATGTACCTGATGTTTATTCCTGCGATCAGAAAGAGAGGGAATCACTTAAATCCTGCGTTAAGAAAGCTAATGAAGAGAAAAAGATTTTTTTAATAGATACAAGATATATGGAAGAGCTTGGCGGAGGTTGTTGCGGTGGGAACGAGATTTTGCACATAAACTCGCAAGGCTATGTTACTCCCTGCCCATTGCTGAATATTACTGCTGATAGTATAAGAGAAAAAAGTTTAAAAGATATTTTGCGTTCAGAGTTGTTTTCAGACATTCGCGGCAGGAGGAGCTCATTTATAATCGGGTCTTGTCCAGATACTAATGTTTAACTTATTTCTTTGATTAAAATATTCTTATATCGTTCAGTAATAAAGCTGGGTGGGCTTTAGAACATGAAGCCTAAATTTATTGCCAACAACACCAGAATGGAAATCCTTTCTCATCCCTAACCTTCATGATTTTATCGCCTTTCTTTACTTCAGCGGCCATGATTGATGGTTTCCCTTGAAATGTGCATTTTGATCCTTTTACTTCAATCTTATCTCCTGGTTCAATCGCATAGTCCTGATTTTCAATATACCATGCGGGACCTAAATGAACTGGCACTATTTCTTTGTCAGTTTTTAGGAGTATCTGTATTCCAAGTGTCATTCCTTCCATGGGGGTAATTTTTTCAACTTTCTCCACTACTCCGCTAATGGTTTCGACAGTTTTAGGATTGTAAATTTTTCCATAATTGGACAATGGACTCCAACCAACACTTCCTGGTTTATGCTGAGCAAAAGATGCTGTAGAAGTAATAAGCGTCAAGGCTGAAATTAATGCGATTAAAATAAAAATTTTTCTCATAATCTTAACCTCCATTTTCATTTTTAGCCCACCCAGTTTTATCTAAGTTAAGAAAATTTTATTTATCTTCAATGTTATAATTATAACGCTATGATATATTAAATGGGATTTATTCTAAAAATAATATGTCTTTTTTATAAGTCAAGCTGACAGGATTGTTGTGATAGCAAGTTCGCCCCTTCCCGCCAAAGGAAAGACAAATTTCATGAAACTCCATGAAATCACGGGCAAATAACCTGCCGTTTATTTAGTTTGAGGGATCCGGCTCTATCTTAGGTTGGTCAGTCGAACCGGAGTCTTCAGCAGGAGTGTTAGCGTCATGCTGGCGTCTTGATATTTTCTCTTCCTGTTTCTTTTTCCGTTTGATTTCTTTTTGCCTTTTGTTGCTTTTATAATTGCCGGAACGCGAAGCCATAGCTGCCCCCCATATAATAGTTTTATAGTGATAATTTACAAACTGACTGCTGAAGTACATTAAAAAGCGAGAAGCAATAATTTCAGGAAATATTGAAAAGGGAGGCTCCTTATAGGGGAGCCTCCTTCACAGGTTTACAGTTTTACGATGTTTACTGCCTTTGGGCCTTTGTCACCTTTTGCAACATCAAAGCTCACTGAATCACCTTCGGAGAGATTTTTGAATCCATCTCCCTGGATTTCAGAATAATGTGCGAACACATCTGGGCCACCATCACTCTGAGTTATGAAGCCAAATCCCTTGGATTCATTGAACCACTTTACTGTTCCGTTTGCCATGCTAAATAACCTCCATAAATATTGAACCACTAAACTGCCGTAAAAATACGGCTCCCAACAAAAAAAGTCCACAAAGTATAAAGTCTTTGTGGACTCGCTGTTACAAAAACTCAAGATACTTGTGGTATATTGGCAACATTTATTTTGAAAAGTCAAATAATAATGTTATCCTGTTAAAAAAAGAACAATACTATAAGAAATATCACATTGTGAGATTTAATGGTGTGATGAGGCAAAACACCTCTCTTTTGAGCTTCAATTGAAAATTATTTTTTCTGGGATATAATGAGAAACATAGTTGGCTATTTTATCTGTTATTTGTTATATGGTTACTGTAAACTGTAAGTCGTGAATATTAATGAGTCTGACTTCAAATATAGAGTTAACCGGATTTTAACTTCTAAATTGTTACAGTTTAACCTATTATCAATAAAAGACTGGTAGAGCTTCCCGGTTTTAAAAAGCTGCGGGGCTATTTTATTAAACACTGAAAGGGGTACAAGGTTATGGGAAACAAATTGTTCGTAGGAAGTCTTCCTTTTAATGCAACAGAAGATGATCTGAATAGTCTCTTCTCAAAAGTTGGGAAGGTTGAATCTGTAAAGATAATAACCGACACATACTCTGGGCGGTCAAAAGGATTTGGTTTCGTTGAAATGGGATCAGATGAGGATGCAAAGAAAGCTATCTCAGAAATCAATGGAACGTCATTCATGGAAAGAACAATTATTGTAAATGAAGCGCGTCCAAAGGAGTCAGGAGGAGAGCGTAGAGGTGGTTTCGGCGGCAATCGCGGAGGCGGAGGCGGTTTTGGCAATCGCGGTGGCGGCAGTGGTGGTTATGGCGGCGGAGGTGGCGGACGCGGTGGTGCAGGCGGAAGTCGCGGCGGCGGAAGCGGCGGTTATGGCGGTGGACGCGGTGGTGCAGGCGGCAATCGCGGAGGCGGCGGGCGCAGTGGTTCAGGCGGTGACAGGGGTTCCAGCGGCAGTGGCGGCGGAAGAGGATTTAACAGATAATTAATCAGGACTTGTAATACAATAAGATTTAACTAAATTGATTCACTTTATAGCCTCAGGGGAAATAAAGTCCTGAGGCTGTTTTATTTATGTGCTGTTTTATCTATGTAAAGAAAGGATTTAAAAAGCAATGAGCAATGAACCAAACAAAGTTATCTATTCAATGATCGGTGTGAGCAAATTTTATGACAAAAAACCGGTCCTGAAAGATATCTATCTCTCTTATTTCTACGGGGCAAAAATCGGTGTCATAGGTCTTAACGGTTCAGGGAAAAGCTCTCTTCTCCGCATACTTGCAGGAAAAGATAAAGCATTTAACGGAGAGACAGTTCTTTCACCCGGGCACACTATAGGTTCTCTTGAACAGGAACCGGAACTGGATAATGACAAGACAGTGAGAGAGATTGTGCAAGAGGGCGTCCAGGAGGTAGTTGATGCCCTTAATGAGTATAACCGCATAAATGAGAAATTTGCAGAGCCCATGTCTGATGATGAGATGAATAAACTTATCGAAAAACAAGGTGTGGTGCAGGAGAGACTTGATGCCCTCGATGCATGGGACCTTGATTCGCGTCTTGATATGGCAATGGATGCCCTTCGCTGTCCTCCGGCGGATACTCCTGTAAAAATTCTTTCAGGAGGTGAGAAACGCCGTGTCGCTCTTTGCAGGCTTCTCCTTCAGAAACCGGACATCTTACTCCTTGACGAGCCGACCAACCACCTTGATGCGGAAACTGTCGCATGGCTTGAACATCATCTTCAAAGCTATGCAGGCACAGTCATTGCAGTCACCCATGACCGCTATTTCCTTGATAATGTGGCGGGATGGATATTGGAGCTTGACCGCGGAGAGGGAATACCATGGAAGGGGAATTATTCTTCATGGCTTGAACAGAAAAAGAACCGGCTTGCGCTGGAAGAAAAATCAGAGAGCGAAAGACAGAAGACACTTCAGCGAGAGCTTGAATGGATAAGCATGTCTCCAAAGGGGCGCCATGCAAAGGCAAAGGCGCGTATCAATTCCTATGAAGAACTCTTAAGTCAGGATAATGAAAAAAAATCAAGGGAGCTTGAAATCTACATCCCGCCAGGACCGCGCCTCGGCGATGTAGTAATCGAAGCCAACAATGTGGGCAAGGCATACGGTGAAAATATCCTTATGGAAGATATGACATTCATGCTTCCCCCGGGCGGTATCGTCGGAGTCATCGGACCTAACGGAGCAGGAAAGACAACGCTTTTCCGGATGATAACACAAAAGGAAAATCCTGATTCAGGGGTATTTAAAATAGGCGGGACAGTTAAGCTTGCCTATGTTGACCAAAGCCGCGATGACCTTGATCCTGAAAAATCTATCTGGCATGTGATCTCGGATGGAAAGGATGTAATCCAGATCGGAAAGCGGGAAGTGAATTCACGCGCCTATGTTGCACGTTTTAATTTCTCAGGCCCTGACCAGCAGAAAAAAGTTTCAATGCTGTCGGGAGGAGAAAGAAACCGCGTTCATCTCGCAAGGATGCTGAAAGAAGAGGCAAATGTCCTTCTCCTTGACGAGCCTACGAATGATCTTGATGTCAACACCATGCGTGCCCTTGAAGAGGCGCTTGAGAATTTTGCGGGCTGTGCAGTTGTCATAAGCCATGACCGCTGGTTCTTAGACCGCATCGCCACACATATACTTGCCTTTGAAGGTGAGAGCAAAGTGGTCTGGTTTGACGGGAATTATTCAGAGTACGAGGCTGACAGAAAAGCACGTCTCGGTGTCGAGGCAGATCAACCGCATAGGATTAAGTATAGGCATCTCACAAGAATATAATAGGTATTGCGGCGTTCCCATTTTTTCCCTATTGACCAATTCCTTTGGCAGGTCTAAAAGACAAAAAACGCAGATGATCTTAACGAGCAAAGGAGATAATGATGAAGATTCTGATTGCTGACAAATTCCCTGATAAACAGATTGATGAAATCAAGAAAATGAAAGTTGTGCTTGAATATGCTCCAAAATTAAAATCAGAAGAACTCCCTGAAGCAGCCAAAGAAGCTGATATATTAATTGTCAGGTCAACAGAAGTCCATGCTGACTGCATTGAAAAGAGCAGCAAATTAAGTCTCATAATCCGCGCAGGTGCAGGAGTAAATAACATAGATATGAAAGCCGCAAGCGAGCGGGGAATCTATGTTGCCAACTGCCCGGGGAAAAACAGCATAGCAGTGGCAGAATTAGCTATGGGGCTTATCCTCTCCCTTGACCGCAGTATTCCTGATAATGTCATGGATCTGAGGGCCGGGAAATGGAATAAAGGAAAATACTCGAAGGCTGATGGTATCTTCGGAAAAACGCTTGGAGTCATAGGTGTAGGACAGATTGGAAAAGAAGTAATTAAAAGGGCAATACCATTTGGTCTTAAAGTAGTAGCATGGTCAAGGTCTCTCACACCTGAGGCATCTGCAGAGCTTGGAGCAACTTATTATCCATCCGTAAAAGAGCTTATCCCTCAGTGCGATATCATCTCAGTTCATCTTGCTTTGAAACCGGAAACCAGAGGGCTTATAAGCAAAGAACTCATTGCAGCTATGAAGCCGGGGACATTATTTATCAATACTGCAAGGGCAGAAATCGCAGATGAGGCGGCTATTCTCGAGGCTGTAAAGGCAGGCAAAATCCGCGCCGGTCTTGATGTAATCAAAGACGAGCCTGAGGCAAAAGAAGGGGAATTTACAGGGGCTATCGGGAAACTTCCTGATGTTTATGTAACCCATCATATCGGTGCTTCAACAGAGCAAGCGCAGGATGCGGTGGCGTCAGAAACTGTAAGAATCCTTAAGAATTATATCTCGCAGGGGATAGTTGATAACTGGGTCAACAGATGCAAAAAGACAAAGGCAATGTGGCAGCTTGTCGTCCGTCATTATGATAAGCCCGGAGTGCTTGCCAATGTTTTAAATGAACTAAAATCTGACGGGATAAATATTGAGGAAGTGGAGAATGTTATCTTTGAAGGTGAAAAAACAGCCTGCTGTACAATACGTCTTGATTCCAAGCCATCTGATAGCGCGATTGCAAAAATCGGCAGCAGACCGACCGAAGTCATAAATGCAACCCTCATTGATTTAGGGGATCTCGGGGAATAACGGGAGAAATAAAATGGCACAAAATCCGGTGAGGTGGTTTGAGATTTATGTTCAGGACATGAATCGGGCCAAAAAGTTCTACGAGGCCGTCTTCAATGTGAAGCTCGAAAGACTTGATACCCCGGACATCGAGATCTGGAGTTTTCCCTGGCAGGAGGATCAAATGGGGACCGCTGGAGCATTGGTAAAAATGAAGGGGATCGAGTCCGGTGGCAACAGCACTATCGTATACTTTGCTTGTGATGACTGTGCAGTTGAAGAGAGCCGTGCTGAAAAGTTTGGCGGAAAGATAGAGAAGCGGAAAACCTCAATAGGCCAGTATGGATACATCTCTTTGGTGTACGATACCGAAGGGAATATTATAGGCTTACATTCAATGTGATAGGCTCAATTACCTGACAACGCCTGCATTAAACTGGCACTTCGGTAAACTTTTTCAATCCGCACATTCTGTGCTCACACCTGACACTTGCGGCCATTTGAATTTGTATTTTCCCAGAATTTATCGTAAATTTTTTACAAAGAGTAGCACTGATTAATAAAAAGGAGGTGCGCCATGAAAAAGGCTGAACTAAAAAGTTTCTGGAAGCCAGATGAGGTTCGCAAGTTCCCAAAGGGGCGGTTGGAACTCATTAAGATAGATGGTGCGACCATTGGGCGTGCTGTATTTGAACCTGGCTGGAGATGGGCAACATCGGTCCAACCTATTGCCAAGACTAAAAGCTGTGAGGCACCGCACTTGCAGTATCATGTGTCCGGGGTGCTTAAAGTTCAAATGGACGACGGAACTGAGTTTGAGTGTAAACCTGGCGATGTTTCTCTGCTCCCATCCGGACATGACGCCTGGGTAGTTGGAGATGTGGAAGCGGTTGTTGTCGATTTCCAGGGGATGGCAGATTACGCAAAGTGAAAGTAGGTGGTACCTATTATCTCCATGTTTGCAGTTCGATGATATTGCCTTCCGGATCAGCAAGGTAAATAAAGGTCAATATTCCTACTCCGCTCACTTCCGATGAGGTGATATCACCGACTTTGGTACCGCCGTGTTTTAGAACGTCAGTTATGCTCTGGCTGATATCATCAACTTCGAAAGCAAGATGCATTATACCTTCCCGATTTGCTGCAATGGACGACCGTGGCTTGTTCTCTTTATATTGATAAATTTCTAATGTCGGACCGCTATCGCCATGTCCCGGCAGTCTCAAATGTGCGCCGGTGAAATGAGCATTAGGGACGCCGGTTCCTTTTGCCAGCCATTCACCCTCAAGATCGCGTGCAGGCGGCACAATTTCACAGCCAAAAACGTCCTGGTAAAACTTGGCAAGCAACTGCCAGTCTTTAGCGATGATATTGGTATGCTTGTATTTTGCGTTCATTTTAATAAAAATATCATGACAGTTTTGCAGAATCAATTCAATATGTAGTAAATATTAAAACATGTTTTTTATTTTTGTCATTCCCGCGTAAGCGGGAATCCAGAGGATGTATAAATGAAAAACTATTATGTTTATATTCTGAGCAATAAACGTAATGGTACTTTATATGCTGGTGTGACATCAGATTTAATTAAACGTGTTTACGAACACAAAAATAATCTGGTTGATGGTTTTACAAAGAAATATGGTGTTCATTTTTTGGTATGGTACGAAGTGCATACATCAGTAGAGGAAGCTATTAAGAGGGAAAAGCAAATCAAGAAGTGGAACCGTAAATGGAAGCTGGAATTAATTGAGAGTTTCAATAAAGAATGGAAAGACTTATATGAGCAGATATGTGAGTAGACTGGATTCCCGCTTTCGCGGGAATGACAACAAAAAAAAGAATGACAACAGAAAAGAAATGACAATAAAAAAGGCAATTAAATAAGAGTATGCTTCTAATCCATCCGCCTGTAGCAAAGCCTTGTGAGCCGCCGTCTGGCATCGCAAGGCTTTCGGGGGCTCTTTATGCTCATGGGATCAAACATACAATCCTCGATGCCAATCTTGAGGCGCTTATTTACAACATAGATAACGCCAGACATCTTACATCTGGACAATATGACAAATGGACTGCGCGCGCATTGCGAAATCTCTCGGCAAATCATGAGGCGCTTAAAAACCTGCGCACTTATCAGAATATTGACCGCTACAAACGGGGAGTAATTGATCTAAACCATGCGATTGAACAAATGGGAAAGAACGGTGCGACTCCCGGAATTTCAAATTACAGCCATGAATATCTTTCACCTGTGAAAAGCGATGACCTTTTACTTTCTGCTAAAAGACCTGAAGAGAATCCATATTATCCATATTTTAGCAAGCGCCTTCCCGCTCTCATTGAAAAAAGTGATTCAAAATTCGCAGGGTTTTCTCTTAATTATTTAAGCCAGGCATTATGCACCTTTGCAATGATAGGTTTTCTCAAACAGCGCTTTCCGGATTTGTCTATTATACTTGGCGGAGGACTTGTGACTTCATGGATGAGGAATCCCCGCTGGAAAAATCCATTTGCGGGGCTGGTGGCTCATATTGTTGCGGGGCCGGGAGAAGAAAAACTTATCAATATTCTGGGTGTAAATGATTTTAAGGAGGGGTATTACAAGCCGGATTACAGCTTGCTTCCATTGGATGATTATCTTTCCCCGGGACGAATCCTGCCTTACAGCGCCTCAAGCGGATGCTACTGGCATAAATGTTCTTTCTGCCCGGAAAAGGCTGAAGGAAATTCATATATGCCGGTGCCGGCTGATACAGCGATAGATGATATCAACGAGCTTTCCTTAAAAACAAAACCAGTGCTTATCCATATGCTTGATAATGCGATCAGCGAGTCTATGCTAAAAAAGATGGCTCAAAATTCGTCCGGTATTAACTGGTATGGCTTTGCGCGTATAACGCCTCTGCTTGCAGATATTGACTTTTGCATTGCGCTTAAAAAATCAGGATGCGTGATGCTGAAACTTGGCATTGAGTCTGGTGACCAGAACGTACTTGATAAGATGAACAAGGGGATTGATATTGAAACCGCTTCACTGGCATTAAAGACATTGAAAAGGGCAGGGGTGGCAACCTATGTCTATCTGATTTTTGGTACACCTGCTGAAGCTCTTCCATCAGCCAGAAAAACACTTGAATTCGTGGTTAACCATAAGAATGAAATCGGTTTTCTGAATGTCGCGATATTTAACATGCCTGTCTGCTCTGCGCAAACTCTGCAATTTGAGACAAGGAGTTTCTATGAGGGAGACCTCTCCCTTTATACTGATTTTACGCATCCGGAAGGGTGGAACAGGAAAGATGTGAGGCTGTTTATAGAGAATGAATTCAAAAGACAAAATGCTGTGTCGGAGATACTGAAAAAAGATCCACCTGTTTTTACCTCAAACCACGCCTCTTTTTTTATATAGTGCAAAATTGACTTCTGTCTAGTATACTTTTTTTGATTCTGTTCTATTGCACTTTTTCCACTATTGTGCTTAATCGCTTTTCACATATTATTTTTATTTGCTGGTGAAGTGGTAGATTTCCAGAAAAGGAGACTTATAAAATGTATGTACCTACAAAAATTTTTTTCACAAAAGGGGTTGGGCAAAATAAGGAGAAGCTTGTAAGTTTCGAGCTTGCGCTTCGGCATGCAAGGATTGCTTCTTTCAATCTTGTAAGGGTATCGAGCATATTCCCCCCTCACTGCGAAATAGTTACGGCTGAGAAAGGCCTTGAACGGCTTAATCCTGGACAGATTGTCCATGCTGTTATTTCCGAGGCATCGACCAATGAACGGCACCGTCTCATAGGGTCTTCCATAGGAGTTGCCATACCAAGGGACAGAGACCGCTTTGGTTATCTTTCAGAGCACCACAGCTTCGGCGATGATGACAAAGCGACAGGCGATTATGCGGAAGACATCGCAGCGCAGATGCTCGCCACGATTCTTGGCGTAGAGTTCGATGTTAATGAAAGTTATAACAAGAGGCTTGACCAGTGGAAGTTGAGCGATCAGATAGTAAAGACCCGCAACGTTACGCAGACGAGTGTTGGCAAGAGCGGCATGTGGACTACGGTTGTGGCGGCGGCTGTTCTGATAGCGTAATATTTCGTTACTTCTTTTGCGTGCCCAAAAGAAGTAACCAAGAAAAGGACACCCCGGAAAATTTCCAGGCGGTTCGCTCGGTTGTCCTTCAGTAAATTTTTTCAACTCGCACGTCCTGTGCTCAAACAAGAAAAAATTTTTAACCTTCAGGACTTCCCTCGCTCACCTGAAATTTTCAAGGGGGGTGAAATGACAAGAAGCAAATGCAACTGCATTTTGAATATGCTCCGCTTTTCTCACCGTCAGCTTCCTCGTCTAACATCCAAATCTTGCATTTGAAAAAATTTCCGGACTTTTCCCAGGTAGTCTCTAAGAATGCTCTGGCTTACCAGATGAGAATTTCTTTTTGTGCGGTTTCCCGGTATGATGGGGGCGGCCATGCACGTTAGTCCTTTTTCCCTTATGTGCTGAAAAAGAGCGGGTGTCTTTTCTCTGCGCATGAGCACTTTTCTTAATATAAAGAGGTGCGGGCCTGATATACTCAGTGACTATCATATCGTCTGTGATATGAGTAACCGGTATTTTGATCTTTATGAAGTTTTCTATCTCTTCGAGAGAGTGGACGTATTCCTCACAGGCAAGGCTTATTGCCTTTCCAGAGGCGCCTGCCCGGGCGGTTCTTCCGATCCTGTGCACATAGTCTTCGGAATCAGAAGGAAGGTCGTAGTTGATGACATGTGTCACTCCGTCAATATGAAGCCCCCTGCTTGCCACATCTGTGGCTATCAGTATAGGCAGCTTGCCGTCCTTGAATCCGGAGAGCACTTTCATTCTCTTTTTCTGATCAAGATCTCCTGTGATTGAAGCTGTCGGGAATCCATTCGCATTAAGCAGGCTGTCAAGGCGCTCTACAACAGCCTTAGTGTTACAGAAAATAAGAAAGCGTCCGCCGGGATTGTTTTTAAGGATTCCCAGAAGCAGCCCTTTCTTTTCCGACTTGCCGACGTGGTAGACTACCTGTTCAATCAGTTCAACCGTTACCTTTTCAGGTGTTACTGAGAAAGGCACCGGCATATTCATGTGTTCGTAGCAGAGTTCCATCACGCGGTGGGAAAGGGTCGCTGAAAAGAGCATGGACTGGCGTTTATCATATGGAGACATTCTTCTTAGCATGAACCGGAGATCGCTTATAAAGCCCATGTCAAACATACGGTCAGCTTCATCAATAACAAGGAACTGAGTATGTTTCAGGTTATAAACATCCTGCTTGAGATAATCTATGAGACGCCCCGGAGTTCCTATAAGCACATCAACTCCATGAGCAATCTGGTCCCGTTGTTTGCGGTAATCTATGCCGCCGTAGACCGGAACAATTTTGAAACCGCAAGCTTGTCCCAATAATTTTGCTTCCACATCTATCTGAACAACAAGCTCCCTTGTGGGAGCGATGATGAGTACACGTGGAGAGGAATGTCGCTCTGGCGCTGGAATGGCAAGCATTCTCGAAAATACTGCTATCAGAAATGCCGCAGTCTTCCCCGTGCCGGTCTGTGCCTGCGCAGCTATATCCTTGCCCTGTAATGCCGACGGCAGCGTCTGTGCCTGAACAGGAGTGCACTCAGTGAAACCAGCGGCTTTTATTCCTTCAAGGACCTTGTCCGGAATGTTCAGTTCGTCAAATCTCATTTCTTTATAGTATACACTAAGAAAAGGCCTACAGTAAAGGAGCTAAAACGCAAAAGTGAAGAAAAGCAGAAAAATCATTCATGCTATGTGGGATATACACGGGAAGAAGAACGGAAAGCTTTTAATACTTCAAACCAGAGAATGCTCATAATTCCTGCTGAAACGCAAATTATGATATCAATTCCGTGTAATGTGCTGAAGCGGAACAACTCTTTAAAAAAGGGAACATAAAGCACTATCCCAAGAAACAGGATTGCACCTCCCAGAACCCACCAGAGGGCTGAGTTTGGATTGCGGAAAGTGCTTAGTATGCTTCTTGACCAAGAGCGGTTTGTAAGAATCAATCCGATGTTGGCGACTATCAGTGTTGTAAAACAGA
Organism: Candidatus Schekmanbacteria bacterium; assembly: GCA_016219965.1. NCBI lineage: Bacteria > Candidatus Schekmaniibacteriota > Candidatus Schekmanbacteria bacterium. The sequence goes on from JACRJM010000004.1 coordinate 199,603, forward strand.
GCGTGCGTGCGTCAAGCTCTCCCTGCCCGCGATAAAGGGCAATGACATATACGGCCATTACTACCATAAGGACGATTGCGCCCTGCAGAATGCTGTAGGTAATCATTTTTCTGTCAAACAGAGGAACTCCAAGCTTGCGGGGCGGACGTCCCATGATATCCGTTTCCTCCGCTTCCGCCTCAAAAACTACGGAACATGCCGGATCAATGATGAGCTCCAGAAAAACAATATGTACCGGCAGGAGTACGAGCGGCCAGTTGAAAAGGACAGGGAAAAGGGACATGCCGGCAATGGGTACATGTACTGCAAATATATATGCCATTGCCTTTTTAAGGTTATCAAATATTCTTCTGCCCATCCTTACTGCCTGCACGATGGATGAAAAATCATCATCAAGAAGCACTATTGCCGAAGCCTCTCTGGCAACGTCAGTGCCTCTGCCTCCCATAGCTATGCCGATATGTGATGCCTTTAATGCAGCGGCATCATTCACTCCGTCTCCTGTCATTGCAACAATCTTTCCGTTAGCTTTGAGCGCATTGACAATCAGGAGCTTTTGTTCCGGGACTACCCTTGCAAAGATATTGACTGACTTTATCCTTTCCTGTAATTCTTTCATGTCCATCTTTTCAAGCTCAGGGCCGGTAATAACATCTTTGCAGTTACTTAGCCCTATTTCAGAAGCTATATTCTGTGCCGTTACTGGATAATCGCCGGTTATCATTACAACCCGGATCCCGGCAGTGTAGCACTCTTTTATGGCGCAAGATACGCTTGGCCGCACAGGATCAGCTAACCCGATAAGTCCGATAAAATTAAATGTGAAATCGTGCTGACCTTCGGGAAGAGATTTCTTCGAGAATGCTGATTTGGCTACGCCAATGACCCTCAAACCATCCCTTGCCATGATATTTATTTTTTCCGAAATGCTCTGCCTTGTTTTTTCATCGAGATGGCATATATCTGCGATAGCCTCCGGTGATCCCTTGGAAGCAATTATGTAGCTGTCATTCTCCGGTGATTTCCAGACGCGCGACATCGCCAGCAGATGAGGAGAAAGAGGGTACTCTTCTATAAGAGTCCAGTCGTAATGCAGATGTTCTGTGTTTGAAAGTGTTCGTTCACCAAGGCTTCTCAATGCTTTTTCCATGGGATCAAAAGGGTCTGTCTGGCTTGCAAGTATGCTGAATTCCACGGTTTCGTGAAGATTATCAGGAAGTATTTCTTTGCTGTCCGTGATGTCAAAAAAAGTCCCGTCTGTACAGATTTTTTTTACTGCCATCTGATTCATGGTAAGAGTGCCGGTTTTATCAACGCAGAGGACAGATGCCGAGCCCAGTGTTTCCACTGCCGGTACCCGTCTTGTCAAAACACGTTTTTGTGAGATCCTCCATGCCCCGACAGCAAGGAATATCGTGAGAACAACTGGAAACTCCTCAGGAAGCATAGCCATGGCAAGAGTTATTCCGGCAAGAAAACCATTGAGCCAATTCCCGCGGGTTAATCCGTATGCCACAATAATTATCACGCAGAGAGATAGTCCAAGAATGGCAAGGTTGCGTACTATTTTTCCTGTCTCAATCTGCAGGAGAGTTTCTTCCTCTTCGATTGTTTTTAGAGCTGTGCCGATTTTGCCTATCTCAGTATTGATCCCTGTTTTACGGGTTTCAGCTATTCCGAAACCCTGTACGACTAATGTGCTTGAGAATACAAAGGGAAGGTCGTCTCCTCCGGGACGGGACATCTCTGAAATTTCACCTGTTGCTGATTTGCGGACAGGAACGGATTCTCCGGTAAGCAATGATTCGTCAACGGAAAGGTTTAAACATGAAAGTAAAACTGCATCCGCAGGGACTCGATCTCCTTCTGACAGGATCATTATATCTCCGCACACCACTGCTCTGCCCGGAATTCTTCTTTGCGAGCCGTCCCTTATTACAAGTGCGCGGGGGCTTGCAAGATCGCGCAATGCCTCAAGTGCACGCTCTGTTTTTCGCTCCTGGTAGAGGGTGATTCCCATGACGATAAATACAAAGCCAAGGAGCATGAGGGCTTCCTGAACATCTCCTAAAAAAAGGTAAATCCCGCCGCCGGCAATCAGGAGAAGAAACATAGGTTCCTTTACGACATCGTAGGCAATGGAAAATATGCTTCTCTTTTTACTGGAAGGGAGTTCGTTATAGCCTTCAGACTTGAGCCTGTCTGCGGCTTCTTTCTCTGAAAGTCCGGTTATGCTCTCTATGTCAAAATGAGTTTTTGGAAGAGCCTTTGCCATTTGTCAGCCAATCAATCTATTAATCAATTTATGCTTATTCTATGGTTTATTTTTTAATAAATTCCACTGCGAATGCATAGATTTAGAAAAAAGCCAAGATGTATTTAGATTATGGTTAGCTTGTTAGCTGATGTAAATTTACTGTAAAAAACATCAGTGACCAGGCAGGCATTTTATCTATTATATCATCACTTGTCAGCGGCTGCTTGAAATTTTGTATGATGAGCTCCGTGACATTGTTGAAGCAGATGAGCGCCGAGGATTAGAACTAGCACTGCGATTCGCGGTTCCGCGAGCAGCAGGTTTGGCCTTCTGCCATTTCTGTGCTGAAGATGCAGGTTTACTGCTTCCATATGATGCCGGTTTTCTATTATTACTGTGATAAGAAGTTTTACTACGCGGCTCTCTGGCAAACTCTGTATTGCGGGCAGGTGCCTGTTTCTTATAATCGAAATTTTCAAGTTTCCTGCGCTCAACTTTTTCTTTGAGCACCAGTTCAATGCTTCGCACCATTCCCTCGTCTTCACGTGTAATGAATGTGAATGCATCGCCGGTCTTCTCAGCGCGCCCTGTACGTCCTATCCGGTGGGTGTAAGCGTCTGCTGTATCAGGCATATCGTAGTTTATTACGTGTGATATTCTTGTGACATCGATGCCGCGCGCTGCAATATCAGTCGCAACAAGGACCTGATATAAACCGCGGCGAAATCCATCGAGCGCCTCCTGCCGTTTGTTCTGTGACAGGTTACCCTGAAGGGATGCAGCACGAAAGCCTGCCTTACCCAGTTGTTCTCCTACACGTTTGGCACGGTGTTTGGTGCGTGTAAAGACCAGCACCGATTCAGTGTCGGTATTGCGCAGAAGCTCAAGAAGGAGTGCGGTTTTAAGATGCTGGTCTACAGGATAAAGTGCATGAGAAACTGTGCATGCCGGCGCTGAGTGATTGACCTGCACTGTTACCGGAGATTGCAGTATCTCATGGGCAAGACGTCGGATATCATCCGGCATGGTTGCCGAGAACAAAAGTGTCTGCCGTTTTACAGGCAAACTCTTTATTATTTTCCTGATATCAGGCATGAATCCCATGTCGAACATGCGGTCTGCCTCATCGAGGACAAGTACTTCTAAGTTAGAAAGTCTGATGGTCCCCTGACTAACGTGATCCAGCAGGCGTCCCGGGCAGGCGACGACTATATCAACGCCTGCTTTCAGTTTCTGCTTCTGCGGTTCATAGCTTACGCCGCCATATATGGTGACACTCTTAAGGCGGGTCTTACTGCCAAGCTGTACTATAGCATCGTGTATCTGTTCCGCCAGTTCGCGGGTAGGAGCTATAATGAGTGCACGGATACCTCCCCTTGGTCCTTTTATAAGGCGGTCAAGAATGGGGAGAACGAAAGCTGCAGTTTTACCTGTTCCTGTCTGTGCAAGACCCATGACATCCTGTCCACTAATGACAGGCGGCATTGCCTGCATCTGTATAGGAGTTGGCGTAACATAGCCGGCATTTGCGATTCCGTCCGCAACATGGGGGTGAAAATTAAATGTGTGAAATTCCATAGATTCCTTCTTTCAATGTTCGGGGCACACAAAAGAAAAGCCCCGGTGTATTCCGGGGCTTACAATTACGTAGGTTTTGATCCGGGTACAGCAGTTATTGCTTTATTTATTAACAGCTTTAATTAATCCTGTCAAGTATAAGTTAATCAGTCAGCTGTTAATCCGCTGTCAAGCGCCTGTGCATCAACGACTGCAATTGCACTTATATTGACAATATCATTTACTTCGCAGTCTCTCTGAAGGACATGAACAGGTTTCTTCATGCCGACAAGAATAGGACCTATCACATCTGCGCCTCCAAGCCTGTGGAGAAGCTTGTAGGCAATGTTCCCTGATGCAAGGTCAGGGAAGATAAGGATGTTCGCCCCTCCCTTTATCCTGCAGAAGGGATATGTCTTGTCCATTATCTCAGGCATAACAGCTGTATCTGCCTGCATCTCTCCGTCAATCAGGATATCAGGGCGCTTTGAAATCACAATATCAACAGCCCGCTTTACCTTTTCAGAGGCGCTGTGCTTTGTGCTGCCGAAATTCGAGAATGAGAGCATAGCTATCTTTGGAACAATCTCATACCGTTTTGCGAATTCTGCCGCAAGTATTGCTATCTCTGCAAGGTCTTCTGATGTCGGCTCAATGTTTACAGTAGTGTCTGCGAAGATATATACCTTTTTCTTTATTATAATCATGTAGAGGCCGCAGACTTTGTTGAGATTGTTTCTTCTTTTAACTATCTGAAGGGCAGGGCGGATAGTTGCAGGATAGTGCTGTGTTATTCCTGAGACAAGTCCGTCCGCATCTCCCATGTGTAACATCATGGAGCCGAAAAAGTTTGTGTTCTTCATCTGGTACTTGGCTTCGACGAAGGTGACACCCTGTCTTCTTCTAAGGAAGTGAAGCTCATTTACATACTCATCGAACCTTTTGTGTTCCCCGGGTGTTATGATCTCAGCTCCTTTCAGAGAGAGATTATGCTCTTTTGCCTTTGCCATTATATTTTCTTTTCTGCCAATGAGTACAGGCTGAGCGATCTTCTCATCTATAAGAATCTGGCTTGCACGCAGTATTTTATCGTTTTCTCCTTCAGGGAATACTATGCGTTTTGGTTTTGATCTTGCCCTGTTTATTATGCTCCTTACTATCTCCCTTGATTTCCCAAAGCGCGCCTCAAGCTGCGCTTTATATTCATCCATGTCTATATTTAACCTTGCCACTCCTGTTTTGATCGCTGCCATTGCGACTGCCGGTGATTCCCAAAGGAGAACTCTGGGATCGAATGGTTTGGGAATTATATAGCTTGGACCGAATTTCAGATCAGTTATGTCATAGGCCCTGCAGACTGCTTCAGGAACATCCTGCTTTGCAAGCTCGGCGAGTGCCTTCGAAGCTGCAACCTTCATTTCCATATTTATCGCCTTTGCCCTTACATCAAGAGCCCCCCTGAATATGAACGGGAAGCCGAGGACATTGTTGACCTGATTGGGATAGTCTGACCTTCCTGTCGCGAATATTATATCACTGCGCGCTGCGAGTGCTTCCTCATGTGCGATTTCAGGATCAGGATTTGCCATGGCAAAAACTATAGGCTTGTCATTCATGGAACGGAGCATCTTTTGCGTTACGCAGCCCTTTACGGAAACACCGACGAAAGCGTCTGCTCCAGCAAAGGCCTCTTCAAGAGTGCGTAATTTAGTGTTAACAGCAAATCGATCCTTGTATTTGTTCATCCCATCCGTGCGCCCTTTGTAAATAACCCCCTTTGTGTCGCACATGATAACGTTTTCAAGCTTGACCCCGAACTGGAGGTAAAGCTCTGCACAGGCTATTCCTGCGGCTCCTGCGCCGTTGAAAACTACCTTTATCTTGCTTATATCTTTCCCGGTGATTTCAAGGGCATTTAACATCGCAGCGGCAGAGATTATAGCGGTTCCATGCTGGTCATCATGGAAAACAGGGATATTCAGTTCTTTCTTAAGTGTTTCTTCTATCTCAAAACAGTCAGGAGCTTTGATGTCTTCTAAATTTATTCCGCCAAATGTGGGTTCAAGCATTCTTACGAAATTTATAACTTCCTGGGGGGTCTTCGCGTTTATTTCAAGATCGAATACATCTATATCAGCAAATCTTTTGAATAAAACCCCTTTCCCTTCCATGACGGGTTTACCTGCAAGGGCACCGATATTCCCAAGCCCAAGCACTGCCGTACCGTTTGACACAACTGCGACGAGGTTGCCTTTGGCAGTGTATTCATAGGCTTTCTCAGGGTCCTTCTGTATCTCAAGGCATGGATCTGCAACACCAGGAGTGTAGGCGAGAGATAAGTCATGCTGTGTCTGGCAGGGTTTTGTCGGGATTACTTCAATCTTTCCTTTTCTTCCACTGGAATGATACTCGAGCGCGTCATTTTTGCTTACCATTTTATATCTCCATTAGAATAATTGATCATGAACATTTTTTACCAACCACTTACAGAGAGTGAAAACTTATACCTGAAGAACTTTGTTGTCAATCACTCTTATTCTTCTTTTTATTTCCCTGCGTAGAGGTCAGTGTACTTCAGGGCAGCTTTGACAAAATCCCTGAAGAGCGGATGAGGTTTAAGAGGTTTGGATTTAAACTCAGGATGAAACTGGGATGCGATGAACCATGGATGTTCACTGAATTCTATGAGTTCTACATATTTGTCATCAGGTGATAGTCCTGAGAATATAACGCCATGCTCTTCAAAAAGTTTTCTATAAGTGTTGTTGAATTCATACCTGTGCCTGTGACGTTCGCTTATATTGTCCTCACCGTATGCCTCAAATGTTTTTGTATCCCTTTTGAGTGTACAATCAAATGCCCCAAGCCGCATAGTCCCGCCCTTCTCATGTACGTCTTTCTGAGCAGACATTATGTGTATCACCGGATATTGGGTTTCAGAATCGAATTCTGAACTGTTTGCATTGTTGAGATTGCACACATTTCTTGCTATGTCTATGCTTGCCACCTGCATTCCAAGGCAGAGCCCTAAAAATGGAATACGGTTAAGCCTTGCATAGGTTACGGCGTTTACCTTTCCTTCTATGCCTCTTTCGCCGAATCCGCCGGGGACAAGTATGCCGTCAACTCCTGTAAGGAATTTTTCAACAGGTTCATTGATAAGCCGTTCCGAGTCTATCCATTTAATCTCTACTTTTGTGTCATTGCTGATCCCGCTGTGCGTCAGTGATTCGATAAGACTTTTATATGATTCCGTAAGCTCAATGTATTTTCCCACAATTGCTATTGTCACAGCATACGTCGGATGCTTTATCTTCTGGACTATCTCTTCCCACTTAGAGAGGTTTGGAGGAGGAGCTTCGATCCTTAACATCTGGACTATTATGTCGTCTATCATCTCCTTATGGAAGACAAGAGGCACCTCATATATCGTTTCAACATCTATGGCTGTTATAACGGCATTCTTGTCAACATTACAGAAGAGGCTGATCTTTGATTTTATTTCCTGCGGGAGCGGCTTGCTTGTCCTGCACAGTATTATGTTTGGCTGGATACCGAGAGCCCTGAGCTCTTTTACGCTGTGCTGGGTGGGTTTTGTCTTAAGCTCTCCGGCAGTTCCTATATATGGGATGAGAGTAAGGTGTATGAATATGGCATTGTCGCGGCCAAGCTCAAGCCCCAGTTGTCTTATTGCTTCAAGGAAAGGCTGTCCTTCTATATCTCCCACTGTGCCGCCTATTTCCACAATCACGACATCATAGGCTCCGTTAAGCTTCAGGACATTTCTTTTTATCTCATCTGTCACATGGGGGATTACCTGAACAGTACCGCCCAGATAGTCTCCGCGCCTTTCTTTTTTTAGGACAGTGTTGTAAATCTGTCCTGCCGTGAGATTGTTCTCCTTCCCCATGGTGGATGATATGAAACGCTCATAATGGCCAAGGTCGAGGTCGGTCTCCGCACCGTCTTCCGTTACGTATACCTCTCCGTGCTGATATGGATTCATGGTGCCGGGATCAACATTGAGATAAGGGTCAAGCTTTAAAAGCGTTACCTTCAGCCCCCTGCTTTCAAGCAGTGCCCCGATTGATGCTGCTGCAAGTCCTTTTCCGAGAGAAGAAACAACTCCGCCTGTTACGAATATAAATTTTGTTTTCATTTGAGGCTTAATATCCTTTCAACGTAATCAAGCTCTTCAGGTGTGTCTATGCTTAAAGGGCTGTATGTAGTTTCGAGCACTTTTATCCTGTATCCGTTCTCAAGTATCCTCAGCTGTTCAAGCCCTTCTGCAATCTCAAGCCGCGTTGGGGCGATAGCTGTAAAATCCTGTAGAAAGTTTTTATTGAACGTGTAAATTCCAATATGCTTGTAATACGAACCAAAGTTTCTCTCTTTTTTTCGTTCGTATGGTATAGGAAATCTTGAAAAATACAAAGCAAAATTATTTTTATCAGTTACGACCTTGACAATGTTTGGATTTAAAAGCTCTTCTTCAGATGTGATTGCCCTTTTGAAAGTGCATACTGGGGTATCTTTTTCTTTTTTCATGTATATTATTGATTCATCTATAAGCGCAGGATCAATGAGAGGTTCATCTCCCTGGAGGTTTACTACAATCATAGCATCAACAGATTTTACCGCTTCAGCAACACGGTCGGTTCCTGACTGGTGCAAAGGGGATGTCATTACTACAGAGTAACCGGCATCTTTTACGGTGGAGGCTATCCTGTCGTCATCTGTGGCTATGATGACTGAAGAAGCCTCTTTTGAAAGAGATGCTCTCTCTGCAACGTGAAGTATTATTTCTTTTCCTCTCAGTTTTGCAAGAGGTTTTCCCGGGAATCTTGTCGAACCGAACCTTGCCGGTATTACGATGCAAGCTTTCATCATCATCCTTTCTGAATTTTTTTTAAAATATCATAAATCTTTTTGAATTGGAAGATGTCCAGTTCTTCAGGTCTGGAAGCAAGGCTTATCCCTGATACATCTGCTATCTCATCGAACTCTTCCTCTGATATTGAGCGGTCCGGGCAATCTTTGAAATAATGGAAATAATATTTCAGATTGTTCTTTAATGTTTTCCTCCGGTGTAAAAAACAGGTTTTTATCATGGCCAGAAAATCTTCTTCATTGCCCACATTTACTTTAGGGGCAGATCTTGAGGTGAGCCTGATCAGTGTTGAATCCACTTTTGCCGGCGGGATGAAACTTCCCCCCGATATATTGTAAAGCCTTTTGCTTTCAAAGAACATGTCGAGCGCTATGGTAAGATAACCGCATTTCCTGCTCCCGGGGGTAGCGGTAATCCGGTCTGCCATCTCCTTCTGGAGGAGGAACGTAATGTCCCTGATTTTATCCCGATGCTCAAAAAGCCTGAAAATTATCTGAGATGATATGTTGTATGGAATATTACCTGCTGCTCTGATCTTTTTCCCTGCTTCATTAATAAGCGCGGCAATATCAATTTTAAGGAAATCCCCTTCAATGACCTCACAATTCTCACATTCCCTCAGTTTCCTTGATGCCATGTCTGCGAGGACCCTGTCAGTTTCGACCGCTATCACCGAGCCTGCTTTTTTTGCTATGAGCAGAGTCAGGTCAGCCTGTCCGCACCCGATTTCGAGAATGGTATCATCCTTTGACGGATTGATAAGAGAGACTATTTTCCCCAATATCCTCGGGTTTTTAATGAAGTGCTGACCGAGGGATTTTTTTGCTGTTATCCGGTGACTCTGGTTCTTTGATTTATGATTTTCCATTTGTTCCTGTTTCTTTTACCACTTCTTCAACTGCTTTGAATACGAGCTCAACACTGATCTTCCTGATGCATGTCAAGTGATCGCATGAGCGTTTGTAGCAGTCTTTGCATGGGATATCAGCCTGTACTGTCCTGGATGTTCCCCAGAATGGGCCGTTTCTTGACGGACTGCTTGGACCGAATATTCCCACCGTGGGAGTTCCAAGCGCATCAGCAAGATGAAGCGGGCCTGTATCTCCTCCAATGAATATGCCAAGATTATTTAATATGATGGCAAGCTCTTTTATTGAAGTTCCCGTGATGCAAAGAGGGGCCGGGCTGATTTTCCTTGCAACAGATTCTACAAGGTGTTCCTCTCCCTTTCCTCCTATAATGGCAACTTTCATCCCCAGTTTCTCATTTATCATGTTTGCTAAGGATGAATAGTTTTCTGCTCCCCAGAGTTTTGTTGCCCAGCCGGCTCCGGGGTATATCCCTGCTATGGTTTTTCCTTTCTCAGCCATATTGAATTTACTGAGAATGTTTTTTTTATTGCTTTCAGCGCCTATGTCTTCAAGCTTTAATCTGAAACCGTCTGCGTCAGGCTTTATGCCGAGTCCTGAAAGCAGGGCTAAATTTTTTTGAATTACATGCCTGTCATTGGCAGAAGGTGAAATGTGTCTTTTAACAAAGATGGAGCTTAAAGGCTCACGTAGGTTCTCTTTCGTGAAACCAACAGAATCCTTCGCACCTGACAGGAATGTGATTAATCCGCTCTTTATCAACCCCTGAAAATCTATGGCCCAATCAAATTTTTTATTCCTTAATTCTCTTATCGCTGAAATAATTTCCAGGATAGTTGGGATTGCCTGCGTTGGGATGATGAATTTATTCCTCCACTTTTTGGTGTCTATCTCTATAATTCCATTAATAAGAGGACAGTCTTTAAGTATTGCTGATGACCTGGATTCAACTACCCAGAATATTTGAGAGCTAGGCATGGCTTTTCTGATTGCATGCAAACTTGGCAGGGTATGGATGATGTCACCCAATGATCCGAGCCTTACTATAAGGATACGGCTTTTAGCAGAATAATTGTTTCCTGTTTTAGTCATGTTTTTTTATTGGATTTTTTTGAGCAGTTTGATTTAATTGATTTAGCATGTCAAATGCGAAAAAATAAAGTATATTATTATCAAGTATTTTCTTGACAAGAGAATAGTAAATAATAAGCTGCTACTAAAAGGTTGAAAAACAATAGTTGACTCAGAACGGAACATATATATAAATGGAAAACAATAAAAAAATTATTTGTAAACCTGTTGATGAGGAATTAATGTTATACAATGAATCAACGGGGGAAATACATTTTTTAAACAATTCTGCAAAACTTATTTGGGAAGCTTTTCAAGCAGGTAAGGGGGTGGGTGAAATTGAAGAGCTTATCAGAAAACAATTTGATACCTGCGAAAGTGTTGACATAAGAAAGCATATAGTTGATACTTTAAACCTATTTAAAAATAAAAGTATTTAAGAAAACAATTGTATTAATGATAAGAAACAACGGACTAATGAGAGGAGATGATTATGGAAAAGAAGAACAGCGAAAATCGTGAAAAGAAAACAGACAGGAAACCAAAGTATGTACAGCCAGAGGTTATTACTTATACCAATGATGATGTAATCAAGCATCTTGGTCCTGCACAGGCATGCTCCACGACACCTTGCACAGTCAGCCCGAGCGGAAGCGGATTCTAATTGTTACAAGCATAATGGAAAATTTTATTAATCGAGAGATTTAATTTTATAATTCAAAGGTGGAGGGGATTGTATGCGTGGGAAAATTAAAGACAAATTGATGGGTTTTATTTCTATCTTTGCAATGTTATTAGCTATGTGTTTTATTATTTCAGTCCCGCAGGGGCATGCAGCATTATCATTTACAGAACAGACAGATGCAGATTTTGATATTGATGAAGATGTGCTTGATGTAGCTATGGGTGACCTTGATGCTGACGGTCTCAATGATGTGGCAGCTATAGTAAAAACCGGCAGTACATATAAAGTAAGAATATGGGAGAACACATCATCAGCCGGCAACGCTAGTTTCGCTGCTTCAAATGTGGTATATTCGTCAGCAAGCAGAGTGCTTAACAAGATACTCCTTGCAAACCTCAACAGCGCGACAAATGCTAACACCCAGAATGACATTATCGTATGTGCGAATTATGATGGCGCAACTTCAAACCAGCAGATATTGATTTGGAAAAACCCTGGCAAAGATGCCGGTACTGTTTTTGCCGATAGCTGGAACACTGGTTCACCTAATGCAATGTTTGGAGGCGTGACTTCTAATATTAATGATATTGCGGCTGGCGAACTGGATGGCGACAGCGGTGATAATTATGTTGATCTTGTTTCAGCAAATGGTGCTTCTGTTATTGCAAGACAGAATCCGTCTGACTCGGCTGCTGACCCCTATTCTGCAGGGAACTGGACAACATCAAGTACTCTTACAGGTTCTAAAAACAATGTAACGGCTGTTGCGATAGGCCATATTAACGGTACAAATGACAGTTACAAGGATGTTGTGATAGCTTATAATTCAGTCGCAACCACTGCCAATCTGGTAGCTTATAAGAATCCTACTACCGGTGCGTATAGTGGAAACTGGACAACAGCTAAGACCTTTGCCGGCGTAGGCGATACAAGTACAAGATATACAAGCCTGGTTATTGCCAACCGTGAAGGAAGCGGAGATACAGATCCGGGTGATGGCGATATATTTACCACAAGAGGTCAGGCGGATACAGCCAGTCAGGAAAAAGCAGTAAAAGTCAGAAAGAATCCGCACGGCAGCGACCCATTTACCGCCGGAACATGGACAACTGAAACTATTGTTTCAACAACTTCAACAAATGCTTATTTGTACAATGAAGTCGCTCTTGGTGATTTTACTCCTGACTCAAACAAGTATCCTGATGTAGTTTGGGGAGTTGATGCCAATGGAGATGCACTGGCAATTACTGAGGCGGAAGAATCAACATCAGCATCAGCTTATGGTAATGCCTTTACACCGGGCGGCTTGAATGCTGTATCATGTAAGACCGTTGCAACTGGCTTTGTCGAAGAGGCTGTTAGCGGGAATGGAAAAATAGACTTCATAGCCGGCTACACAAGCGATGGCGATGTAGGTCAGGAAATAAGAGTATGGAGGAACGATGCAGGTACGACAAATGCAACTCTTAAAGCCAAGTCATTCAAGGCAGAGAAAAAGGCGAAGAAAATAGCCCTCAGATGGACCACAGCTTCTGAGACTGACTCAGCATCTTTTACAGTACTCCGTTCTGAAGACAATGGGGCAACTTATGATGTGACGGTTGGTTCAGTTGATGCCAAGGGGCAGGGAGGTTCAGGAGCAAAATATAACCTCTCTGACAGCGATGTAACGCGCGGCAAAACATATAACTACAAACTCCAGGAAATAGATTTATCAAGCAACACAAGTGATCTTGCCACGCTGAAGGTCAAATACAAGAAAGCCAAGAAGTAAGTTAGAAACGGTATTTTTCAGCCTCTCCTCGAATTCGGGGGGAGGCTTTTTTATTTTATAGGTTGTAAGACAATTGTTTTTTAAGTAAAAGTAAGTGTAAAACTAACCTGATATATTTCCGGGTATTTTGTTATGGATAAAAATATTATAAATAATCTTCTCTGCTGGAAAAGGAAGAAACTAAAAAAAGCCTCACTTTTCCTTCATCCTGATAAACCATATTTTTTTATAAGTGGTGCTGTCTTTGAAGAATTTCTGAAGAATTACAAATCATGTAAATCATACAGAGATTCTATTTCCATTATTTCATCAAAATATGAAGTTTCACAAAAGACTGTAAGAGATGATATCAGCAAGGTAATAGAAAGAGTCGGTTCATTAGGCATTATGAAGGGGCAAGATATCAGACCTTTCCCTGATAATGAAAAGATAGACGGGCTTTTTCTTCACCTCACATCACGTTGTAATCTTACCTGTCCCCATTGTTACAGGGGAAAGCCGGGAAAAAGGACAGAGCTTTCCAGTAAAATAGTAGATAATGCCATAAACGAGCTTTCTCAAATAGAAGGTTCAACGCTTGTCTTAAGCGGTGGAGAACCATTGCTTTACAAAGGGTTTAACGGCATTTTAGAGTATGCGGCAGGGAGAATAAAGAATGTAAAGGTGCTGTCAAACGGGACTCTCATAGATGATAAAATTGCGCATCTTATAGCTGATACCCGCGCATTCATACAGGTAAGCCTTGATGGCGCATCAGAGAGAACAAATGATGAGGTCAGAGGCAAAGGTTCCTATAAAAAGGTCATGAAGGGTCTGGAACGCTTAAGGAAAGCAGGGGCGATCAAAAGATGCAACCTGTCATTTACAATTATGAAGCATAATGCCGGAGAGATAGAAAAAATAATTGAGATGACAGAAAGTTTTGGCATCCCATCTGTACGTTTTCTTGTTCTAAGGAAGGAAGGCTGTGCAGTAAATAACTGGGAAAGGATTGGAAGCGGAATTACCACAGAGGAATATGAGGAAGTCTTTAAAAAACTTTTTTATCTGGGCGGCAATAATAACGGGAGTGTGAGCATTGAGGGAGGTCTTAGCGGATTCAATGTCAGTTTTTCAAATGATGAAGCCATGAATCCGCTTCTTTGTCCGGTCGGGAATTCACCTGCTGTTGATCTTGACGGGAAAGTCTATCCATGCGTGCTTTTGATGCAGGAGGAATTTCTTATGGGAGATTTGAGTAAGGACACTTTAGAAGATATATGCAAAAGGCGGGAGGTATCAAAAATAAGGACAAAATGCGCTGAGAGGAAAAAGAGGGTGAATAAATGCAGAGCCTGTACATGGAACAACTTCTGTCAGTCGGCTTGCGCAGGGCTCGCGTATGAATGCCATGACACAATATGGGAAACAGATAATTTTTGCAGTGTGAGAAAGAGATTGTATGACCATGTTTTTAATGAAATGGTAGACAGGGCGTCGGACAGCAGAAAATAAATAATGAAGCTATGGAAAAAATAATAAAAAAATACAGGATGATGGATGTGACCTTTTCGGTTGAATGCAATGAGCCGGGATTTTTCGACATGCTTGAGGTCCAGCCCTGGGTTGAAAAGGAGAACCGCAGCAATGGTGAGGCAGATATATCGGCAGAGATTGATTTTTCATCTATTTCATCTATCCCTTCGAGAATCAGGGTTGGAGAAAAGGTGTTCGACCTGATACCGGAAACAAGACATTACAATGCATATATACTTCTTATGGAAGAGGTTATAAACCGGAACAGACGTTATCTCATGATTCATGGAGGAGCTGTTTACAAGGATGGTAATGCATATGCTTTTGTGGGCCCTTCGAATTCCGGAAAGAGCACTCTCCTATATGCTTTATCAAGAGAGGGTTTTAGCCTTGTCGCCGACGATCTTCTTCTTCTTGATATCAATGAGATGAATATTATCATTTTGAGAGAATCGATTGGCCTGAGGAGGGGAAGTCTCAAATTCTTCGGGATAGATGAGGAGGAGTGCAACAGTAAATATCCTTTTAAAGATGATACAAAGGCTTTTTTGAATGTTGAGCGTGAGCTTATTAATCATGATGCTGATATCATTCTTAAAACTCTTTTTATTTTCAGCAATGTTTTTGAAGATGAAGGCAGGCATGTCGCTGACCTGTTCCTCAAATCATGGAATGATGCTTTTATTGAAAAGATTACTGAAATACCCGGGGTTAAGTTTATAGATAAATATACAAAAAATGGAGTTCCTGTGTGCAGGCTTTCTGTAATGGCTGATGCATCTAACGAATTTCAGGTGGTGTGCAAGGATAACGAGAACCATATCTTTTACACAGAGGCTGTGAATGCAGGTGTAAATGACTTTGCAAATCCTCCTCTCATAAAAAAAATATCAAAAAGGGACGCAGTTCTTGCCCTTATTAAAAATATGAGAAACCCAAGAATCTTACGGGACACCACAGGGAACAGATATCCCGAGCTTATGTTGAGGCTGGGCACTATTCTTGAAGGGGTTGATACCTATAGTTTTAAACCCGGTATCCTTGATAAAACTGTAAATGAGATTAAGAATATTATATGCGATGCTTAAAAAATATTTATTTGACTCTTGCCATATTATTAATTCAAACCTGTCTGTCTCATGCAGGAGTTCAAACATCACAACCCGGTGAATTGTCTCTTCATTTTAAAGCACCAGAATTCAAGATTAAGAGTTCAGACAACTCAGGCACAAACTATAAAAAACCGGTATTTAAAGGATGTACGGAAACCAGTATTCCCGGAGAACCTGCTATACCATTCGAAATCCATACATACGATATAAATGAATACAATGAGGCAAGTCTTAAAATAACAAGTGTAAGCACAGATGTTATAAAAGATATAAGTATCCCTCCGTCAGACTCTCTTGAAATCCGGAATGGAAAAACTTTTTCCGTGCCATCACCGAAAAAGAGGGAAATTTATAGTGGTAAAGGCCTATTCCCTTCTTCCCCTGTAGATTACGAAGTGGTGACAAAGCGCGGCAAAAACTATCTCATTATAAAATTCTATCCGCTCCAGTATAATCCTTCCTTATCTGAAGCAGTGATCAACAAATCTGTAAAAGTGGAAGTAAGGTTTTTTATAAAAAACAGACAGTCTGCAAATAAAACCAGTTCGTCTGCCAGCGGGAATGCAAACCTTAAGATAGAGATAAAAGATGAAGGGATTTACAGAATAACTTATTCGGATATTTTAGCCGCCGGGATTGACCCTTCTGCTATTAATCCTGCAAATATGAGGCTTATGAATAATGGTGTTGAGACGGCGATTATAGTTAACGGAGAAGGTGATGGAATATTTGATGATGGAGATGAAATACTTTTTTATGCCGCACCTTACAGAGATATATTTACAGAAAAAAACGCGTACTTCGTTGAGTTTTCAGACTCACCCGGAAAAAGGATTGAGGCTATAAATTATGAACCCGTTTCCGGAGGGTTAGATGAACCATTTTATTATAGTGAATTGAGATTTGAGAAGAACAATGTATACGAAATGCTTTTCCCTTTCGGAGAGGAAAAGGACCACTGGTTCTGGGGAAGAATTTATGCTCCGAAAAACCAGTCTTTAGGGACTATTACTATTCCCAATCCGTATACGGGTGCCAGTCAGCCTGACACTGAAATGAGGTTTTATCTTCAGGGAAGAACTTCGACTGAAGTGGATCCCGATCATCATACACAGATATTTGTCAATGACACGCTGGCTAACGATTCCACATGGGATGGTGATATCCCTTATGTACAGGAAGCTATTATCTCTACAACATTGCTTTCAGCGACGGACTTTAACAATTCAGTTTCTGTAAATACCGTGGGAGATACCGGTTCTCTGGTTGACAGTATAGCTCTGGACTATTTTACAGTAAAATATCCAAGGGAATTCGTGGCGTTGGAAGGAATGTTGAAGTTTGATATAAAATCTGAAAGTACGGCTGTAAAAAAAATCGCTGTTTCTGATTTCCGGTATGGGAATATCCTTTTACTTGAGGTTACCGACCCTGAGAACCCTGTCAGTATAACTCATGCAGAGTCAGGGAGTGAAGGAAATTACAACCTCGAATTTGAAAAGGAGATTTCAGGTACTCTGTCATTTATATCTGCAGATTCAGATGCGGTTAAATCTCCATTAAGTGTTGTAAAATATGAACAGATGGGGGACCTTTCTTCGGTTGAAACAGAGGCTGACTATGTAGTCATAGCCCCCAAGGAGTTTGAGGAAGCGATAACACCGCTTATCGATGATAGAGAGGCAGGGGGGCTTAAAAGCAAATTTGTCGATGTTGAAGAGATATATAATCAGTTCAGCTACGGCCGTTTTACTCCGGTGGCAATCAAGGATTTCCTGAAGACGGCTTATCAGAGCTGGAAGCTTAAGCCTGAGTATGTCCTTATCGTTGGTGATGCAAATATTGATTACAAGGACTATTTCAATACGGGGAAGAAGAACGATGTACCAACATATCCGGCAAATACCCCCTTTGGCGAGGCTGTAACTGACAACTGGTTTGTCTGCGTAGATGGCGATGATCCTGTCCCTGATATAAACATAGGAAGAATCCCGGCATCTTCCGTTGGTGAGGTCCAGTCGGTAGTTAATAAGATTAAAGCTTATGAGGCAAACACTGACCATTCGTGGTGGAAAAAAGTTGTTTTTGTAGCTGATGATTCACAGGAATTTGAAAGCCATTCAGATGACTACGCAGAACAGTTTAACAGTGAAGGGTACACAGTATATAAAATTTATCAGTCTGCCTTTGAAAGTGCGGGCGGGGCAACAGACAGCATTATAAATAAGCTTAATAATGGTGCGGTTATAGCTAATTATACGGGGCATGGTGCTCTTGATATATGGGGAGGAGGGGATATCCTGTTTAATAATGATGATGTTGATTCTCTTGCTGCTAATGATAAATTATCCCTCATTCTGACATTGGACTGCCTTAACGGTTTTTTTGCACTGGTACCTCCTCCGCATTCTTCTACTTTGCTTTCTCTTTCTGAGAAGTTCCTGCTCACAGATGGGAAGGGAGCAGTATCAACTTTCAGTCCTTCAGGACTTGGGTACTCGTCAGATCACAAGGTTGTTGCCCAAAGTTTTTTTTCAGAGTTTCTTGATAACAATATAACAAGGATTGGGAAACTTGCAGACGACTCCAGATTTGATGCGTATCAGAATGGGATCCCTGATTACCTTATAAATACATTTGTCCTGCTCGGTGATCCGGCACTTAAACTTAAAACAGAGAAGGCCTCAAATCAGCCTCCTGTTGCAGGCATAACAATCACATCAGGAGAGCAGATAATCTATGATGGCTCGACTATGAACCTTTATGTGGGTGTTAGCGAAGCGACCGTTCCCGTAAGCTTCTCTGCGTCGAGAAGCTACGACTCTGATGGAAGCATAGTAAAATATTATTGGTACGTAAATGGTGATAAGATCAGCGAAGAGAATGATTATGCCGGTGATTTCGGAATTGGTGTTTATACGATAACACTTGAAGTTGAGGACAACAGCAAAGAAAGCGTAGTAACAAATGCCTATTTCAATATAGCCCTGAATGAGACTTCGGATATTCTGCCTACTGCTGGAATTACAGCGAGCACGGATGAACAGACTGTTTATGAAGGGGGAGAATTGAACATTACGGTTCCTGCCGGGGAGGAAGAGGTGGTAACGTTTACTGCCTCAAGAAGCTTTGATACGGACGGGACAATAATAACATATATCTGGAAAGTAGATGATATTCAAATCAGCGAAGAAGAGGTTGTTACCCATTCTTTCGGAGCGGGAAGCTACAATGCAACACTTGAGGTTGTTGATAATGATGACCAGAGCAGCACAGCGGGAGTTACTATCATTGTTTCAGAACTTGTTGACAAAACTGTCAGCATAACCAGTGTTGATAAGAGCGTGTTATATTATGACAAAAATGTCTTTGTTGGAGGAAATAATTTCGGAAGTACAGGAGGGAAAATTCTTCTTATCAGAAAAGACCAGACTATGGAGGCTGATATAATAAAATGGGAAAATAGCGCAATAACATTCAAAGTCCCATGGGGCCTGAAATATAATAAGTATGAGATTACTGCGGAAAATAGCGGCGGTATAAGGTCTGAAGGGAATCCGCTGCTTCCTTTTAAGAAACAAAAGCCGGCAATATCGAGACTTTCAAAGAGGAATGTCCAGGCAGGAGGCAAGATAATTATTTATGGAAATCATTTCGGCCCATCCGGGGGAAAATTATTTATAAATGGTTCAAAGATCAGTTCTTCTGCATGGTCAGACAAGTCAATTACATTTAAAGTACCGAAAAAAATTTCCGGCGAATCGGTAGTGCAGGTGAAAACAATGTATGGGAAGAGCAATAAGAAGAAATTAAAAATAGATTAAATATGAAAGATAAGATTATCTCCGCCTATCAACAAATTGGCAAAGAGTTACAGATAAGGGTGGAAGGTACGAGTATGACACCTTTAATTCAGAATAAATCAATCGTCTTTGCAGATATATCGGCGAAGATGTTTCCGGTTTCAGGTGAAATATGTCTTTTCAAGAATTCCGAAGGATATGTTGTCCATAGGGCCATCAGGATATTTGGAAGAAGAGATGGATCTGGGGAGATTATTGAAAAAGGGGATGCAAGCCTTAATTTTACATTGAGGGAGTCATGCGATCTGGTTGGGATTGTAACTTCAGTGAGCAATCAGGGATGCAATATCAGATTTGACAATCCTTTAAATAGATATTTAAACAGAACGTATGGATTGTACTGGAAAATTGTATATATGCTTAACAAGATAATTATCAACATTACAGATGGAGAACAAAACAGACTGCAGCGCTTTATAATAAATGTATTTACGCGGACTGTCATGGCAGTTTTCAGGACGATGACATTGCTTACCATAAAAGAAAGTAATTAAAAAACAGACAATAAAGTGAAAGATAAAATAAGAAAAGCGACTTTTTATAGTTTTTGGCAGCTTGCAGGTTTTTCCCTTATAATCTTTATAACCATTCCCTACTTTCCTGTTTTATGGAAATCTCTTACAGCTTCACAGCAGCACCTAGCCGTTAATTTTCTTTATTCCGGCGCCGGTGGAACGGGCTTATACTTGATTTATTGCATATTTAGGCTAGGTGAACAAAAATATCTGCGTCTCTTAATGCTCGCATTTCTTTCATATTTTTATGCACTGATGTTTACATCATTAAGCCAGTTTCCAGCTGAAAAATTTCACCTTATCGAATATGGGATACTCACGTTTCTTGCATACCGTTATTTTGAAATCAAATCTAATACCCAGAATACCCAGATGGCATTCTTAAAAAGCCTTTCTCTCGTATCATGTATAAGTATAGGGGACGAATTTGCACAATGGATCAGTCCGAACAGAGTCGGCACAATAGAGGATATAATAGTAAACATAAAAAGCTCCCTGCTGGCACTTGCAGGAATAGCCTTGATTATGCCTGTTAATAAACTCAGGAAAAGGCCTGCCAGAAAAGACATTGTAGAGCTTACATATTATTTTGTAGTTCTTATATTATTCATAACTGCTTTTATTACGCTAGTTCACGAGTTTGGGTATGAGATCAGAGACAGGAATTATTATTTTTACTCTTCTTTCCCATCTGAGAAGCTCCAGGAACTTGCCGTGTATGTTAAGGATAACAAAAAGGATTTCAGCAACCTGGATATCCTTAAAGCTTTAAGAGGGGAGAAATCTGATAATATGAATGGGGGACAAAAGCAACTTTATAAGTTTGTCAGGGAAGCTTCATTCCATATTTATGAAAGGGATAACGCAGTAGAAAAAAAGAGATATGATAAAGCGATAAATGAAAGCGCAATAATTGACAAATATTATTATCCTGTCTATGCAGTTGTGAAATCAAGATTAAGAATGGAAAAGCCCATGCCGATTTCGGGAGCCTCGGACAGTGAAATTTATAAAAGCCCTGTCAAGAGCGATTTAATCTACCAGATTACAAAAAAGCATTTTTATGTTGGTTCAGCTTGCTTGATTGTTTTTTTATTCATGGCAAATGTCTATCTCAGAAGGCAGCTTTAAATTTGAGAAAAAAACTTCGCATATCAGTAGTGGGGATCAATGGGATACCGGCAAGGCACGGCGGATTTGAAACATGTGTGGATAATGTGGCTACAAGACACTCATCTGCCGGGCTTCAGGTTACAGTCTACTGCAGAAGCAGGAATGTGTCATTAAGCGATAAATACTATTGCGGGATCAAACTGATTAAGCTTCAATCAATCGGACACAAAAGCCTTGAGACTATCAGCCATACTTTTTTATCTCTGCTCCATATGCTTTTTCAGAGAAAGGACATTATCCACGTCTATGGCGTCGGTAATTCAATTTTTATTCCTTTCCTGAAGATACTTGGACAGAAGGTAGTGACGTCAGTTGATTCCCTTGACTGGGAAAGGGAGAAGTGGGGGAAGTTTGCTAAATGGTTTCTCTTTAACTCAGCAAAAATAGCTGTAACATTCTCTGACGCTGTCATAGTCGATTCAAAGTCTGTGCAGGAATATTATAAGAGGGTTTTCAAGACAGAAACAGTATATATACCATACGGGGCGGATATGGGAAGAAATGCTGATGAAGGTGTGTTGAAAAAATACGGACTGACAAAGGACAATTACATACTGTTTGTCGGCAGGCTTATTCCTGAAAAAGGGGTACACAGGCTTATTGACTCCTATGTAAAATTGGATACTAAAAAGGAACTCGTCATAATCGGGGGAGACTGGTTTACGACTGAATACATCGAAACGCTTAAACAGAAAGCTGCGGGGAGTAATGTCAGGTTTCTTGGGTTTGTCTATGGCGATGAGTGCAGGGCTGTATATTCCGGAGCATATCTCTATGTGCAGCCCTCTGAGGTGGATGGTACTTCTCCTGCACTTCTCACGGCTATGGGAACAGGGAACTGCGTTGTTGTAAACTCAATAAAGGAAAATCTTGAAACTGTTGGAGAGTCCGGCCTTAATTATGAGTGTAACAGCGCAGATTCACTTAGAGAGAGGCTTCAATATTTACTGGATAATAAACTAATTGTGGATGAATATAGGCAAAAGGCTCTGGATAGAATCCAAACAATGTATAGCTGGGACAGGGTGGCTGATTCAATTGCGGCTCTCTATGAAGATGTACTTTCCGGCAAAAAGCCGAGAATTGATATTTATGAAAACCCCACGAGCATTAATTCTCATCGATAGATAGAAAAATGAGATAGAAAAATGAGAAAGAATGTGTGGATGAGTAAAAATCTCTAAGGAGTTGAATCAGACATTGCAGCTGAAAAACAGATTACTCAGGAAGGCAACCTTAATTGCCACAGGAAATAAAAAAATAAGAAATTTAATTGAACGTTCACAGATTTCCATGGATTTCCCTGCTCATCTTTTTATTGAACCCACAAACATCTGCAATCTGAAATGCAGGATGTGTCCGCAGGCAGAACCTTCTGACGTCAAAAGGGGATTAATGGATTTTCCTATTTTTAAAAAAGTCATTGATGAAAGCGTGACTCATGGAAGGAGGATGTCAATTTTTTTTCATAAGGACGGTGAACCTCTGATACATCCTCAATTGTTCGATATGATAAGCTATGCAACTGAAAAGAAAGCTTCCTATAGGACACATCTCAGCACTAATGCGCAGATACTTGATGAAGAGAAATCAGAGAAACTTGTCCTTTCAGGAATTGACAGTGTAATTATAAACATAGATGCCAGCAAAGAGGATACCTACAGGCTTATAAAAGGGAAGAACGGGCTTTCTGAGGTTGAAAAAAATGTTAAATACCTTATAAAACAGAGGAACAAATCCGGTAAAGCCAAGCCGATGATCAGGGTTAAAATAATATCTGTTGAGGAAAACAGAGATGAAATACCGGATTTCAGAAGAAAATGGAAAAGTGTAGCTGACGAAGTTGTCGTAAGCAGTGAATTTCTGTGGCCTGGAGGAAAAACAGATACAGCAGATGGGACTACTAGTTCTATTGACAGGTACCCATGTATAAGTTTATGGCTTTCAATGGTAATAAATTGGGATGGAAGTGTTTCCGCCTGCTGTATTGACTATTACCATAAGGAGTTAATCGGAGACATTAAAAAAACTACCCTTGAAAAGATATGGAGGGGGGCGCCACTGCAAAAACTCAGGAGAGGACATCTTCTTGGGCAATATGAAAAAACAGGAATATGCTTTAAATGCAGGGGGCTGTGGGTAAGGGATACATTAGGAATTGATTCGGAAAAGTGGCTAATAACAAAAATGAAGGCAGGAGGTCTGTGGGATGAATAATTCCGTTAAAAATTATCGTATAGAGTTGAAAAATTTTGTAAAAAAACTTTTTTTACTTGGCTTTATTGACGGGATTGTGGTCCTTGTAGGGACTATACTAATTAATGATCTGATATCAAATGCGCTGGACGGACTTGTCCTTTCTTTTTATCTTATGATACCCTGTATGGTAGCTGTTGTAGCAGTGGGTTCAGTTATATTTACAGTCGCATATTTTATTGCATCACGCTTTAAGCACTCAATCATCAATGACGGAGTTCTTGACCGCTATACATTCATAATCTTCTTCTCTGTATTTATCTTTCAGTTTTTTATTAACAGGTTTGTTAGTACTTATATGTTTTATTACATCTATCCTTTTGTAGACAGCTATACAAAAATGGCAATGCTAATGTGGGGATCCGTACTAATAATGGTGGCTGGAGCTTTTCTCATTGGATGGCTAACAGCAAAGATTTATCTCTATTCTTATGACAGGGTTAGCCGGCTGAAAAAGCCTTTGTTTATTGCAGCAGTCATGCTCATTATATATGTGTCATCGTGGTTGTTTCCGGTAATTTATAACAAGTCGAAGCTTGTTATGAATCTTGCATCTAAACAGACAGTAAAAGCCGGGAACTATGCTGAAGGGAATAAGGTGTTCCTCATAGGAGTTGACGGAGCGACATGGGATATAATTGATCCGATGATAAAGCGAGGGGAGCTTAAAAACTTCAAACAACTTATTGACAACGGTGTAAGGGGAGATATGAAAACATTCATTCCCACTGAATCTCCGATACTCTGGACATCCATTGCGACAGGTAAAAAGCCGGAGAAGCATGGGATACAATCTTTTATACTTGTGTCTTTTGATGGAGTAAGTCAGCCGATACAGAATTTCCTGCAAAGGGGTATGTTTGATAGGCTTAAATTCATGGCGTTTACTGGGCTTTCATTTGAATTTCCTATTACCACTTATTACAGGAGAACTAATGCCATCTGGAATATATTGAGCAAATATGGAAAGAAAGTAATAGTTGTTAACTGGTTTCCTTCATATCCGGTTGAGCAGGTAAATGGTTCTATGGTTTCTGACAAATTGTTGAGAGCTATTAAGTACGAAAGAGGTCCTAATCCTTCTGAATATGCTAAGTATCTGGTTTATCCAAGCACTCTTTGCAAAGAAATAGATGCGAATATGAAAAATTATGATACTCCGAAATTTTATAAGAAAAAGAATCTTACAGACTTTGTCAGATATACTTATGAATCAGAAAATATTTATTTTAATATTTCAATGAAACTGCTTGAGGAATCTCCTGATACAAATTTTTTTACTGTATATTTCCGCGGAACGGATGATCTTGAGCATAAATACTGGAAGTATATTGATAAAGAAAAATTTCCGTGGGTTACTGATGAGGAAAGGCAACAATTCGGGAATGTAATTAATGATTATTATGCACAAGTTGATAAATACATTGGAAAGATATTGGAGAAGGCTGATGAGAATACGACGGTAATAGTTATATCAGATCACGGGCATAAGCCTGTCTTCAACTATTTTAATGATTATGCCGCTCAATATGGAGCACATGGTAATGGACCTGACGCTATATTTATCGCCTCTGGGAAAAACATCTCTGGAGGATTTACAATCCATAAGCCAACGTTATACGATATAACACCGACTATCCTTTATCTTCTTGGATTACCTGCGGGATCTGACATGGATGGAAGAGTATTGACTGAGATAATTGACAGAAATTCTTTGTCAGCAAATCCTCCGGCATCAATATCTTCTTATGATATGGGCGATATATCACAAGCTGGAATAGAAAAAGGAAATAAAGAGATGATGAAAGATGAAGGACTTATGAATAAATTGAAGGCACTCGGATATATAAATTAACTATCCCATATGAAAGAAATAACGGTAGTAATAGGAGCGGGATTAACAGGACTTAGCACTGCCTATCACATGGAGAGTAAATATGCTGCTTCCGGTAACAATTACTCTCGTAAATGTTTTGTAATAGAGAAAGAAGCAACAGCTGGAGGGCTATGCCGCAGTTTCTATCATAAAGGATTTACCTTTGATACAGGCGGCCATTTTCTGCACACAGAAGATAATTATGTAAAGAGCCTTGTAGAGAAACTGCTCAAAGGGAACAGTAAGCTTGTAAAAAGAAATTCAAAAATATTTATTAAAGACAGATTTATCCCTTATCCATTTCAGGGAAATCTTTATTACCTGCCTGATGAAATGAAAGTTGAATGCCTTTCAGAATATATCAAAGCTTATGTGTCAAATAACAACGACAAAGCTGCAAATGGCAAAAACTTTAGGGAATGGATGAGAAGCAATTTCGGAGATGGAATTGCAAAATATTTTATGGAGCCTTTTAACAGAAAGCTCCTGAAGGTCTCTCTTGAAGAAATAAGTGCAGAGGCGATGAAAAGATATATCCCTGTTCCTGATATGAATGAAATAGTTAGCGGAGCGCTCTGTAAAAGCAGAAAGGCATTCGGATATAACCATGAATTTTATTATCCTGCAAAAAACGGGATTCAGAGTTTTGTGAATTCATTTAAGGCAGGGTTAAAGAATATAATCACTTCTGCAGAAGTGATTAAAATAAATTCAAAGAAAAAAAATCTTAAATTAAATACCGGTCCTGAGATAAGTTATGATAACCTTGTATCAACTATGCCTCTCTCGGAGCTTGTTAAATGCATTTCTGATGCACCGGAGATTGTAAAAAAAGCAGGGAATAATCTCAGATGCAATTCTCTGCTCATTGTAAATGTCGGTTTCAGGGGGAAGCCTGCCGGCAAAATGCACTGGATATACCTGCCTGAGGAAGAATATGAATGTTACAGGATCGGTTTTTATTCAGAGGTTGCCGGCTCAATGGCTCCGAAGGGCATGACATCAGCTTATGTTGAATTCTCTGTCAATCGGGGAAAAGAGAAGACAGATATAAAAGGGCTGGAGAAAAAAGCCATTGAATGTCTGAAAAAAATGAAATTCATAAAAGGGAAGAAGGACATACTTAGCTGTCAAAGCGTATTTGTAGATTATGGGTATGTAATCTTTGATTCAAATAGAGAGCAGTGCGTTGGGACGATTAAAGACTACCTTAATAATAACGGCATATATTCTGAAGGCAGATATGGGGGCTGGGAATATTCAACAATGTCAGATGCCATAATCAGCGGAAAAAAAATGGCTGAAAAAATATTGATGGGATAAAGTCTTATCAAATGGAAAATATCTTAATTATAGGCGCATCGGGACATGCCAAAGTCATAATAGACATAGTGGAGAGGGAAAATCGTTTCAGGATAGCTGGTCTGATTGAAAATACATTTAAAAAGCCTGGTTTAAAATGCTGCGGACACGAAATTATCGGTACCGAAGAAAGAATCCCTGTCATAATGAAAGAACTTAAAGTTTCTGGAGGAATAGTCGCAATTGGTGATAATTGGAACAGAGCCAATGTGGCTAAGGCAATAATGAAAGTAGCCCCTGGTTTCAGATTTGTATCTGCTGTCCATCCATCAGCACAGATTGCACGAGATGTGACTATTGGAGATGGAACTGTTATTATGGCTGGGACCGTTATAAATACCGCGACTAAAATAGGCAGGTTTTGTATAATAAACACAAATGCGTCTGTTGATCATGATTGCATTATGGAGGATTATTCCAGTATTGCGCCCGGAGCTGCTATAGGAGGTACGGTTACGATCGGTGCTTTTTCGGCAATTTCCATCGGGGCAAATATTGTTCATAAGGTAAAAATAGGGGAGCACACTGTTGTAGGTGCAGGCGCAACTGTTTTAAAGGATATCCCTCCTTATGCAGTGACCTACGGCTCGCCGGCTAAGGTAATAAGAGGGAGAAAAGCAGGAGATAATTATTTATGAAAAAACCAGCCATGTTGGGAGGTACACCGGCTTTCAGCAATCCTGTATTTATAAGCAGACCAATGATCCCTGACAAAGATGAACTTTTTTCGGAACTTGAAAAGATACTATCTTCGAGATGGCTTACAAACAACGGAAAATATCTTCAGGACTTTGAAACGGAACTTACGAAATTCCTTGAAGTCGATTATTGCAGTGTTTTCTGCAATGGAACGATTGCCCTTCAATTGGCGATACAGGCTTTAAGGATTGCGGGAGAGGCAATCACTACGCCCTTTACTTTCCCTGCCACCATACATTCACTTTACTGGAACAACACGAAGCCTGTATTCTGTGATATCGATCCGCTTACTTACAATATAGATGTTGCTAAGATAGAGTCATTGATTACTCCAAACACGACTGCCATAGTTCCTGTGCATGTCTTTGGCAATCCCTGTGATGTTGAGAAACTGGATCAGATCGCAAAGAATTACGGTATTAGCGTCATCTATGATGCGGCACACGCATTTGGAGTGAAATATAACGGCAAGGCTATAGGTAAGTACGGCAATGCTTCAATGTTCAGTTTCCATGCAACAAAATCGTTCAATACTCTTGAAGGCGGAGCTGTCACATCCTCTGATGCCTCCTTTAATCACAGAATTTCATATTATAAAAATTTTGGGATTATGGATGAAGAGCATGTTATAGGTCCGGGAATAAACGGTAAGATGAATGAGTTCCAGGCGGCCTTCGGTCTTTTAAATCTCAAAAAGATAAAAAATGAGAATGAGAAAAGAAAGAGACTTACAAAAGTTTATGAGGATTCGCTCAGGAATATTGATGGTCTGGGTTTTCAGCTCTTTGATCCCGCTGTTGAAAGAAACTACCAGTATTTTACCATAAGGATAGACCATACAAAATTCGGGATTTCACGGGATGAACTTCACACGGCATTAAGGCAGGAGAATATAGTTACAAGAAAATATTTTTTTCCTCTTTGCAGCAACTATTCCTGCTATCACGCTCTCCCATCGGCTTCAAGGGATAACCTTCCGGAGGCTAACGGACTTGCTGAGAGTATTTTATCTGTTCCTTTGTACGGTGATTTAAGTGATGATGATGTCATGAAAATAACTGAGTGCATCAAGTCGTGTCAGCATCACTCAAAGGATATAAAGGGAAAGGTTAAACAGGTAGAAAAATAATGGGGAAGATGAATTGCGTTATAGTCGGAGCCGGTCCGGCGGGTTTGAGTGCTGCATGGAAGCTTTCAAAGCTCGGACATAATGTTACTGTCATAGAAAAGGGTTCTGAAACAGGCGGGAATTCCCGCACTATATGGGATAACGGTTTCGGATTTGATCTTGGTCCGCACAATTTCCATACTCCTTATCTCGATATTCTTGAATACCTGAAAATAATTATTGGCAATACCTTTCTCCAGCACCAGATAAAGTCTTCGATATATTTCCGCAATAAGTGGGTTCCGTATCCATTGACTGGTTTCAAGGTATTTACATCAATACCTATTCATGTAGCGATTGCATGCTTCTTTGATTTTCTTATATCGAGGTTCAGAAAACATTTGTCACTCCATAAGGAAGTGAGATCCTTTGAAGACTGGGTTGTTCAGAATTTCGGAAGAAAACTTTTCAATATATATTTCAAACCCTATGCAAGCAAAGTATGGGGAATTGATATGGATGAGCTTTCAAAGGATGTCGGAGAAAAGAGGGTGCCTGCCCTTAGTCTTTGGAAACTTGCACTTCAGGTTTTTGGCATTGTAAAAAGCAATCATCCGGAAGATCCTTCCACTCTGAATCATTATTATCCGGCACATGGGATAGGAACGGTCTGCGACCAGTTCAGGAAAGAGATAGAAGAGCAGGGGGGAGTGATTTTATTAAATAGTAAGATTGAAAAAATAAATGTAAATGGCGACAGGGTATCTGATGTAATTGTTACAGGCTCCGCAACTGAGATTCCATGCGACCTTTTCTTCTGGACAGGTCCGATATATGAATTGACAAGGCTTTTTAAGGGGTCAGTTGACGACAGCTTAATCGAAATTTCAAAAAACCTTAAATATAGGGCTGAGCATCTGCTTTTCATTAAGATAAACAAGAAGAAGGTACTCCCAAATCCGTGGGTGTATTTTTCTTCCCCGGATGTACCATTTACGAGAATGTATGAGACAGGAATCTTTTCATCGAAGATGGTTCCTGAAGGAAAGACCGGATTGTGCCTCGAGTTTACATGCTGGAAGGGGGATGATTTGTGGAATGCCAGCTCTGAGAAACTTCTTCAATTGGCTCTTCCACATCTGGAAGGCTCCGGGTTACTTGAGGCTCAAGATATAATCGGTCATTTCTCTGAACGTGTAGAACATGCTTATCCGGTTTATTCAGTTGATTATGAAAAGAATATTTCTGCCATTTTCAATAAAATGCAGGATTTCAAGAATGTTCTTTCTTTTGGCCGCCTCGGCATGTTTTCATATGCCAATGTCGATGAAGCAATAAGAATGGGGTTCAAGGCTGCTGACCTTGCAGCGCTTAATCTCCTTGACCGCGGTTATTCATATCTCGGTGTATATCAGGACTACGTACTCTATTAGTATTAGTTTTTGGAGAATTATTACAGCCCGCTTTCAGAAAGATCCTTCTTTCCTCTGAGTTTGTGCTCGGCAACTATAGATGCAAGACTCAATGTATGTCGGCTCAGGTTCCCATAGCCTGAAAAATCATTAAAAAGGAATTTCCTGAACCGTTCACTGTTGTAAAGAAGACTAAGCCAAAACCTGAAGTTCCCGTCATAGAAATATTCCGAGTATTTGAAACATTCTGAAAGCTCCTTTGAGAGTGATGATTTCTTAAATCGCACTGAATAATCTTTAAATGAGAAGTCTTTCTTCCTAATGGCCCTTATGATTTCTTCTGCTGTAAAACGGCCGTACTGGAGGCTTTCGGAAATCCCTTCTCCCATGAGAGCATCTATCCCTGCAGCTTCACCGGTCAATATTATATTTTCTGCTGATAGCGCTGAGGCAGGGTCATACAATTTTTCCACATATCCTGAATATATTTCTTCATCTGGGAGCAATCCCATCCTCTGGTGATAATCTTTTAAAATTGACCTTGCAGTCACTTCCTTTGCCTGCTTTCCCATCCATATAAAAATCCCTGTATGCCTTTTTCCATTTTCATTTGACGGAAAATTCCAGATGTAGCCTGCTGTCCCATAATGAAGACAGGTAAAATCAATAATCAAAGAATTAATATCATCATGACTATTCCCCTCTGTCCTGCATTTTGAAATAAGGAGCGGAGAAAGATTATTGCCATTTTTTAAAAAGGTTCTACGCACGGAACTTTTTGCCCCGTCAGCTCCAACAAGGACTGAGCAGGCATACTCATCCTTATCAGATTTAACGAAGAATCTCCCATTCTTCTTTTCTGCAATGCAGAACTTTTCTCCAAAATTTATCTTGAAACCTCTACTTACAGCCTCTCCTGCTAACCATGAATCGAACTGTGAGCGATTTACGACAATGGATGGATTCTTCTGTGGGAATTTAATCTTAAGATTACCATATGTGAATAATACTGAACTTACACTTTTAAAGCTGTTGCCTGCCGGCAGATTAAGCTCGTCTAAGATATTAAGCCCCGGATATGTTATTGCTCCGGCACAGGGCTTTTCCCTTGGGAATATCTCTTTTTCGAGAATGAGCACTTCGCCCGATATACCCGGAGCTATCTTCTCAAGAAAAAGCGCTGTCGATATACCTGCCGGTCCTGCGCCGGCTATGATTATTTCATACGACTTTTTTGCCATAAGGTATTTAGATAATCATTCTTCGCGCACAAGAACACCTATTTTCTTAGCCTGATTGAGAGAATATATAAAGAAGTAATATGATGTAAAGAGGAGAATAATGGTAATCCCGTAAGACTTGAAAAGGAGTTCCATCGAAAGGGAATTGTTAAGATAGGCATAGCGCATACCTTCGAATATGTATGTCGTGGGAAGACACTTTGAGATTATCTGCATCCACTGCGGCAGGCTGTCTAACGGGTAATATACGCAGCTGAATGGTTCGATCAGGAATCCGAGGCTCCATGCAAAGACCTGTATCCTAAGCCCGAATATGAAGATAAGGGCAGAGACAAATATCCCGACTACCCATCCGAAGAACATCAGATTAGATGCAAAGAGGAGTATCGCATAGATACCTATGTTAAGTATGTCAAAGGAGTATATGAGTGATGCAAGGAAAGCGAGGAGCGCGAAACTTATGATAGACCTTATTATGCCAATCAATGATATGGATACTAAAAGCTCAATAGGTTTTAACGGAGTTGAAAAGATATTGTAAAGGTTCCTGCTCCAGAAGTCTTCCAGGATGAAAGTCCCTATATCGGTCTGCGCTCTCCAGAAGAATGTGAAGAGAATCGCGCCTCCCATGAAAAAGTTAACAACCATTCCAGCATTAGGGAAATTCTTTATATAGCTGCTTGTGAATCCCCATATGAGAAGACCGACTACAGGCCAGTAGAAGATGTCGAATATCCTGTCAAGACTCCTGTATGAGAGACACCAGTATTTATAAAGCAGTGCCCATATCCTGTGCCACTTCATATCTCACCCCGCGATATTTTTATGAATATATCCTCAAGGCTTGCTCCTCTTGATGTTATGTCCTTCACCTTTATTCCGTTGCGCGCAAGCAAGTCAAGGATCATCTGCATGCTGCCGTCGCTGTTTTCAATTTCGATAGATATCGTTTCTCCGTTATACTCCGCAGTTTCAATACCATTAATTTCAAAGACTTTCCCGATATGCTGTGCATCCGCTGCCCTGATTGTTATGGTCTGGCGTCTTATTATTTTTTTGAGTTCATCTGCCGTGCCGGTTTTAATTATCTCCCCTTTGTTCACGAAAGCTATCCTGTGGCATAGCTCTTCAACCTCAGCCATGTTGTGGGATGTGAAAATCATTGTAGTGTTTTTCTCTTGCTGGATGAATTTTATGACTCTGCGCGTCTTCTCTGCAATGTCAGGGTCAAGGCCCATGGTGCACTCATCAAGAAGAAGAACCTCTGGGTCATTTATAAGCCCTTTGCACAGTGTCACCCGTGTGTGCTGCCCGGCGCTCAGTGTCTGGAGCTTTTTATTTTTGAGGTCGGATATCTCGAATATCTCGAGAAGTTCAGCGATTTTTTTGTCATGGTTTCTTACATTGTAAATCTTTGCATAGATTTTGAGATTTTCCATGACAGTGAGTATCCCTGTAAGTGAAGTGCGGGCTGCCACTATGTTCATCCTCTGGCTTATGTATTCGCGCTCTTTCGGGAACTCGCGTCCAAGGATGCTTATCTTTCCGCTGTCAAAATTAATCAGCCCGAGGAGGATGTTTATAGTTGTTGATTTGCCGGCGCCGTTGGGACCGAGAAGGCCGAATATCTCCCCCCTCCGAACATCAAATGATATCCCTTTCAGCGCCTCATCACCGCCGTAGCGTTTCTTAAGATTATTTATAGTTATTATTTTATCAGTCATTTATTTATGTGAGTTATGTTTTCAAAATCATATCCATACTAACTTTTTAAAAGAATATAGATAGAAAAACAAGGTTGATAAGTAAACAGTAGATATTTTATCTGCAGAATTTACTACTAGTCAATGATGGATCTAGATTAGCGGGATTTCCCTGACAGCTTCGCGAAAGTCTTCGCATTGTTTATCGCAACAGTAGCCTGTGCGGAAAGCGTTGCAAGCAGTTCCTCGTCATCTGTTGTGAATGCATTGAGACGAGTGCTGTCAACGTTGATAACGCCTATGATTTTATCTTCAAGGAGCATCGGTACAGCCAGCTCTGAACGGACTTCCCTTGCGGCTACGACATACTTGGGATTTTTACTTACATCATTTTCAATGATAGGTTTTCCGGTTTGTGCTACAGAGCCGGTTATCCCCTCGCCGATGTGCAGCTTGATCCGTTCAGATACGTCAGACTGAAGCCCCCTTGATGACATGATCTGCAGTATGTCGCTTCCTTCCTCAATCAGCATGATAGAGCCGCTTGTCCCGTTTGTAAGGGCGATTGCCTTGTCAACTATGAGGTCGAGAAGCTTTTGAAGTTCAAGCGTGCTTGTCATTGCCTTGCTTATTTCGCAAAGTGCTGTGAGCCTCTCATTTTTCTGTTTCATCTTCCTGTGGGTGTTTGAACTTTGTATATCTATGGCCGCGAGATTTGCGAGAATGCTCAGAAGCTTTAGTTCATTTTCAGTAAAGTTACTCCCATCCCTTTTTGAATCAGCAGTTATAACGCCGAACACTTCGTCCTGATATATTATTGGTGCTCCAATTACGTTTTTAACGTCTAACCCGGTAATAATTGTACATTCCCTGTTGTTCATAGCAGGTTCTTTATGCTTTGCTATATCGCCGACAAATCCTTCTCCAACATTGATGTTTGTCGTCTCAACGATTCTCTGATTCATAAGTCCGTTATACGAGGCGATTCTCAGACCTCCGCTTGTTTTATCAAGAAGGAAGAGAATAGAACGTTCGGTGTTCAGGATAAGGGTTATTGAGCTTGTAATGAGGTGTAATGTCTTCTCAGGCTCGGTAAAAGTGCTTTTCATCGCCTTGCCTATTTCGAGAAGCATTGTCGTATGGGAGTGATAAAAGTAATCCCGCTCATGGGCTGAAATAGCCTTTAACGGTGAATCACTTCTCGTTGCTCCTATGTTTTCTAAGAATTCTTTTAGTTTTCCCATAGACCTATAATTTTATATTGTATTCATCGCATTTTCTCATAAGAGTATTCCTGTGGATACCAAGAAGTTCTGCCGCCTTGCACCTGTTGCCGCTGGTGGTCTTTAGTACTCTCATGATGTATGCCTTCTCAAATTCTCTTAATGTCAGCCTCGCCTCAAGCACCTGATTAAGCCGCTGCGGATTAAAGGAAACAGAAGAGACGTTCTTCTTTAATCTTGATTTCAGCCCTGCGAGTTTGAACAGTTTTATGATCTGATTTTTTGTTCCTACAATGTTAAAACCTGCAACAGATGATTTGATGTTTCTCATCATCAATGCAAGGCATTTCAGCATCTTCTCTTCATTGTTGCGGATCTTCTTTATTTCTTTAAGCAATTTATCGCTTACTATCCTCTCATCATGTTTCCTGAGCGCTTCAAGCTCATGAACTGTCCGCGACGGATTGATGTTCGCAATGACTTTCACCTTTTTTGCCAGACCTGTTGCAGTAAGGGAATTGATTATCTTTGAACTGTAAACAGGTGATGTGAGGAAAAATGTTGCGCCAATCTTAATATCTCTTTCAAAGTGCCTTATGGTTGCTTCAAAAGGCTTTTCCTCGAAATCTATTATCGAGCCAATAAGAAATTCCATTTTATCGTGAGCCTTCCCGGCTGACATGCTGTTTATTACAGAATGCATCTCATCCACAGATATTCCTTTTTTGCCTTCAGAATCTCCCTTATAATTGAATAAGTGCGTGTTGTTTTCTGAGATGCAAAGATTGCGTATGCCAAGAAACCAGCTTGTCGTAACAAGAGAAGACATCTTCCTTTTGCTGTGAGAATTGCCGCAAAAATTAAATATTATATCCACTCCGGTATCTTTTAATATATGCGAAATGGCAAGCGAGGACATTCCCATGTCAGTGGTAAGATTCTCATTTATTATGATAGCGTCAACAAATGGACTGACAGATTCTGCGTATTTTAAAACATCGCCCGGCGATTTAAACTGGTTGAGGTTGATCTGAGTTGTGATGACAAAATTATCCTTCTTGAGCTCTTCTTCTAATGACATATAAGTATCCGGAAGTCTTAATATTAAGAGGTTACACTTTCTGCATAATAAATTTTACAACAGTAGTGTCAATAGATTTTTTGATTTATTCATCAATATTTATAAAATATAATTCATAGGATATTTAATGTGTTATTTATTCTGAAGAATGGAGGAGGGCAGATGGAACTGAAGGATGCAGTAAAAGGACGTCGGAGCATACGGAAATTCAGAGAAAAGGCCGTATCTAAAGATAAGATTGAGGCAATAATAAATGATGCGCTTTGGGCGCCTTCCCCTATGAACAGGCAGAACTGGAAAATATTCGTCCTTACAGGGAAAAGAAAAAATGAACTTATAAGTCTTTGCAGTAAGTCTTATGAATTTATCAGACCCCGTCTTGAAAAACTTTTTAAGCCATCAGTAGTTGAGTGGACAAAAAAATTCTTTGAGGATTTTGGCGGTGCTCCAATAGTTTTAGTTATATATTATATACCGTCAGGCGAGGAGAGCACCGGAGATCTTCAGGGGACAGCCGCATTGATTCAAAACCTTTTGCTCCTTCTTCATGCAGAAGGGCTTGCTGGATGCTGGATGACAGGTCCGATCCATGTAAGCGATGATATCAATTCGTATTTTGGGGTTGATGGGATGGAACTTGTTGCCGTGATTCCTGCCGGCTATCCTGACCAGACTCCGCCGGTGCCGCCAAGGAGGGGAGGAAATGTTGAATATCTGGGGTTTGACGAGTGAGGCAACACCTGCGTTATCGTTGTTGTTTTCTCTATTGAGACTATGATAAATTTTATGTGCGTTTGGAAAGAGCTCTGTTAGAGTTTCAAAGGATTAAAAATGGAAATAAAAAAAATCGGTGTTGCGGGGCTTGGTATTATGGGTTCCGGGATAACTGTGACAGCGGTGAGAGCAGGACTCAAAGTAATCGCTCTTGAGGTAACGGAGGAGGCTCTGGCAAACGGGAAACAAAGTGTAGAAGATTATTTTGCTCAAAGCGTGAAAAGAGGGAAGATGTCTGTGGCAGAGCGCACTGAAGTTCTTTCAAGAGTAAGCTGGACAACAGATCTAAGGGATATGGCTGATTCTGATGCCATTATTGAAGCTGTAAATGAGGATTTGAGTTTAAAAAGCCGCCTTTTTAAAAGGCTTAATGATGTGGCCTCCGATGCATGCATATTTATTACAAATACCTCGACGCTTTCAGTCACAAAGATAGCATCTGCATCTGGAAGGTCCGACCGCGTTATAGGAATACATTTCTGCAACCCTGCACCTCTCATGGAGCTTGTGGAAATCGCGGTAACACCCCATACCTCGAAAAGTACTTTAGCATTTGCGAAAGAGCTTGCAGAAAGGTTGGGGAAAGTGTGTGTAGTAAATGAAGATGCTCCTGGGCATATCGTAAATGTCCTGCTCATGCCTCTCTGGGCTGATGCTGTCAGGCTTTATGAACAGAAGATCGCAACCGCCGAAGACATTGATACTGTATGCAGGATAGGGTTCGGGCACCCCAAGGGCCCTCTTGAGATGATAGATATAGCAGGCACTTCCATAACCGCAACAGTACTCAAGAACCTTTATGAGGAGACAGGAGAAAAGCGTCAGCGCTGTCCGAGAATCCTGGAAAAGATGGCTTCAGCCGGCATGACAGGCAGAAAATCAGGGACTGGTTTTTATAAATATAAGAGCAAAGGCGCATTCGGGACTACCGATGATGATGAGCAGAAAGAAATGGATACAGGCGGTAAAACAGATGTTAAAAAACTGGGAGTTGTTGGTTTTGGCACGATGGGGATGGGGATTGCGCAGACTGTGTCTGAATACGGCATTGATGTGGTCGCCATTGACACTGATGAGTCTTTATTGAAAAACGGCATCCATCAGATAGAAAAATTCCTCGCAAGGAGGGTAGCCAAGGGGGTCCTGACACAGCAGCAGGCAAACGATGCAAGGGGATGTATCAAGACCTCGACGGATTATTTTGCTCTGGCTGCATGCGATCTGGTTGTAGAAGCTGTATTTGAAAAGCTAGAGGTTAAGCAGGATGTCTTCAGGCAGATAGAAGAGTCTGTCAGGGATGAGACGGTTATAGCTTCCAACACTTCCTGCATACCGCTTACAGAAATTGCGGCAGCGCTTAAAAAACCGGCAAGAGCGTGCGGTCTCCATTTCTTTAATCCTGTGCCGCTGATGAATATAGTGGAAATAGTACGCGCCATGCAGACTTCGGAAACAACTCTTAAAAGGGTGACGGAGTTTGCAAAGGCAATAGGGAGAGCACCTGTATTCTGCAAGGATATGCCGGGCTTTATATCTAACAGGCTTCTTATCCCATATCTTTTTCAGGCTTACAGGAAATTTGATGAAGGGCTTGCCTCTGTTTACGACATAGACCGCTCTATGGAACTTGGAGCCGGATTCCCGATGGGACCATTCATGATTTCAGATTTGATCGGTCTTGATGTGCTTTTCCATATCGGTGAGTCCATGTACCTTGAAACTGCCGACCGTGACTTTGCCCCTCCTCCAGTATTGCGCAGGATGATAGCCGCCGGCTATCTCGGCAGAAAGAGCGGAAGAGGGTTTTACGAGTATTGATTGACAATGTGTACGTTATGTATTGGAGATAAAAATAATGATAACAATAACAGCGTTTCAGGAAACAATTTATTTGCTGTCTATTCCCGGAATGAGAGAGTCTATCCGCAAAGGACTCAAAACACCCGTTGAAAAGTGCAGCAAAAAAATTAAGTGGTGATTTGGAAGGTGCCTCAGGACAAAAAATGGATGCCGCGGGAAAAATGGGATGCACTGGTGCGGGGAGAAACCTGCCCATTGTGTTCCGAGATATCTTTGGATGAAAGAACAAGAAATAAAAATGGAATAATTGCAGAACTCAGCATGAGCTGTTTGCGGCTTTCCATTGACCAGTCAATCGCCGGCTATTGCGTGCTTATCTCAAAAAAGCATGTTCGTGAAATTTATCATCTAAATAGCGAAGAGCAGCAGCTATATTTCAACGACATTATGCGTGTTTCCAGAGTGCTTGAACGGCTCTTTGCTCCTGCTAAGATGAATTATGAAATACTTGGCAACCTTGTTCCGCATCTGCACTGTCATATTAAGCCCCGTTACTATGGCGATGCTGCTCCGGGGGCACCGATTTACCCGGGTGACAATCCGCTTTATCTTACAGATCCAGAATACAATGAAAGGGCGAGGCTGATAATAGAGGCTCTTGCTGCAATATGATAGGGCGAAACGCAAAGAAAAATATTTTCTTTAACAAAATATCTTGCAAAATAGAAATACGATTTCTATAATGCAAGCATGATGCTTATAAAACGGTCAATTTCATCAAAACTGTCAAAATATCTGAGATTGTTTCCAATCGTGGTTATCGTAGGCCCGAGACAGGCAGGAAAAACCACATTTGCAAAAATGGAACTGCCGGATTGGAAATATTTCGATATGGAGAAGCCGGCAGATCACAGCAGAATATCATCAGATATCGCTTTTTTCCTTAATCAGTATGGTGAGCATTGCATAATAGATGAGGCGCAGACTCTTCCGGAACTGTTTCCAGCTCTTAGAAACCATATTGATGGCAGCAGGGGAAAGAAGGGTCGTATAGTATTGCTTGGCTCGGTCAATCCTCTTTTGATTAAAAGCATTTCAGAGACACTTGCCGGTAGAGTGGGATTTATTGAAATTCAACCGTTCAGTTATGCTGAAGCGAATGCGCTCAGAAAAACTGAGCTTGAGTCATTCTGGCTTTCCGGTGGTTATCCGGAACCGTTCATGTGGAATGATAAAGACCGTATAACGTGGATGGAACATTATGTACGAACATTCGTTGAAAGGGATGTTTTTACCTTGTTAGGCACTTCCTTTTCTCCTCAACAGCAGATGAAACTGCTGACTATGACGGCGCACATGCATGCCAAGCTTTGGAATGCTTCACAGACCGCTTCGGCATTTGGGACAAGCTATCACACTATCAATCGGTACGTCGAATTGATGGAAACTTTCTTTCTCGTGGACAGACTTCTTCCATATTATCAAAATGTCGGGAAACGTCTTGTAAAAAGTTCCAAGTTGTATTTCCGTGATACCGGACTGCTTCATTATTTGTTGAATATATCATCTCTTGAGACATTGAGGACGTCGCCATACAGGGGCTTCAGTTTTGAAGGTTTAGTAATCGAGCAACTAAAACGGAGGTATCTGCAAAACCCATCAGACAGCGCACGATTCTTTTTTTACAGGACATCTCAGGGAGATGAAATAGATTTTCTGGTTCAAGATGCGAAGGGTCTTCATGCTTATGAAATCAAGACATCTACCACTGTTGACACAGAGGATCTGAAAGGTTTTTCAAAAAGCCTTGAACAGTTGGGTTTAAAAAAAGGGACGGTAGTCTATTTTGGCGAGGAAGATTTCAAGCTTGACCGGTGTATAACGGTAAAATCTGCCACATCCCTTTTATTGTCATAAAGCAGGTTGATTTGCTTATTAATATTGTCACCCTATATAAATTACACGCAACAAGATGCCGTGCTGTATCAAGTCTTAGAGTTCTTTAATAAAACTCTAAATCCACTTCAACCTTTGCAAGGCTCCCAGTAATAAGTAAAAGCCCATGAATATGACAAAGATTGAAAATGCCAATCTAAGATATGGGCCTTTAATATTATTGGCAAAAAATGCGCCAATCCAGCCTCCCACGACCAAGCCTGCGGCAATGAATAATGCTGTTTTGAAATCAACATTGCCATGGCGGTAATACTCGATCACGGCCGCAATTCCCACGGGAGGAAGCATGATGGCAAGGCTTGTCCCTGTAGCTGTATGCTGTGAGAAACCGACGAGATAGATAAGTGCGGGAATGATGAGTATACCGCCGCCTATACCAAAGAAACCTGACGCAACCCCTGAAACAAGACCAATTGCTAACAAAAGGAAGGTTGAAGGACTGTTCATTCAATATCTCCTATTTTTTCATACATTATGCTCCAATGCCATTTATTTGTTGAAATTTAGTATTTGTTCCTTGAGGTTTCACTTTCAATCATTTCTTCTCTGCCTCGATTATAAAAAACATGTTCTTAAATTCCGTTGCGCTTTCGGTATAAGATGTATGTTCGAGTTCAGTTTCTTTTAAGAGATTTATCTTAAAGCGTGAAAAGTAGTCGGTCACATCTTTTTCGTCAAAGAAATGATACACTGCTCCTGCTATCCCTTCTTCGGTAAGTCTGAATGTTCTTTCTTCGAGTTTTTCTCCGTTCTTTTCTCCGAGATAACATAAGGTGTTTTTTACAGACCTTATGCTTGCAAGCAGCTTGCCTCCGGGCTTTATGAGCCTGTATAGCTCATCGATTGTCTGCCTGCATTCTGAAGACTTCCCGATGTGAATCACTCTCCATGCAAGTATAAGATCAAAAGTGTTGTCCCTGAACGGGACTGTCAGCATATTCCCCTTTACGAGTGATGCCCCCGAAGAATAAGAAGATGAATGAAAAGAAGAATTCGGAGATGAATGGGAAATAATATTCCGTGAAGAAAGGATTGCCTTGTCTGATATATCGATTCCAATAGTTAATCCGAACTTGTTCCTGAGAACAGGGATGTGTCTTCCAAGTCCGCATCCCAGGTCCAGCGCAGTTTTTCCATTGGGAAGAGTTTTTACGAAATTTAAAACATAGTTATCAGGTGAAGCGAGCGAATAAGAGCCGCTTTCAAATGCATTATTCCAAGTATCTTCCTCTTTCTTATCTGTTTTCTTATCAGGCTTCCGGTCATTGTATTCCAACGGATTCAAGTCCTTTCGATTGCTTCGATAATTGCCGGAAGGGCTGCACCGGCAGAAGCTTCAATTGTGATGTCCGCAATCTCAAGAGAAAGCGGTGTTCTTTCAGGATTTATCTCTATTATCTTTGCTCCGTTCTCCTTTGCCGCAACAGGTATGTCAGCCGCAGGGGTTACAAGTGCTGATGTCCCGATGACAAGCATGACATCGCATGACCTTGCCTCAGAGAAAGATTCCGACAGGGCTTTTTGAGGTATCTGTTCTCCGAAAAATACTACGTCAGGTCTTAATATACCTCCGCAGGCGCACTTTGGCGGAAGTGTTTCGCAGGATATTTCTTTTGAATTATATTTTCCCCTGCATTCCATACACAAAACAAATGCATTGGTCCCGTGGAATTCTATGACCTTTTTGCTCCCTCCGGCCTGATGAAGACCGTCGACATTCTGAGTTATGATTGATTTTAAGAAACCCATCTCTTCAAGCCTTGCGAGGCTTTTGTGTCCTAAGTTCGGCTCTGCACTGTTTATAACTGCCAATAGTTCTTTCAGCATTACCCATACTTTCCCGGGATTTCTCATAAAAGAATCTATATGTGCATATACCTCAGGGTCATACCTGTTCCATATCCCGTTTTTGCCGCGGAAAGGATCTATCCCGCTTTCCGCTGATATTCCTGCGCCTGTGAGTGCGCACATTTTTTTTGAGTTCTTTATTATTCTCGCGGTATCAGTTATTTTTTTGTCCATTTGCGTAATATGAAAAATTAAGGCGGGAAATTCTTATATGCAATTATATCATCCGGCTTTAAAAGCGGTGTCAGTTTCTTTTTTTGCCTTATTCCCGTTTTCGTCTGTTGGGAGTTTTATGCTGAATGTAGTTCCTTTGCCGGAGTTTGATCTAAAATCGATGAGCCCTCCATGTTTCTCGATTATGCCGTGGGCGATAGAAAGTCCAAGCC
The DNA here is from genome assembly GCA_016219965.1 of Candidatus Schekmanbacteria bacterium. Lineage (NCBI taxonomy): Bacteria > Candidatus Schekmaniibacteriota > Candidatus Schekmanbacteria bacterium. The sequence goes on from JACRJM010000004.1 coordinate 241,610, forward strand.
CTGTGCCTACTCCAACTTCCTTGGTTGTGAAGAATGGATCAAATATCCTGTCCCTGATTTCTTCACTGATTCCTGAACCTGTGTCAGATATTAAAAGTTCTACAAAACCATCTACAGGTTCATTAGTCGTGACTGTTATCTTGCCTCCTCCTTTAATTGCCTGAAAAGCATTTATCAGCATATTGAGGAAAACCTGGCTTATTTCCCCCATATTCCCATAAACATTCAACTCCGAGGACGGCATATTCTTTTCTATAGTCACTCCTTTAACTTCGAACTGGTGGTGAACAAGCTCTATGGTCTGGGTTATGCACTCATTGAGGTCAAAATAATTATAATCCTCTATGCGTGACTGACGTGAGAATGTGAGGAGGTTTTCTACTATATGCTTGCATCTTAGCCCCCCCTTTACGGCAGTTGAAAGCCATCTTGTCCTTTTTTTCTCTGATTCGAAAAGCTTTGTGAGCTTGGCTTTCAGTTCATCCAGAGAGTTTGCATTAGCCGCTGAAGCGGAGCAGAGCTCCATGAATTGTCCATAAGCCGCTTCATCAAGATGATAAAGTTCGTTTATATGTTCGAGGTTTGTCACAATCCCGGTCAATGGATTGTTTATTTCATGGGCTACGCCTCCGGCAAGATGTCCAAGGGCAGCCATTTTTTCAGATTGAAAGAGTTGCGCCTCGGTCTGCTCGAGCTTAATGAATGTTCGTTCAAGGTTCCTGGTCTTTTCCTGTGAAAGAATTGCGTTTTCAGTTGCTATTCCTATCTGGCTTGCAATGATAGATATGTGCTCTGCATCTGTCTCATCAAAGTCCGTTCCGTCTTTCTTGTCCATGCTGATTATAAGACCAATTGATTCTCCCTTTGATATGACTGGAACTATCATTATATTCGATACAGGAGGGAAGTATTTCATTAACTCTTCCCTGATGTTGACATTTACAGGAACGTCTTCGCTTGCCTTCATCCCGTTTTTTATAAGAGGCTGCTTCTGGCTTAATACAAAGTCTGCGATTTCTATATCTTCATGGTCTTTGTATTCGAGGAGTTTGTTTATGCCTCCGCCGGTACCGAAACGAAGGTTTAATTTTCCGGTTTCCCTGTCCATTATGAGTAATGTATGTGCCTCGCAGGGGAGAATCTCATTTATTCCCTCAATCGAGACTTTCAGAAGTTCATTCAACTCGAGAGTGGAGCATATCTTGTTGCCGAGCTGGCTTGTTTTTTTGAGTTCATTGAGAAGCTCTCTGTTGAAATCTGACACGTTTTTATATTTGGTCGCATTCCAGAGGCTTATTGAAAGGAGTTCCGTGATGCGCTTAAGCACGGTGAACACCCTGGGTGTGATCCGTCGTTCTTCTTCCCTGTTTTCAGTTGATATGGAAAGGAGTCCCGCAACTCTTCCTTCAAGTATTACCGGGAATATGGCTATTGAATTTATTCCCGCAGAACTTGCTATGCGTTTTATGGTCTCATCCGGATAATTGTTGAGATCCCCGATGTATATCTCTTTTTTTTCACTGCATATGTATTTCAGGACATCATAATCATCTATGTTCATTGTCGGGATTTTTTTTAGCAGGTGCTCTGGTATCCCCCTGCTTTCAATGTGAACGAGGAGATTTTCAGGAGTGATTGCAAAATAAATGCATTTGTCCACAGGAAGCTTGTTCTGTATCTCATCAAGTACGATGCGGATTATCTTTGAGAAGTTGAGGCTTGAGACAATATTCTTCGTGATTACCGATATTATCTCCATATCGATCTCTTTTTCTTTAAGCCTCTTTATTGTGAGATGCTCACGCTTTACAAGATTGTATTTGGTCATGAGTTTTTTTATCATCATGCTGAAATTCTCAATCCTGATGGGCTTGATCATGCAGGCAGCAAAGCTGTCTATCTTGAAAAAGGAACGCGCTTCATCAGCATTCACTATGTCTGTAATTATGACTATGTAGGATTCACTGAATCTTTTTCTTATGATTGAGTAAAATTCCTTTGAGCTGATATCGGGCATTGCATAGGGAATGACGTTTACAGCAAAGGGGCCATGCTCTTCTACGAGTTTCAGCCCTTCAGTGGCGTTAATGGAAAAGTAGATATCAAGGGCGTATTCGCCAGCCAGATTTTGAAGGTCTTCTTTCCACTGGTCCTGATAATCGCCGATTAAGAGGATGCGGTTATTCTCTTTAAACACGACCTCATAGGGAGAAAATTCAATTACACCGTTTAATGACGGTGATTTTTCCATTATTTGTCAGCCTTTCGTTGTATCCTGCGCGATGCGCGGTAATTTCTCAGAGCAATATTGATGGATTAAAATATCTGCCTCCAGCCGGAGTGTTACTTCATTTCTATCACTTTATTATTGAGAGATATTAAGATAGACGGGCTTCTTTGTCAAATAGTAGAAAAGCTGTGATTGAAAACAAGATAAAAAAAGGGAAGCCCATTGCTAAAGGCTTCCCATGATAGTAACCCTGTTGCTTATTCTTCGGCTGGTGCTTCTTCGTCAGCTGATGGTGCCTCCTCTTCTGCCTGTGTACCTTGCTCTTCACCCTGCTGAGGAGCTTGTTCGGTCATAGCCGGAGGATTAGTTGGTTCTTCTTTTTTACCGCAAGCTGTAAATGAAAAAAGTGATACAACGAATAATAAGCTCAATGCGATTGAAATAATACGTTTCATTGTTTTTGACATCTCCCTTTTTTAAGGTTATCTCTTAGTCAGCATACGCATTGCACAAGTAGATCAACTATAAATTCTATTATTTACCCTTTACTATTTCCAATGCAACTTTCTTTTTGCTGGCCTTAGTATATTTTATTTCAACTTTATTACCAGCAGTAATTTCACTCAAGCTCTTTGCGTTCTGAAATTTGGTTTTTTCATTTATATTTATTACAATTGTTTTTATTCCTTTTTTTGTTTTCTTTTCAACCGTCAATGTTTTTGCCGCTGCATCAACAGATTTTACATTTGCCGACAATGCCTTTGTTTTTTCTTCTTTTTTGCCGGAAGATTTGTTTTCAGCCGGGGCTGTTGGTTTACTCGCCGAGGATGACGGAGTATTCTTTGACGGTGAGACCTGATCTGCCGCTATTGCGGTTCCACATATTCCGGTTATAAAAACAACAGCAATTGCGGCTACCACCAGTTTCCTTGACATATTAATTACCCTCCTTAGAAAAATTCTCAGATTCTAAACTAATGTAATAACCTAATGATAAAATTATTTTGTGCTGTAATAGAACAGCATATTGAATGCTCAAAATAACTGCGATATGAACTCGTTTATAAACTACGGGTATTTTGTAAGTCAAGGATTTATAGGAATAGCAATAAAACAAATTTCATTTTATCATGCTGTTTATTTTTCAATATTATAAAAATCTGAGATAAGATAATCTGATGTTTAATAAATGAGATGATAAATGGGGCATTTGTTATGGATATTAAAACTGCTTCCACAATAATATTCCTCCTCACATACGCAGGGGTCGCCGCAGGTAATATTCCGGGACTTGCCTTAGACAGAACAGGCATTGCCGTGCTTGGTGCCATAGGGATGATAGTCACAGGCGCACTTGACACTGATGAGGCCATAAGGTCTGTTGACACGGCAACGATGCTTCTTCTATATGCGTTGATGGTTGTATCGGCTCAGTTCAGGCTTGCAGGTTTTTATACAAAGATCGCTTTTTCAATTGTAAAATACATGAAGAAGCCTGAGACCTTTCTTCTGATATTAATGGCGACATCTGCCATCCTTTCAGCGCTTCTTGCAAACGACATTGTTTGCCTTGCTTTCACTCCTATACTCTGCGTGTCACTTATCAGGGGGTCTTTAAACCCTGTGCCATTTCTTATCGGGCTTGCCTGTGCAAGCAATATAGGCTCTGCCTCGACGATAATAGGTAATCCCCAGAATATGCTTATCGGGCAGGCATGCCATCTTGATTTTGGCAAATTCATTTTCTGGTGTCTTCCGCCTTCAGCATTATCTCTGGTGGCTGCCTATTTCATAATAGTGATGATTTACAAAGGAAAGTGGCAAAGCAACTGCGGCTCTGTAAGTGAAAACTCAAGAGAGATATGGAATGAATACAACAGCCGACAGACAACAAAGGCTCTGATCCTCATAACCGTACTCATAATTCTTTTCTTTACGCCAATACCAAGAGAGCTCGCTGCTGTGGCGGCGGCGGGCATTCTGCTTTGCAGCAGGAAAATATCTACGCGCTCACTTCTCGGTCTGATTGACTGGCATCTCATAACCCTGTTTTGCGCGCTTTTCATAGTTATAGCAGGGATTGTGAAATTTAACGTTCCGCAGGATACAGTGGCTTTTCTTTTGTCACATGGCATAAACATCAATAAACCGGAGTTCCTCTCTGCTCTCACTGTTCTTCTAAGCAGCCTTGTGAGCAATGTGCCGGCAGTGATGCTTCTTCTGAAGAACATAGACCTTAGTAATGTTCAGAATCTCTACCTCCTTGCACTTCAGAGCACCTTTGCGGGGAACCTTGTGATTATTGGAAGCATCGCCAATATCATAACAGTTGAGCTTGCAAGGATTTATGATGTGAAAATCGGATTTAAGGAGCATGCGAGGACAGGCATTCCTGTCACTATTGTTTCTGTAATTACAGCACTGCTATGGATGAAGATTGTGAATTTGCTTGTATAGAGGATATTCTGTCAGCCTGATTAATCAAATTGATATTAATCTACTTTCTTTTTTTGGTTCTTTTTTTACCATTGATATTATCTTCATGAGTTGGAAGAAGAGTGCCTGCCGGAGAGACGCCATGCTTGCTTATTTCTGAGGCAAGATAACGTGCCATTACACTGTGTTTTCTTCCATAGCAGAAGTAAATTACTAGACCAATTGCGAGCCATACAAAAAGACGTAACCAGTTTTCCGCAGGAAGCGAGAACATCAGCATCAGGCATATTAATATGCCAAGTATGGGGACAAGCGGAACAAAAGGAGCACGGAAAGGACGCTCTGCGTCAGGGTTTGTCTTCCTCATTATCAACACGGCACCGCAGACGATGACGAATGCCAGCAGTGTCCCGATATTTACGAGCTCGGCCAGAATCCTGAGCGGGACAAAAGCCGCAAGCAATCCTACAAATATGCCAGTGAGTATCGTTGATTTCCACGGGGTGCGGAAACGTTTATGCACAGCACCAAAAAATTTCGAAGGGAGAAGCCCATCTCGTGCCATTGCTAAAAGCACGCGCGGCTGACTTAACATCATTACAAGAAGTACGGATGTGATTCCAGTGATTGCACCTATGGATATTAAAAACTGTGCCCAGGGAAGACCGACTTTGCCGAATGCGTTTGATACAGGGGCGTTGATGTTGATCTCGTCGTAACGTACCATTCCAGTGAGCACAGCAGATACTGCTATGTAGAGGAAGGTACAGAGGATTAATGATGATATGATGCTTATCGGAATGTCGCGCTTCGGATTTTTCGCTTCCTCGGCGTGAGTTGATATCGAGTCGAATCCTATGTAGGCAAAGAATATTATTGCAGCGCCTGCCATCATACCGAGGGGTTCGCCCCCTTTCCCTGTCTGACCGGCAACTGTTTTTCCGAAGAAACTTATTCCGGTAAGTCCGAATGGGGCGAAGGGGTGCCAGTTATCGGGGTTAACGTAGAACGCACCAACGCCAATCACAAAGAAAACTATGAGAACTTTAAGAATGACCATAGCGGCATTGAAGCTTGCGCTTTCTTTGATCCCTTTAATGAGAACCATGGTGATTATGGCAACGATTACAATGGCTGGCAAGTCAAACCCGTTCCCGGTAGCTATAAAAGTTCCTGTCTGGGGGTTATAATCAAATGGGGCATTGGCAATAAAACGGGGAAGCTTAAGGCCGAATACGCTTAATAAATCCTGAAAATACTTAGACCATCCATGCGCCACTGTGGATGATGCGACGGCATATTCAAGTACAAGGTCCCATCCTATTATCCATGCGAATAACTCCCCCATTGTGGCGTATGTATAAGTGTATGCAGAACCTGCGACAGGGACCATCGAGGCAAACTCGGCGTAGCAGAGGGCGGCAAAGATGCAGGCAAGCCCTGATACAACGAAGGATAGCATAAGAGCCGGGCCTGTAATGTCATGGGCTGCAACTCCGGTGAGTACGAAGATTCCGGTGCCGATGATCGCCCCTACGCCAAGACTTGTGAGCTGCACCGGACCTAAAATGCGCCTGAGCTGATGTTCTCCGGCCATCTCTTCAAGAAGTAGCTTAATAGGTTTTTTTATAAAAAGCTGACTGCCCATTTATTATGTCTCCGGTTAATAATAAAAAGAGTGCGTAATATAAACAACATTTGCAGCGTATGTCCATAGTTTTTTAGCTTTGTCATAATTGAAGATTGTTTATATTATAGTAAAGAATAATAAGTAAGGTATTTGAATATAGGTTAAAATAATGGCCGCCTGCTACCAGAAACTCTATGAATCCGGTGAACTTGGTGAGAGGGCAGAAATGCTTAAATCACTGCTTAAGTCATGCACCCTTTGTCCGCATAAATGCCGCGTTGACAGGACAAGAGGAGATAGGGGAAAATGCAGGGCGGCGATTAGTGCTACCATCTCAAGCGTTGGACCACATTTCGGAGAGGAGCCTCCATTGGTAGGTATTCATGGCTCCGGGACGATTTTTTTTACCTGCTGTAACCTCCACTGCATTTTCTGCCAGAACTACGACATAAGCCATCTTGATAATGGGACTGATGTTAAAGCAGATGTACTTTCATCGCATATGCTTAACCTTCAAAAGGAAGGTTGTCACAATATAAACCTTGTTACGCCGACGCACTTTGTCCCGCAGATAATAGAGGCTCTCGAAATCGCCGCCGCCCGTGGTCTCAATCTTCCCATAGTGTACAACTGCGGAGGGTATGAATCTCTTGATGTCATCAGACTTCTTGACGGCATTGTAGATATCTATATGCCTGATGCGAAGTTTGCAGAGCCCAAGATTGCAAAAGAACTTTGCGGAGTTGCAGACTATTTTGAAATTTTAAAGCCTGTGCTCCTTGAAATGCACAGGCAGGTTGGAGTATTACAAATAAATGAGAGCGGTATTGCAGAAAGAGGACTGCTCATCAGGCATCTTGTCATGCCCGGCATGCTTCAGGACACAAGGAGGATTTTGGAATTCATTGCAAAAAATATTTCACCTGAAACATATGTCAATGTGATGGGACAGTACCGTCCTTGCTTTGAAGCGGAGAATATAGGAAGAATTTCAAAATCTTTGGATTATTATGAATATCAGGAGGCTCTGAAAATAGCCAAAAGTTTTGGACTTGTAAGAGGACTGGAAAATTGACTGGAAGATCAACCGGAAAATCAAATGATAAACTGCTCCTGCATGTGTGCTGCGGACCATGCTCAATCTATCCTCTCGAGCTTTTGAATCTAAGGTTTAAAACCACATGCTATTTTTATAATCCCAACATATATCCGGAATCTGAATACCGTCGAAGATTTGAGACAATGAAAATTTATGCGGACTATGCGGGAATAAAACTGGAATATAATAAGGCAGGGGATAATTTTAATGATTTCATCTTTGCTATTAGTGAGAATAAAGCAAAGCGGTGTGAGATATGTTATATGATAAGGCTTGATATGACAGCGCAAAAGGCAGCTATGGAAGGGTATGATTATTACAGTACAACGCTTCTTTACAGCATATATATGGACCATCAAAAAGTTAAAAGCATAGGCGAGTCTTTAGGAGAGCTTCACGGAGTTGATTTTTATTATTCTGATTTCAGAGAAGGGTGGAGAAAAGGAGTCAGCTCTTCTAAAGAGATGGGAATGTACAGACAAAACTACTGCGGATGCATTTACAGCCTGGAAGACAGAGCAGAGAGATTAAAGATGAAAGAACAAAAGAAATCCGGACAAGGAGGAAAGTAATGCTTCCGGAACTTGGCAAAACACTTCTGATAATGGGAATAATACTTGCTGTCATAGGCGCGGTACTCATTATTTCCGGGAAGTTTCCATTTTTTGAAAACCTTGGCAAACTGCCGGGAGATATCCGCATAGAAAAGAAGAACTTCAGTTTCTATTTTCCAATAACTACCTGCATAATAATAAGTATCATCCTCTCCCTGATATTGCGTTTTTTCTTCAAAAAATAATGTATGTGTCAGGGATGACCCTCCTATTATTACCTTGATTTTAAAAGCCTTTGATGTTAGCAAAAAAGCTTTATTGTGAGGTATTTATGGATATAAATCTCCTCGACTATGAACTTGGGAAAGAGTTTATTGCCCAGCATCCATCTCTCAAAAGAGATGAGTCGAAGCTCATGTTCATGGGAAGAGAAAGCGGGGAAATAAGGCATCTCCTGTTTAAAGACATTGCCGGTTATTTTAATTCCGGTGATGTACTCGTTGTCAATGATACCCGTGTTTTTCCTGCGCGTATTGAGGGACAGAAAAAATCAACAGGCGGAGGTGTGAGGTTTCTTGTAACAAAGAGAATAAATAGCCATGAATGGGAAGCCATCATCGAGAAAGGCCATAACATTAGAGAAGGTGAGGAGATAGATTTTTGCAGCGGGAGATTCAGAGGCAGGCTGACAGGCAGAGGAGCGAAGGGAACGGGACGGATTTTGTTTGCGACCAATGGTACTGATCCCCTTCAATATTTCGAAGAATACGGAGCAATGCCGCTTCCGCCTTATATAAAGAGGACCGGTAATAATGGAATCACCGCAGGCAATGGACTTTCTGACAGCAAAAGATACCAGACAGTTTATGCCGAGCACTCAGGCTCTATAGCTGCCCCGACTGCTGGCCTTCATTTTACTGAGACGCTGTTAACTGAATTAGAAAAAAAAGGAGTAAAGATAGTAAAGATTACCCTTCATGTCGGGACAGGAACATTCAAACCCGTTTCTTGCGACAATATAGACGAGCATGTTATGGATGAAGAGGAGTACAGCATAACAGAAGCAGCAGCAGGTGAACTAAACACTGCTCTTAGTGAAAGGAAACGTATAATCGCAGTCGGCACTACAACAACAAGAACGCTTGAAAGCGAGATGCTTAATTTCGGAAAGTTTACAACCGGAAACAAAAGCACAGGCATATTCATAAAACCGAGATTTGCGTTTAAAGCAATATCAGGGATTATAACTAATTTCCACCTTCCGCGGACAACCCTGCTTGCGCTGGTTTCTGCTTTCTGCGGAAGGGAGAGGATTCTATCTGCATATGAGGTTGCAAAACAAAATGGATACAGGTTCTACAGCTACGGCGATGCAATGTTCATCGTTTAATTTCACATTGCTCAAAACAGACACCGGAACTGAGGCAAGGCGGGGTGTCGTAAAGACTCCGCATGGGGAGATCCAAACTCCATTCTTCATGCCTGTAGGTACCCGCGGTGTTGTAAAGACCCTTACTTCGCATGAGCTGGAAGAAATTGGAGCGGAGATAATGCTCTGCAACACATACCATCTTTTTTTGCGTCCGGGTGCTGATATTGTAGAAGAGATGGGCGGGCTTCATGGATTTGCGAGCTGGCAGAAGCCGATACTCACGGACAGCGGAGGATTCCAGGTATTCAGCCTGGCAAAGCTTAACAAGATAAAAAAGGACGGCGTAGAGTTTCGCTCTCACATAGATGGGAGTCTATTCTTCTTTACACCTGAGGTAGTAATGGAGATACAGGGGAAGCTTGGGGCTGATATTGTGATGGCTTTTGACGAGTGCATCCCTTATCCTGCTGAAAGGGAATATTGCATAAGCTCGGTCAAAAAAACAGTTGAATGGGCACTGCGCTCCAAACAGTCCCTTGCCAGTAATAAACAGGCGCTCTTCGGGATAGTACAGGGAGGGATTTATCCAGATATACGTGAAGACTGTCTGCATCAGCTCGAGGAGATAGGATTTGACGGAATGGCGATAGGAGGATTAAGCGTAGGCGAGCCAAAAGAGATGATGTATGATATAGTCCATAAAATTGCTCCCATGATGGACAGATGGAAGCCTAGATATTTGATGGGTGTGGGTATGCCTGATGACATTATAGAGTCGGTATCTGCCGGAATAGACATGTTTGACTGCATAATCCCGACACGTCAGGCTCGAAACGGAGCCCTCTTTACATGGAATGGGAGAATGATTATAAAGAACGCAAAATTTGCAAGAGATGAAAACCCGATTGACAGCGGATGCAGTTGCTTTACATGCCGCACATATTCAAGGGCATATCTGAGGCATCTTTATCAGTCAGGGGAGACATTGAGCCTGAGGCTTAACACGATACATAACCTGCATTTTTATTTAGAGCTTATGAAAGAGATAAGAAGTCATATTGAAATGGGGAGTTTCTCAGAATTTAAACAGAATATGAAAGGGAGGTGGAACTGATATGTTAGGTTTAGCTTATGCAATGGCACCACAGGGAGGCGGGCAGGCTCAGGGGGGCTCAGGTTATGCATTTATTATAATGATGGCCGTGATTTTCGGTCTTTTCTACCTTCTCATCTTAAGGCCCCAGCAGAAGGAGCAGAAAAAAGCTCAGGAAATGCTGAACAATGTCCAGAAGGGGGACCGGATTCTCACAAAAGGCGGGATATATGGATCGGTTATACAGACCAAGGATGACATACTTCTTGTTAAAATAGCAGACAATGTTAAAGTTGAAATTGCAAGGAATGCTGTAGTAAGTGTATTAACTGAAAAAGCTGAAAGTGAAAGTCAAAGTAAAAGTTAATGTTGCATAAGCTTTTATTAATGTTTATAAGCTCGGCAATTTGATTTTTTAAGTTCTAAAGGGAGTTGCCTTTTATGAATAATACATTGAAGTGGAAGATATTGTTTGTGTTAGGTCTGATGGTTGCAGCTATCTGGGGCGCTTATCCTCTGAAGGAGAAGATAAAGCTTGGTCTAGACCTTCAAGGGGGAGTCCATCTGCTAATGGGGGTAAACACAGAAAAAGCCATAATCAGTGAAACTGTGCATATGAAGAATTATATTCTTCGCGGTCTGACTGAAAAGGGTCTAAAGGTTAACGCATCACAGGTAGGAGAAGGGAGAAGTTTCTCACTTGAATTCTCTTCGGCGCAGGACAGGGATAAAGCAAAAGGTCTCCTTTCAAGCGATTATAAAGAGACTGATGTTAAAGATGGAAGCGGGAATTCCCTTATAATCTCAATGAGCGAAAATATGCTCACAAATTACGTGAATCTCACAGTCCAGCAGGCAATTGAGATACTGCGAAACCGTGTTGATAAATTCGGTGTTTCTGAGCCGGTTATACAGAAACAAGGTAATGACAAAATAGTAATACAGCTTCCGGGACTTGATGATCCGGAGAGGGCAAAAAAACTAATTCAGACTGGCGGAGTGCTGGAGTTTAAGATAGTCGGGGGAGAAGGAGCAGCACCTGATGAGATAATTAAGAAATTAGGAGGTACTCTTCCGGAAAACCTTGAGATTCTCCCTTATGAAGTTGGCACAGCGGACACCAAAGGGCTCAGGGGTTATCTCCTTGTGAAAAAGGAAGCTGAGATCACCGGGAATTATCTAAAAGATGCACGCGTAAGCCAGGATGATTATGGACTTTCAGCGGTAAGTTTCGAGTTCAACCCTGAAGGCGCTACAATGTTTGGAAAGATAACAGAGAGTAATATCGGCAAACAGCTTGCCATAGTCCTTGACGGAAAAGTTCAATCAGCGCCAGTCATTAAATCCAAAATAACGGACAGGGGACAGATAACAGGCAACTTCTCAGCTCAGGAAGCGCAGGATCTCGTCGTCATATTGAGGGCAGGCGCTCTTCCGGCGGAGCTTGAATACCTCGAGGAAAGGACCGTAGGTCCTTCGCTCGGAGCTGACTCGATCAAGGCAGGTGTTACGGCATCAATAGTCGGATTTATCCTCATAGTTATTTTCATGGCTGTGTATTACAAATGGTCAGGTCTTGTTGCAAACTTTGCTCTCCTTTTGAATGGAATTTTACTTGTAGGTGCTATGGCATACTTCGGCTTCACTCTTACTCTTCCTGGTATAGCTGGTATTGCCCTTACCCTCGGTATGGCTGTGGATGCCAATGTCCTTATATATGAAAGGATAAGGGAGGAGTTGAGGCTTGGAAGGACAGTGCGCTCAGCCGTTGATATGGGTTTTTCAAGAGCAATGTCTACCATCGTTGATTCCAATGTGACAACACTTATTGCGGCACTTGTAATGTTTCAGTTTGGTACAGGCCCGGTCAAAGGGTTTGCCGTTACGCTAAGCATTGGTCTGCTGATAAGCATGTTTACCGCTGTGTTTGTTTCCAGGATCATATTTGATCTGAGGATAACGAGCGGTAAAGTAAAATCTTTGAGCATTTAGAGAGGAGCTGGGAAGAGACAAATGGAAATATTTAAACCTAATATAAATATAAATTTTGTAGGCCGGATAAATCTCTGGATTGGAATCTCAATTGTGACAGTAATTATAAGCATATCTTCTCTCGTGTATCACAAGGGACTTAACCCAGGCATAGACTTTGCGGGAGGAACTCTTGTTGAAGTCCATTTTAACAACAATAATGCAAGTATTAATGATGTAAGAGATGCTATAAGTGCAGTAGGTTTAGCCACCAGTGGTATTCAGCAGTCAGGAGAAGGGAACGTTCTGATTAAGACTGAACTAAGCGAGTCCGGAAAGATAAGTGACAGGATAAAGTCCGCGCTCAATGATAAGTTCGGCAAAGGCTCTTTTAGAATAGAACGTGTTGAAATGGTAGGCCCTGCGACAGGCGCTGACCTAAGATTGAAAGCCCAGACTGCTTTACTGTTTTCAATAATTGGGATGATTATTTATATTTCCTATCGTTTCCAGAACCGTATAACTATCCCAATTATATCGGTCGCTCTTGTTACATGGTTTCTTTCTACGGTAAACTGGATTCCTGTAACAACATTATGTATTATTTCTCTTGTCGCTACTCTTGCAGCATGTATCTGGTTTGATCTGAGGCAGGCGTTCGGCTCCATAATTGCGCTTATCCATGATGTTATTGTCGCGGTTGGAGCCTTATCACTTACAGGAAGAGAATTCTCACTCACAACATTGGCGGCCATACTGACCATCATTGGTTATTCTATGAATGACACGATAGTTGTTTATGACAGGATAAGAGAGAACCTGAATAAGAGGAAGGATATTCCTCTTGGTGAGCTTATCAACCGCTCAATAAATGAGACACTGAGCAGGACCATATTGACCTCAGGACTAACTCTTCTTACCATAGTAGCGCTCTATATTTATGGCGGACCTGTTATCAATGATTTTTCTTTTGCGCTTCTGGTAGGTATAGTTACCGGTACATATTCATCAATTTATGTTGCAAGCTCGACACTGGTGATATGGGACAGAATAGCCGGCAGCAGCAAAAAGAATAAGAAGAAGTAAAAGCCTGATATCAGATTTAGTGGAGAACTCCACCGTAAATCTTGTTGATTTTTTTTTCTTCTGCGATGTTTGAAATCATCCCGAGCAGATGGTTGGTGGCGATTTCTATATTTGTTACCTGTTCTTCGTTTACTTCGAAGCTGGATAGATTAAGAAGTTTATCCTTTGCTGATTTTATTTCATTCATAAGCTCATTGTTGAATGCCGTGTTTTCAAAAAGCTCATGAACTCCAAGCACTGTTTCAATGCATGAAAAAACTCTCATCTTCAATTTTTTATCCATGAAATTCTTATAACCCTCCGGCATTTCCGCTGTCAAGTTTTTCGAAAGAATCTTTTTTATGAAAGTTTCAAATGTAATTTTTTGGATGGGATTAGTGGTTGCATGGTGCGGGAAAGTCGATTAAAATTTTAATCAGTTTTTAACAGGAGGAGCTAGTGACTGCTTGTGAGAAGAAAAAGGTGTTTGCTCTTATCTTTCTTTCCGTATTAGTTCTTTTATCTGTTTTAGCACGGCATGCAACTGAGCTTAGGGAAAGACCTTCCGGGATTTTAGATAAAGCAAAAGATGAGTTTCTGAATGAAGGACCATATAGACTTATTAATATAAATGAGGCAAAGCCGTCAGAACTTGAGCTTATCCCCGGCATAGGAGAAGTTTATGCAGCGCGAATCATCGTGGAACGTTCCAGGAGGAATGGTTTTACGAGCATTACAGAGCTTAAATCAGTAAAAGGAATAGGGGATAAGAGGATGGAGACAATAAGGAAATTTACAGGGATATGGAAGTCAGGAAAAAAATAGCAGTTTTCAGCGATTTTGACGGGACAATTAGCGAGAAGGATGTATGCTATCTCTTGCTTGAAAAATATGCGGACTTTAACTGGCAGGAAATCGATAAAAAATGGATAGACGGGGAGCTTAGTACGGAAGAAGCTTACAGGACAATGCTTGGGAAGATAGATTTAAAAAAATCCGAGTTTGACAGGTTTATAGACAATGTGAAGATAGATGAGAGTTTCGTAATCTTCTATGAATTTTGCAGGTCAAACAGCATAGAGATTGAGATTGTAAGCGACGGGCTGGATTATTATATAAAGAGAATACTTGGGAAATATGGGATTACAGATATCAGCATCCATACAAACCATCTTGAATTTGACGGTGAAACATGGGTTTTACAGTTTAACAATACAGCGGCTAAACTTTGTCCGAAAAAAAACAACCCATGCGGATTCTGTAAGATTGAGCCTGTATTAAAGAAAAAAAATGATGGTTTTATAACGGTTTATATTGGAGACGGGGCTTCTGACAGATGTCCTGCCACGGTATCAGATTACCTGTTCGCTAAAGGTTATCTTGCTAATTACTGCCGTGACAATAATATTATACATAGGGAATTTAAAAGTTTTGAAGATATAAAAAATACGCTGAAGGAGATTTTATATGAATAAAAAAATTGCGTTGACCTGTGTAATCATTTTATTTCTTGCAGCTTCGTGCAATGGACCAATTTCAGTAAAACGCTGGGTATATAACGACACTCCGCCTGATGAAAAGGGGGATGTGACAATGTCCGGCACTCTCATATGCCTTAACTGTTTTTTTGACCAGACTGATGAGGCAAGGGCATTTTGCGCTGCAAACGGGCATCAGCATGTTTTGAGGGCTGTAGATGAAAGACTTTTTACTATTGTCAGGGATGGCAAGTCAAAGGAACTTATCGAGTCAGAGAATTATCATAATAAAGCTGTTACCATAACAGGCAGAATAATTGAAAAATCGCGGGCAATAAAGGTTTCTTCATTCGAGACGTTTTAAACTTACAAATTCCGCTATGCAGCTTATTCCTCTTCGGGCATATCGGAATTATTTATCCAGCTGAAGCCGGTAAGCTCTCCGTATATCTCTTCTCTCCGGTCACGCAGGAAGGGCCAGATGCGCCTTGTTTCCGAGATTTGAGTAAGGTCGGTTTCAGCCACAAGTATGCCGTCGTTCATTCCGCTTGGCCCGCAGATTATTTCTCCGTCAGGGTTCAGGCAGAAGCTGTTGCCGTAGAACTCGTGAAATTCCTCTTTGCCTACGCGGTTTACGCGGAACATGAAGACTCCATTGGTGATCGCATTTGCAGCTAATGTTTTTTCCCATTTTGGCATTGAAGGAACAGCATCAGATGCGGTAGGCGCAAATATTATCTGCGCTCCTTTATATGCGAGTATCCTTGAGACCTCTGGGAAGAATATGTCCCAGCAGATCTGTATTCCTATTTTCGCATAGCATGTCTTGAACACAGGGAAGCCGAGGTTGCCTGGCTTGAAGAAATGTTTCTCATGCCAGTAGGGTATCTCAGGTATATGCGTCTTCCGGTAAAGACCAAGCAGCATGCCGTCGGCATCTATAACAGCGGCGGAGTTATAATATACGCCGTCATTTGCTTTTTCAAAAAAAGGGCATACTACTACGACCTTGTTCTTCTTTGCGAAGTCTTTCATCAAGGAAACAGTTTTCCCTTCAGCAGTCTCGGCAAATGCGAAGGCTTCTGCGGATATCGTGTCGCTTGGGAACCATCGAAGATTGAAGAGTTCCTGGAAACACAATATCTGCGCCTCTTTGCCTACTGCCATCTCTGCAAGGGAAAGCGCAAGCTCCGTGTTCTTCTCTTTGTCTTTTGAACATGCAAACTGTATTCCGGCAACTTTCAGCATCTGTAAATCCCCATGTATTAAAATTTTTATTTTAATTTTACAGCATGGGGTCTGCTAAGGCAATTTAAAGATGAAAGAAATTGAAGAGTGATAAAGAATGTCAACGCTGCGTCAGCCTGCACTCTGCACTAAACAGCAGGTGCTCCTGTGCAGACTGCCGTAGCGTAAATGCCTACATACCGGGTAGATAAATTTATCTGGCTGGACCGTCCTGCTGATGGTGCTTTATGTTCTTCCCTTCAACCATGAATATGACGTCCTCGCCAATATTTGTGGAAAGGTCTGCAATACGCTCAAGGTTCGATGAAATCCTGATCAATTGCATGGCGCGCGCAATGGTGCTTGAGTCTGAGCTCATGAAGGTAATGAGTTCCCTTAATATCTGATCTTTCAATGCGTCAACAGTGTTATCCCTTTCACAAATATCCCGTGCCAATAAGCTGTCTTCATTTATAAGTGAAGTTATGCTGTCTTTCAGCATAGTTGTTGTAAGGTCTGCCATGCGGGGGATATCTATCAGGGGTTTTACAGGAAGATTTTCTACAAGAAATAGTCCGCTTTCTGCTATGTTCACAGCATGGTCAGCAATCCTTTCAAGATCATTGCTAATCTTCAAAATCATCAAAATAGTCCTGAGATTTCTTGCTTTGGGTTCATACTGGGCAATACAGGTCGTGCAATGCTCATCTATTTCAATTTCGAGCCTGTTTGCCTTGGGCTCATCATTTTCGATTACTTCAGTCAGAATGTTATTATCTCTTTTTAATATTCCCTTAATACTCTTTTCAATCATCTTCTCAGCAAGGCTTCCATACTCGATGATTTCTTTTTTCAATGATGAGATTTTTTCTTCAAGCATTTATATGTCTCCTTTATCCGAATTTCCCGGTAAGATATTCCTCTGTGCGCTTGTCCGTAGGAACAGTGAATACTTTTTCTGAAGTGCCAAACTCGATAAGCTCCCCAAGATACATGAAAGCAGTGAAATCAGAAACCCTTGCTGCCTGCGCGATATTGTGTGTGACCATTATGATAGTTACACTCTTCTTAAGTTCGACAATAAGTTCTTCTATGTGGAGAGTGGCTTTTGGGTCGAGCGCTGATGTCGGCTCATCAAGAAGAATGGCTTCAGGATTCATGGCAAGCGCCCTTGCTATACAAAGCCTCTGCTGCTGTCCTCCTGACAAGAATGTCCCCTTCCTGTGGATGTTGTCCTTAACTTCAGCCCAGAGAGCTGCTTTTTTGAGAGACTCTTCTACAATGATGTCAAGTTCCCTTCTTGAAGATTTAAAACCGTTTAATTTGTAACCTGCAATCACATTGTCATAGATGCTCATGGTAGGGAATGGGTTGGGACGCTGAAATACCATTCCTATCTTTCTTCTGAGGATTATGGGATTCATTTCATAGATGTCTTCATCGTAAAGATATATTTTTCCGGACACTGCGGCATTGGGAAATAGTTCATGCATACGGTTTATGCAGCGGATTAATGTTGTTTTGCCGCATCCGGATGGCCCCATGATTGCAGTGACTTTATTTTTTGGGATTGAGAGATTAACATTTTTTACAATGTGAGAATCCCCGAAGTAGGCGTTGAAATTTTCTGTCCTTAAAACTGTACTTTCCATTTTTTTATCACTATTTTTGAGATTATGTTCAGCGTGAGAACTATGCCTATAAGTATCAGCGAGGCGCCCCATGCAAGTGCATGCCATTCTTCATAGGGGCTTATCGCATAAGTGAATATTAAAAGGGGAAGAGAATGTATTGGTTGAAATATATTACAACTCATAAATGGATTCCCAAAAGCTGTAAAAAGAAGAGGTGCAGTCTCTCCTGCGATTCTTGAAACAGAAAGCAGTATGCCTGTCGTTATCCCGCTTAACCCCGAAGGGAGGATTATTTTGAGTATTGTCTTGTAATAGGGAACGCCGAGTGCAAGTGATGCTTCCTTTAATGAGTCAGGGATTAAAATAAGAGTCTCTTCTGTTGTTTTTACTATTACAGGAAGCATCATTATTCCGAGCGCAACTCCTCCTGATAATGCAGAAAAACGCCCGATAGGTTTTACGATCCAGATATATGCCAGTATGCCAATTACAATAGAAGGAATCCCCTGCAGTGCATCTACGGATAAACTTATAAAATATGAGAACTTTCCTTTTTTGTTCTCAGCAAGATATATTCCGGTAAGTATTCCAAACGGAATGGATAAAATACAGGCAATTGATATAAGGATAAATGTCCCGATGATTGCATTTGAAATCCCTCCGCCGGTTTCTCCGACAGGACGGGGCAGATTCGTGATGAACTGCCAGCTTATGAATGAAATCCCGTTTCTGATTATATAAAAAAGTATGAAAAGCAGCGGTAATATCGCGACAAGAGAAAGTGCTATTATGAAACTCTTGAAGATATGATCTTTTAATATTCTTATAGTTGGTTTTGCGTCATTCATTTTGTGTTCAGATACTCATTCTGTTTATTATATATTTTCCGGCCATGTTTATTATGATGGTTATAATTAAAAGAAGAAGCGCTATTTCAACCAGCGATGAGACATAAAGGTTCCCTGACGCTTCTGCAAATTCATTTGCTATTATGCTTGCCATTGTGTTGCCGGGACCAAAGATATCTTTTGGCAGAAAATTGGAATTTCCAATAACCATTGTAACAGCCATCGTTTCGCCGAGAGCCCTGCCAAGCGCAAGAAGAATACCTGCAAATATCCCGGACCTGACATATGGTACGATTATTTTCCTTATCACCTCATACCTCGTAGCACCCAGGGAATAGGCAGCTTCCTTTATGTCAGTGGGTACAAGGGTTATAACCTCTCTTGCCACTGAGGCTGAATAAGGGATTATCATAATTGAAAGTATGATAGAGGCAGTCGCGATGCCAATACCGAACGGAGCTATGTTAAATTTAATTTCAATCTCCCTTACAACAGGTACGAGAATGAATAGTCCCCAGAAACCATAAATAACAGAAGGGATACCGGCAAGAAGCTCTATCATACTGCTGATGAATGTTGAAAAAATGCCTTTCCTGAAATACTCTCCCAGGAAAATTGCTATTGCGATAGAAAAAACCATAGCAATGATTACTGCAATAAAAGACGTAAGCAGTGTCCCTGCTATAAATGGAAGTGCCCCGAACTCATTGGCAACAGGGTCCCATGTTTTGCCTGAAATGAATTTTAAACCGAATTTTTTTATTGAAGGAAGAGATTCAATCAGCAGCGTCACAAATGTCGCAATGAGTAAGAACATTGTACAAATTGCTGAAAAGAAAAGCGCTTTATTGAACACAAATTCTGCGCTGAAGCGTTTTCTGATTTTATCAAAGACTTTACTCATTAAATGTGTTCCCAAAGTTTTTGGAACATATATCATTTCACTGTAATTCTTCAAATTATTTTTTGCCATAGCTCTTAAATTAAAGATAGACCATGCCCAAAGTGGTGATAACTCTCTGCGTTAAGGAGGAGGTAGGGCCGGACTTCGTTAATTACTTTGATATGGATTATCCTGCTCTGTCTATTGGTAAAAGCAGGGTAAAAATAGTGCCATTCCCGGGGCCAGATTTAACATCAATCACGCCCCCGTATTTTTCAATTATTGTGTAAGCAACGGAAAGCCCCAGCCCTTTACCTTTCCCTACTCCTTTTGTTGTGAAGAAAGGCTGGAAAACTCTATTTCCTATTTCCGGGCTGATCCCGTTACCTGTATCTGAGACTTTGAAGATTATAACTTTATTATTATAAGTGCATGTAGAAACCTCTATTGTGCCTCCCTTGTCTTCAATCGCCTGCATTGCGTTTATCAGGAGATTCAGAACACAGTGGGCTATCTCACCCTTGTTCCCATAAAATTTAGGGAGTGAGAATAAGAGGTTTCTTTTTATAATTATGTTCATGAATGATAACTGTGCTTCCAGCAATTTCAATAATTCTTCTATGACTTCATTTAAGTCAAAATGAACATGGGGGCCGGGACGGGAATGTACAGAAAATCTCAGCATTTCTTCTACGATTAACTTGCATCTTGAACCTCCTTTTTTAGCAGTCGAAACCCATTGAGATCTTTTCTTTTCAGATTTTATAAGCTTCCTGAATCTGCATTTTATTTCCTTTATCTTTTCTTCATCTTTTATTGATTCAAGGCAGATTCTCATGATCTTTGCACATTCTTTCCTGCTCCCGTTCTCAAGAGATGCTATCAGACCAAGGTTTGTCAGAACGCCGGTTAAGGGACTATTTATTTCATGAGCAAGCCCGCCGGCGAGAACAGCAAGCGCGGACATCATTTCAGAATGATAGAGTTTAGCGACATAGGGCTCGAGAAATCCGGGCTTGCTCATGTATTCTTTAATATTGAAGTTTCCCCCGTATGAGTTGGAGGATTCTTCATATGTGAGGTTTTTTAGCATGCAGGTTTCTGTATTTCCTTCAATGAACGGCACATTATTTAATTAAGGAGTTTCCATTGTATGTTATTCCTTTTATAGCTTTTTCAGCTTTTTCAGCCGCAGCTTTGGGCAATGGAGAATAATCAAGAGGCTTTGTATAATTCTGCCCTTCATGAGCTATCCACCAGAGAAGCTTTGCCACATCATCCGCTTTTTTTAACTGTCTTGAGCTGTAGTTTTGTTCCCTGTAGACAAGAATCCATGTAAACCCGCTTATAGGATAGCCGTCCTTTGCATCGGTATCTGTTATTGAGACCCGTGTATCGTCAGGGATCGTGACGTTTGCTGCTGCGCTTGTGCTTTCAAGAGAAGGTGTGATGAAAACACCTACCTTGTTTTTTACATTGGCTGCCGGCATTTTGTTCTGACGGGTGTAGATGAGTTCGGCATAACCTAAGCTGCCAGGTATCTGCTTAATAAGTCCAGCAACCCCTTCATTCCCTTTGGCTCCCATCCCAGTAGGCCAGTTTACGGATTTGCCTGCTCCCACTTTATCTTTCCATTCTTTGCTTACTTTGGAGAGATAGTCGGTAAAGATGGCGCTTGTTCCGCTTCCGTCTGAACGGTGGATGACAACTATATTTGTCGGAGGAAGCTTAACGCCGGGATTTATTGCAGCTATTCTGGCGTCGTTCCATTTGCTTAACTTGCCAAGGAAAATATCTGCGATTATATCAGGAGTCATGTTAAGCACCGGGCTTCCGCTGAGGTTATATGTAATAACAACAGCGCCAAGGCATGTGGGGATATGAACTAATTTATCCGGTGCCTGTTTAAGCTCATCATCTGACATAAATGCGTCTGACGCACCGAAGTCAACTGTCCTGCTGAGGATTTGTTTAACCCCGCCTCCGGAACCTATTGACTGGTAATTGATCCTTGTCCCGTACTTTTTGTTATATACATCGAACATCTTTGAGTAGAGAGGGTAGGGGAAGGTTGCCCCGGCGCCCAAAATCGTTCCATCATCAGCCTGCGCCTGCAATGGGAATATACAGACAGTCAGGATAAGCATTACAATGAAGCTTGTTGTAATTCTTTTCATAGTTAGTGTCTCCATTTTTAATTTAGAACTTTACTACCATATCAACAAACAGCGTCTTGACTTTCTTATAGCTTTGATTTGCACCATCAGCATCGAAGAATGTTACACCGAGAGTCGTGTTTTTGAACAGCGCATAATTTGCCTGATACTTGCTCCCTTTTGAATTCGTGCCGCCGCCGTGGAAATCTGAATCAGCTATAGGTTCATAAATCGCATCTTTCTCAAGCCTTCTGTAATCATAGGATATCTGAAAGTCACCGGAATTTTTTATAGAGCCTATTCTTATTCCGCCAAGAGAGCCGGTTTCATTTTTTACGTTGCTGACGGTATTAGTTACGTAGTCGCCGTAGAAAGTGACCGGGATTTTCATTTCACCGATACTGAACTCTATTGGTGTAAACTCGCCTGTCAGCGTGAAAAGTCTATAGTCATAGGCAAACCGATTTTTGCCATCAGCGTCTGTTATAACTGTGTTGGTCTTTTTTACAACTGTGGGGCTGACATCTTCTAAGGCTGCGCCTTTTATGTTATGGAAATCATAGTAGCCGCCTGCGAATTTAAGTTTTGTCCCAAAAAGTGCGGCAGATATTCCTCCCTGCAATCCATATAGAGAGACATCATTTGAATCAGTTGATGATTCATCAATTGGGAAGAAGCCTGCGGTAACAAA
Organism: Candidatus Schekmanbacteria bacterium; assembly: GCA_016219965.1. Lineage (NCBI taxonomy): Bacteria > Candidatus Schekmaniibacteriota > Candidatus Schekmanbacteria bacterium. The sequence continues at coordinate 263,977 of JACRJM010000004.1, forward strand.
GGGCTCTATATTAAAATCCTTTTCTCCGAAGGTCTTTTTTGCCTGTACAACTACACCCTCGGGAGTGATATCAGGATCCCATAAAAGGTCTGTTGTGTAAAATGGATTCTCGATTTTTCCGCCTGCAAATCTAAGTTCAGGAATCGGCTTTACTTCAAGATATGCACGGTCAATCCAGATATTCTTCTGTGAAAACGTGTCCTGCATGGTCTGGTTTGTTGATACCTGTTCTCCTGTGCCTGATGCAAGCCTGAAGCCGACTTTCACTTTGTCATTTACTGTTGTTTCAAATCCATAGCGGAGCCTGAATCTTCCCCTGTGCCTGTCAGGAGAATTGATTTCTGCTCTGGTTGAAGGGTCGAAGTCTTCCATTTTATCAAATGCGTATCTCAATCTCATATCACCGGAGAATGTTGTGTTCTTGATCCATGATGGAAGGATTGTGTCTTTCAGCTTATCCTGTGACTTGGCGATCTCATCTTTTACTTCTGCCACCACTGCCTGTTTTTTTTCTTCATAGTCTTTATTCTCTTCAGCCTTTGTTTCTGAAAGCATATCATTGGCTTCCTGCTGGGTTATCAAGCCTTTTTCAACGAGCTTTTTAACAAGGATATCAACTTCACCTGCGAAAGAGAGCGAAGTGCAGAGAATAAATGCTAATGACATAATAAACAATTTAAGCTTGTTCAAAATTTAGTCTCCTTTTATTAAGGTAGTTTTTAATATTGCGGATTGTTGATTCAATTTCCTTCAGTTGCTTTTCCACGTTCTGGTCTATTACTGTGGAGGCAAAATCAATGGAGTTTTTCACCTCCTCAAGCTTCCAGATAAGAACGTTTACATTGAGAATTGGAGTTTTCTTTCGAGTTGTTTCTGTTGTTTCCATTTATTTTCACCTCCCTTCAAATGTTTAAATGTTTCCTTTTTCAAGGATTAAAATAGTGTTTCTTTATAAAGTGAAAATAAGGGGAGTGTTAATTTTTGGTTAAGAATGAAAAGTTTTAGTCTGCGCTGATTCGTGTTGTATCCGGTGCATTAAGAAGGGCATAACAATCTGCTATCCACTAAACAATCATATTGACTCTAAGTTCAAAGAACTATTTATTATACAAACAGGCACTTATAATTTTAGACCCGAAAAAATAAATGAGTTTGCCGCGGCTGTTATAGAATTTTGTGAATTGACTAATGCTCATGAGAAGAAACTGATATCTGAATATGAGAAGTTAAAAAATAGGTTGCTACCTAACTACAGCTTGGAGCTGTTGCCATCGTTGAGATATGAGCGCATGCAGCTCAAGCTGAGTGTTAGGCTATACTTTCACCTTAAAAGGAGGATCGCAAAATGATCGATACATTTTCACCCGCTGACAGTGTGCTCTTGCTCATCGACCATCAACTGGGGACGATGAAGCTCATCAAGAATATCCCCATTGATTTGGTCAAGCGAAACACGCTGGCTCTCGCTAAGACAGCCAAGATACTAAACATTCCCGTCGTCCTCACGAGTTCACAGGAACGGAACGTCCAGGGACCATTGTTGCCGGAGCTTGAACATATTCTTCCAGAGGCTTTCGCTGCCAGAATCCAGCGTGCTGGCATTGTTAACGCATGGAATGATCTGAACTTCAAGAAAGCTGTCGAAGCGACAGGTCGCAGGAATCTCATCATGGCTGGTGTGACCACCGACGTGTGTTTGGTGTTTCCGGCAATCAGTGCCTGCCGCGAGGGCTACCATGTGCAAGCAGTTATAGATGCTTCAGGGTCGCCTTACGAACTTTCCGAAGATATGTCGCGGCGGCGCATGGAACGCGAGGGAGTGGTGCTTACTGCGACAAACACGCTCATGGCTGAACTTGCTCAGGACTGGAGTCGGCCAGAAGGCGGCCAGTTGCTTGGCATACTGTTTCAAGAAGTACTTCCGCCAATCGCCTAACATGGCGCTCAACCGGAGAGCGGTTACAATACGGTTTTATTTTTTTAGCGGGATATAGCGCAAGAGAAATAAATGAGATAAGAAAAATAGTGATAGGAAATGCAGATTTTTTAGAGGAATTGGTATCCACTGGGAAGAAATCGACGAGGATGTTTCAATAGAATCATTGTTGAAAGGATAGTGGCTAGTAATCAATTCAACAAGGCAGTGTGACAGTAAACTTGCTGCCTTCCCCTGGTGTGCTTTCAATGTCTATCCTGCCATTGTGGAGCATAACGATATGCTTCACGATCGAAAGACCAAGCCCGGTGCCTCCGGATTTTTTTGAGCGGGATTTGTCAACAACATAGAACCTTTCAAATACACGGGACAAGTCTTCTTTCGGTATTCCGATTCCTGTGTCTGTTACTTTTGCTATGACATTTGAAGCTTCGCAGCGGAGTGTAACTGTCACTTTTCCCTGGTCTGTATATTTTATTGCATTGTCTATTAGGTTTATAAATAACTGCTCGAGCTTAAAAGGGTCTCCTCTGACTAATGGAACTTTTTCATCTGCTTCAACTTTCATTTCAATATTCTTTTCTCTTGCCTTGTGCTCAAGTGCTTTGATGGAGTTCTCTATTATCCCTTTCAGGTTGACTTTTTCAATCGTGAGCCTTGTTCCTTTTTCTTCAAGCTCTGAGAGGAGAAGAAGGTCATTTACGATATTTACAAGACGGTCGGTGTTTCTTTTTATGATTTCAATATAGTTCCTGTTCTTATCATCAATCTCATCTTCTATGGTTTCTACATAACCTTTGATTGCTGTAAGAGGTGTCCGGAGCTCATGGGAGACATTTACTACGAAGTCCTTTTTTACTTTTTCAATATTCTTGAGCTCTGTTATGTCGTGTAACAGGACTATTATTTCATCTTTAGCTGGGATATATGAGGCACTGCAATGATAAATTCGTGAGCAGATTTCGATTTCTCCTTCCTTGTTAATCCTATTCATACGAACATTATCAACAATCTCATTGAAGTCAGGATTCCGCAAACCTTCCCAGAATGATTTTCCTGATATCATTTCATTTCCTGCGATTTGTTTTGCCTTTTCATTGCAAAGGATTATTGTCCCGCTTTTGTCAATGAGGATTACCCCTGCCTGAAAAGATGATATTATTCCATGTAACTCGTCCTTCTGGGATGAAAGTTCCCCGAAAAGATTTCGTATTTCTCCTGTCATATAATTGAAATTGTCAGCAAGGTCCCGCATCTCATCTTTGTTGTTTAGAAAAACCCTTACATCAAAATCGCCTTCTGCAAATTTTTTTGATGCAGCGCTAAGATCCTTTATTGGCCTTGCAAGGTTTCTTGCGAGAAATACAGCACCGATGACTGATATGATAAGGATAACAGCGGCTATTCCTGCAATGCTTATTTCTAATTTTGTGAGAAGCGGATTGATGTCTTTGAGATGAAGACTTAATCTTACATAGCCTTCAATCTCATTTCCTTTTTTTAGAGGAAGTGCCAAATAAAGCATTTCCTCGTTAATAGTCGCACTGAAGCGAAGAGAACTGCCGGGATTCCCATTTGATGCCTCGATGATCTCGGGACGTGCCTTGTGGTTTTCCATGGTGTGCGGATCTTTTTCTGAATCTGCCACAACAGTGCCGTCACTTAGTATTATTGTTATGCGCGTATTAAGCTCAGGCCCCGTGGTTTTTATAAGCGCATCAATATCATTATACTTTTTTTCTTCAAGCATCGGGGCTATCGTAACTTTCACAGATAAGGCAAGACGTGTCAAATCCTGCTCAAGAAGCTGGATGTAATGCGACTTTATCGTGTTGAATGAAAATATCAGGATTAGGGAGCACAACGAAAAAATGATAACAAGATAGCCGCTTAATATTTTTGTGAATATGGTTCGCTTCATACTTCTAATTTATACCCCACGCCTCTGATGTTTTTTATGAGCTCTGCCGCTTTGCCAAGTTTGTCCCTGAGGTTTTTTATATGAACATCGATTGTTCTGTCCACGACTGTTTTCTCATCTCCCCACAATTTTGTGAGTATCTCGTCGCGGGTGAATACCTTGCCAATGTGTGATGTCAGTATCTGAAGTATCCTGAACTCAGTTGAAGTGAGCTCTATTTTATTCTTATCAACGAATGCCTCATATTTTTCCGGATCTATGACAAGGATGCTGCTGATTGTGATTTTCGTTGTTTCCAGTTTATCATTTCCTCTGCGCAAAACTGCTTTTACTCTTGCAACAAGTTCTTTTGGAGAGAAAGGCTTTGTGACATAGTCATCTGCGCCGAGTTCTAATCCTAAGACTTTGTCTATTTCTTCACTCTTTGCCGTGAGAATAATAATACGGCACCTGCTATGCTTTTCGTTGTTCCTCAGAAATTTACAGATTTCAAGGCCGTCAGTATCAGGAAGCATAAGATCAAGAATGACAAGGTCAGGGCTGTTTGATTTAAGAAAAGATAGAAAGCTTTTTCCGTCGGAAAACTCTTTGGTGCTGAAGCCCGCTTTTTTTAGGTTAATGGATATAAGCTCAGAAATATCCGGTTCATCTTCAACCACTGCAATTAATTCATTCATTATTGTCATAAACACATTTCACAATTAAATAGCGCCTCATGTCAAGAAACTTTATTTTATTAATAATTCTATCGCTCCGTGGTTTTCAATAAATTTACACTATGTTATATTTTATAATATTTTTTTTAAATCTAAAATTGCGGGGTTAAAGCATATACAGTGCCGGTTAAAAAATATCCTCTTCTCTTAGTTCTGATCCCCTTTATTTCAGGGATTCTTTTTGGAAAAGGATTCCCGTCTTCATCATTTTACATATACATTACAGCTACTGTCATATCTGCTTTGTTTCTTCTTCTTTCATTATATCTCGGCGGAAGAAAGCTCTCCCTCTTGATAGTTGTAATCTCAATTTCTTTTTTATCCGGTTTTACTGTCTGGCGCATTCATGCAGAAAGAGATTTGAAAATGCAAGATGAGGTCATAGAGTTTGATCGTATGCCGGCGGTGGTAAGAGGGATAATTGTCTCTATCCCCCAGAGAACTCAAAACGGTGTGGAGTTTGAGATTGAGCCGGAAAAAATATTGATAGGGGAAAAACTTCATTCATTCCCCGGGCACCTCCTTGTTTCTTTAAAGGCTCCATATGAAACAGATGAGATGCCCCGCTATGGAGAGTTAATACAGGCATCAGGCACATTGCATGTACCGGGCAGTTACAGAAACTTTGAAGGCTTTGATTACGGTGAGTATATGAGAGAAAAAGACATATCTCTTATTCTTTCTGTAAAAAGCCATCTATTCTTTAAGGTCATAGAAGAAGGCAGAGGAGCCCAGATCCTTTCATTCATATATGCGATGAGAGAGCGGGCAATCGATACATTAAACAGAGAGATAGTTTTTCCGCTTGCCCCACTTGGGGCAGGTATCATCTTTGGTGAGAGAAGCACAATCCCAGATGAAATAGAAAATTATTTTAAACTGTCAGGCACGTATCATCTTTTTGCCATTTCAGGGTTCAATATAGGGATTATGAGCCTTGCATGTTTTGCATTTTTCCGCGGGCTTGGACTGAGCCGCAAAACTGCAGCAATCCCGGCTGCTGTTGTTGTGGTTATTTATTCTCTGATGTCCGGGATGGGAGATTCTGTAAAAAGGGCTATGATAATGGCTCTTACATATTTTGCCGCTATAATACTTGAAAGGGAAAGAGATGTTTTAAACTCCCTCTTTGTTTCATTACTTATTATCCTTGTTCTCTATCCATCGAGCATTGATGATGCAGGGTTCCTGCTCACCTTCGCAGCGTCGTTCTTTCTCATCACCTGTACGCCATTTATTTATGAAAAGCTCGCCTTCATACCGGGTGTATATCTAAGAGGTCTTATCTCCGCGTCAATAGCTGCACAGATAGGAGTGATCCCTGTGCTTGCCTGCTTTTTTAATTATATCTCATTGATGAGCGTGTTTGCGAATATTGTTGCTGTGCCTATTGCCTCGGCTGCATTTATCTGGGGGATTGTAAGTCTGATAGTATCCCAGATAATCACATCATCTGCTTCATTTTTCTGCGGAGTAGAAGAGGTGATTTTATATATTCTCTTTGAGTGCGTGAATTTTTTTTCAACGCTTCCACTTTCCTATCTAAGAATTATTTCGCCGGGATATCCTGAAGTAGTCCTTTATTATTTAATCACTGCATATATATTTTTAATCCCTGCAAAAAACAGGAAGACATATATTCCTCATATTGCTGCCCTTCTTCTTATCTCGCTTTTTACTGCAAGGGCAGAAGGATTCTTAAGACCGCCTGAATGTCTTACGGTCACTGTCCTTGATGTCGGAGAGGGTGAGGCAATTGTGCTTCAAGGAGCGGGCGGAAAAATATTTTTGATAGACACAGGGGGAACCTATGACAACAAATTCGATATTGGCGAAAGTGTGGTGGTTCCATATTTGTTGAAAAGCGGCATATCATCTATTGACGGAGTCATCATAACACATCCTCATCCTGACCATATGTATGGACTTGCCTCGATTGCGAAGAGCTTTAATGTTGGTTGCGTTTACATTTCAAAGTGCTTTTCTCCGGAGAACAATTCTGTTTATAGATATGTGAATCAGGAGCTTTCTAAAAAAGGAATCGAGATAAAGCAGGTCGTCGCAGGTGATAAGATTCTCATTGATGATACTGTTGAAGTCCTTGCAGAGTATCCTGCCGAGACAGACTGTAATGAGGCTTTCGGCAATATAAACAATCTTTCACTTTTGTTGAAGGTAAGTTTTGGAGGCAAAGCAATGCTCTTTACCGGAGATATTGAAGAGCCTGCCATTGAGAAGATACTTGAGCGAGGAATTGATGTAAAGTGCGATGTTCTTAAGATTCCCCATCATGGAGGAAGGACATCAGCATCGAAAAAACTGATAGAAAGAACTGGTGCAGGCATAGCTGTCGTGTCGGCAGGGAAGGGGAACAATTTCGGGCATCCCTCGAAAGAGGTTCTTAATAATTTACAAGAGAGCAATATTAAATTATACAGGACTGACATTGACGGGGCGGTAAAAATAATGTTGAGAAAAGATGGAATAGAAGTTAAGAAAGCAGTGGAAGGGAGATAAGAGAATATGCAAATCGGAAAATTTAAAACTGAGCTTCTTATTGCAGGATTTTTCAGACTCGACGGCGGAGCAAGCTTCGGGATAATACCAAAGGCGATTTGGCAGAAAGTTTGTCCTCCTGACGAGCAAAACAGGATCAGGGTTTCGTCAAGGCCTCTTCTTATTCAGACAGGGAAGAAGAATATTCTTATTGATACAGGCATGGGGAATAAATGGGATGAGAAGGGAATGAAGATGTACAGTATTGAAAATGAACCATCGCTTTTGGCTTCGCTGAAAAAATTAAATATTGAGCCAGAAGCGATTGATATTGTTATAAATACACACCTTCATTTTGATCATAGTGGAGGCAATACCATAATTGCTGATGGTAAGATAAAGCCTGCCTTTCCGAAAGCCCGTTATGTCATACAAAAGGGTGAATGGGAGTATGCCCTTAATCCTGATGACAGGTCTGCGGGGAGTTATTTGAAGGAAAATTATCTTCCATTGATGGAGGAGTTTGTTCAGGTTGATCTTATTGAAGGAGATGCGAGAATTTGTGAAGGAGTGAGTGTGATTATGTCAACAGGTCACACAACGTTTCATCAATCGGTACTTATCGAATCTGAGGGGATGAAGCTTTTTTATCCGGGCGATATAATGCCAACTTCAATGCATGTCCATCTTCCATGGGTAATGGCTTACGACATGGCGCCAATCGAATCTGTAAACACCCGCAAAAAACTCATTGAAAGGGCAATCGATGAGAACTGGCTCATTGCATTAGAGCATGATCCGGTGCAGGAGTTCGGGAGGTTAAGGATCGAGAAGGGGAAGTTCATCTTTGTGCCGGAGATAGTCAGTTAAATCCTTTATGTTGTAAATATATTTGACAACTACGAATTATTTTAAGGATACTAATAATTAAATACTGACAAGAGGTGCTTTCAATGAAACTGAAAGTCATATTAGAACAGAGTGAGGAGGGGGGATACACTGCAATAGTTCCTAGTCTCCCTGGCTGTATTAGCGAAGGCAACTCCAAAGAGGAAGCTTTGACCAATATAAAAGAGGCTATAGAGCTTTATCTTGAACCGCTCGATGATGATCTTCAAACATTTCCGAACGCAGAGGTTGTTGAAATTGCTCTATGACGAAGGTTCCAAGCTTAAATTACGAGAAGGTCATTAAAGCACTTCAGCGTGATGGCTGGGTTGTAGTTCGTCAAAAGGGCAGTCATATAAGACTGCAGAAAAATACAAAAACAGAAGTTCTTAAAATAACCGTTCCAGCACATCGCCCTATTAAGCGTTCTACTCTTTCCCATATTTTAAAAGAAGCGTATCTGTCTGTAGAAGATTTTGAAAAGCTCTTATAATATGTATTCAATTATCCCTGACGCATTGAAAGAGGTTTTAAAAAGAGCAAAATCCGTAGTTGTCCTTACCGGTGCGGGAATCTCCGCTGAAAGCGGGGTGCCCACATTCAGGGGAAAAGACGGACTATGGAAAACCTACCGTGCAGAGGAACTTGCAACACCGGAGGCATTCTACCGCAATCCAGCACTTGTCTGGGAATGGTATGACTGGAGAAGGCAGTTGATTGTGCCTCTCTCACCAAACGATGGCCACAGAGCAGTTGCTGAAATGGAAAAGAAGTTTGAGAATTTCCTTCTTGTCACGCAGAATGTTGACGGACTTCACCGTAAGGCGGGGAGTTCTAAGATGCTTGAGATCCACGGTAATATCTGGAATGTGAGGTGTACAAAAGAAGGAACGGTTAAAGAATGTCTTGATGTGCCGCTAAAAGAAATCCCGCCCAAATGCGCCTGCGGTGCCTTGCTTCGTCCCCACATTGTATGGTTTGGCGAGTCATTGGACAGGCAGATACTTGATAAGGCAATCTCTGTGACAGAAGCCTGCGATGTTTTCTTCTCTGTGGGGACTTCGGCGCTTGTCCAGCCTGCGGCATCATTTGCCATGATGGCTAAAGAGCATGGCGCCTATGTAGTCGAAATCAATTACGATGAAACGCCGATCTCCGACACGGTTGACCTTTCCCTTCGCGGCAAATCAGGTGAGATACTTCCGGAGATTCTGAGGGAGATAATTGTTAGTTAGAAAAGTTGAGGCTTATATAAAGCTTGTATTTCAGACCCAATTCTATATAATTCAGTCAATTAACTGACCGATTTTGAAAAAATGTATATAGTTCAAAAACAAATGGAAAATCTAAGGCGGTTGCTGGCTCCGGGTAAGGTTATTGTAATTTACGGTCCGCGGCGCACCGGCAAGACTACGCTGTTAACTGAGTTTTTAAAGCGAGAAAAGAAGCCTTATCTGCTGGTAAATGGTGAGGACATTACCGTACAGGGATATCTTTCAAGTCAGTCACTGGAAAAGCTTAAAGCCTTCGTTGGTGCTAATCGTCTGCTTGTTGTAGATGAAGCGCAAAAAGTACCAAATATTGGGCTTAACCTTAAACTGATTATTGACCATCTCTCCGGGATAAGGATTATCGCTACAGGCTCATCATCATTTGACCTTGCACGGAGCATTGGAGAGCCGCTTACCGGCAGGAAATATACTCTTAAACTTTTTCCTCTTGCTCAAATTGAGATTGGACAGATAGAACAGCGAAATCAGACGGATGCCAATCTGGAAAGCCGGCTTATATATGGGTCTTATCCGGAAATTGTGCTTATGCAGGATAACCGCGTGCGGGAGCAGTACCTCAAGGGGATAGTCTCATCCTATCTATACAAGGATATTTTGGAACTGGATGGTATCCGTCATTCTGCAAAGATAAGCCGTCTTTTACAACTCGTCGCTTTTCAGATTGGCAAGGAAGTTTCCTATACCGAGTTAGCCAATAGCCTGGGGATGAGCAAGAATACTGCGGAGCGCTATCTTGATCTTCTTGAAAAGACTTTTGTCCTTACAAAACTTTCCGGTTTTAGCCGCAACCTGCGAAATGAAATCACCAAGAACTGCCGCTATTACTTCATAGACAATGGGATTCGTAACGCGCTTATCAACAACTTTAACCCTCTGGAGTTGCGTAATGATACAGGAGAGCTCTGGGAAAACTATCTCGTCATTGAGCGGTTGAAGAGGCAAGAATATCTGTGTGCAGCCGCCAACAACTATTTTTGGCGCACATATACGAAGCAGGAGATGGACTTTGTTGAAGAACGGGAAGGAAGACTCTACGGCTATGAGATGAAATGGGGGAAGGCAAAGCCTCGTCCGCCTAAAGAATGGCTCAAAGCTTATCCTGAGGCGTCATATATGGTTGTGAACCGGGAGAATTATCTGGATTTCATTACATAGTACAGAACTAATTTTTGCTTAGTAAATCAGGTGTGGTACTGCCGGAGATTGTGAGAGGGTTGTAGCTAGTTAATCGTTATCTGCTTTGATACGCTGATGTTGTTCTCTTCATTTGATTCGATTACGTTATTCTCGCTGTCGCAGACTGTTTTTATATAGTATGTGCCGGGGGTTTCATTTACTTTCCATTTGAAGTGTATAGTTGTGCTCTTATTCTTTTTAATGGTTTTGATATTTCTTTTACCAAGCAATTCATCACCATCAACTGATTTATTGTCATTGCCTGATAAATAGAAACTAACTTTTGAGTGAGTGCTGTTTGCCTTGCCTATGTTTTTGATTACGGTATTTACAATCGCACTTTTCCCATTTTTAAATGTGTTTGGACATTTTACAGATTTTGCCAACAGGTCAGGGAGTTTAATTGCATTTGTTGTGGAGATTCTCAATTTTGGCGCCTTTGTGGAACCATCAGAAGATGTATAAAAATTAGCATTGGCTCCGTAATAACATGGATGACCAACTCCTGGTACATAAACAGTGTCTCTCTGAGGACTAAGGTAAAAGCCAGAATAAGAGTTGGAAGATAGCAGTAACAGGTCATCATTTAAGGCGTCAGTAACATCTATATAGTGGAGTTTTGGTGTATAATCAACAGGAACTACAGATAAATTCCCAATGTATTCACCTTCGTACATACGCATACTTATAGATAACGTTTGCTTTTCTGAATCTTCGGTTAAACTAGTAACATAAATACCGCCGTTTCCAGAAGTACCATATAACATTAATTCTGCGGTAAATGTTCCGGTAACCAATGAGCTTAGACTTGAAATATCAAATTCAATTATCCCATAACTGTTATTAATTACACATGCATCCCAGCAATTAGATTGAAAGAGTTCAATGCCTTCTCTTATTACAGTACCAACATGGACATCCTCACAACCACTCATTGAGCTGGTAGAGGAAGAGCCATAGGCAACACGACCTGAATATAAAGTTCCTTCAGCAACAGGAGCAAGAGTAATTGTAGTAATATCCGGATCACATGGGTCACCAATGCCGTCATTGTCCTGATCTGCCTGAGTGGGATTTGGAATATCGGGGCAATTGTCAGAATCGTTTTTTATGCTGTCATTGTCTTTATCATTATTATTAACCTCAGACATCGCCGTGATTGCGTTATTGTTTGAATAAGAAGAGGATGGTAGTAAAAATATCGCTATAGCAATCAAGAACAGTAATAATGACTTACTATTACTCATAAAACTCCTATTGTGGAATGAATGCTAAAACATCAGCTTTATAAGAATATTATGAGTAATAAATACAGATTGCAACTCTTTTGCTAATTTTGCTCAGTAATGTTCCGGCAAATATTTATTCTTTCCTGTCCAGCAGACCTTTTAAGAGATCAACCGGTATGGGCATTATGGTGGTTGTGTTATTGTGAGATGCTGAAAGCTCTACAAGGGTCTGGAGATAGCGGAGCTTGCAACTCCTGAGGTATTTCAATAACAGAGACCTGCGATGTTTTCTTCTCTATCGGGACTTCTGCACTTGTCCAGCCTGCTGCATCCTTTGCCATGATGGCTAAAGAGCATGGCGCCTATGTAGTCGAGATCAATTACGATGAAACGCCAATCTCAGACTCTGTTGACATTTCCCTTCGCGGCAAATCAGGTGAGATACTTCCGGAGATTGTTAAAACGCTGTAAGAAAATCTTTGTTATTTTGTCTGGGATTTTACTACTTCAACTGAAACAGGGGCAGATAATTCAGAAGTTCTATTATTGAATTTTGTCCTGATCTTATACCAGTAAGACTTTCCTGATTTTACATTTTTATCTGTAAATTTATAGTTTGCGCCTGAGGATGTTTTTTTCTTGGCATGAATTAGATGTTTATTAATTTTCTTAAACTTGCCATTTTCTGAAGTGCTTCTAAGTATGTCGAACCCTTTGCAATCTGTCTCTGACACAGTTTCCCAATTAATGGTTACTTTGTTCTTTACTTGTCTTGCCCTGAATGATGAAAAAAATCCGCCATCATCAGTGATTTTTATTATCTGAAGACCTCCGCTGCCGTCGGCAATATAGACGATTTTATTTTTTACAACAACGCGCTGTGCGTAACCATAAGTATCATAAGAACCAATAATCGATGGCTGTAGTTGATTCGAAACATCTATTGCCAATAAACCATCAGCGCCGCAGGCTAGATAGAGTATATTATCCGATTCATACATCCCATCTACGCTGCCAACAGCTAAATCTAAGTTGCTAATCAGTTCAGGACTGCCGGGATTGCTTATGTCTATTACCGAAATGCCAACAGTCCACTGTCCTACTCCCTGATATTTAGTCCAACCTATATATGTAGTTTTGCCGGAAACATAAAGTGATTTGGTGCTGCCGCTTAACTTAAATGAAGATAACAGTTCAGGTGATGAAGGGTCGCTTACATCTATAATCTGAAGTCCGTAATTATTGTTAGCTATGTAAGCTATGTTGTCTTTGACTATGATTCCTCCTCTCATCCCCCAACTCATATATTGCCCCAATAGCTGCGGGGATTCTGGGTCGCTTATATCAATTATGAGCAATCCCTTATGTTCATCAATAATGTATGCTGTGTTTTCTGAGACAAAAACATCATATGCATAGGGAGAAGAATATTCTCCTGTTAGCGTAGGAGTGGCGGGATTTTCTACATCTATTATTTTTAATCCCCCTGCTAAATAAGCATATTTACCTGACTTATAGACAGCCCGTATGTTGTAATAGCTTTCATAGGAACCAAGAAGCTGTGGCGAAGTTTCTTCACTGATGTCGAGTACATTGAGCCCTTTATTGTCTACAACATAGGCAATATTCCCTGAAATATCTACATCCAAAACATCAGTTGAATAATTGAAAGAACCAGTTAGTGTTGGATATGAATAGTTATGGTACAGGTCGACTATTTCTACTCCCCAGGATTTTTCTGCTATGTAAGCAATTGAGGCGGAAACATATAATTTAGTCATGCCGATGTGGGATGTATAGCTACTGGTGAGTTCTGGAGATGCGGGATTCGATACATCTATTAATAAAAGAGTGCCGTCTTCTTTGACAAGATTGACGGTATTTCCTGAAACGTATAATCCATGATTATAGGCCGGTGAATGATAATAGCCAGTGAGTGCTGGTGAAAGAGGATTGCTGATGTCTATTATTTCCAATCCCCCATGAGAGTATTCAGAACCATTAGGATATTTTGAGCCGCATGCAATATATGCAAATGAGCCGGAAACAAAGATATCATAAATTGGACTGCTTGTACTGTATGAGGCTATTAATGAAGGTGATGAAGGGTTGCTGACATCGAGAATTGCAAAGCTCTTATCATAGACAACATAAGCAGTTGTGCCTCTGACTTGGACCTGGCCAGGCGTCGATGGTATTTGATATGTTACTAAAAGCTGTGGAGATGACTGGTTGCTTACATCAATAACTGCAAGCCCGTTTGTTCCGCCATTGTCGGAGTAGGTTGCATAGAGTGTATTGCCTGATACGGTCACATCGTTAAATGTCCATCCATCATTATTAAAAGAACTTATTAACGATGGTAATGAAGGATTGCTGACATCAATTATAAGGATGCCATAGTCTGTTGTCTGAAGATAGACAGTATTTCCTGAGATATCCAGGTTGTCTGCTTCGTTGTAATCATATTCAAAGCTTGATATGTTATAGGAACCGACAAATTTTGGATTAGACAGGTCTTTAGTGTCAAATATATTCAATCCTCCTTGCCCGACAGCGACATAGGCTTTGCTTTCCGAAACAACTATATCCTGAGCCAGGCCTGAACAACGATATAAAGCTAAAGGTGAAGGTGCTGCAGGGGTAGAGATATCCATTATGGCAAGTCCACCTGCAATTGCGGCAACGCAAAGCGAGTTATTCATGGCATAAACACTTCTTATGCCAGCGTAGTATTTACCGTTTTCAATCAAAGGTGAATTGCTTCCAAGCAATACCGGTGAAGAAGGATTGCTTATGTCCAATACCAGAAAATGTATAAAATCTTCAGAGAGGCAGGCCATATTCCCTATGATTGAAACTTCTCTTATCTGTCCTGACGGAATATATGAACCTAGAAGGACAGGAGAAGAAGGATTGCTTACATCCAATATCCTTAATCCTGCATAGCCGCAAGCTGCATAAGCGATATTCCCTGACACTTCTACAGCATAAACATACCCGGTAGTATCGTATGAGGATATTAATTGAGGATAAGCAGGATTGCTTATGTCTATTATTTTAAGCCCGTCACTTCCGTTGGCAAAATAGGCAATATTGCCTGAAACATAAACGGCCTCGGAGTTACCTGTTAATTGGAGTGAGCCTAATAGAGCCGGAGATGATGAGTTGCTGACATCAATTATTTTAAGTCCATTTTGAAGATCTGCCACATACGCTTTTCCGCCGGATACATGGATGTCATAAGCATAGCCAAAGACATCAATAGCTCCACGAAGTTCTGGAATGGATGGGTCTGTTACGTCGAAAATCTTTACTCCATCATAATAGTCGGCAAGATAAGCGGTTTTCCCTGCTAGATCTATACTGGATGAATAGCCTGATGTATCATATTGACCGAGTTGGACAGGGGAGGATGGATTGCTGAGGTCGAAAGTAGTGAGACCATAACTTCCCTGAGCAATATATGCAATATTATCTGAAACCTTAATATCTCTCACTCCCCCAGAAGTGTCTATTTTAACAAGTCCTTTAGGATCAATTATAGAAACATTTGAAATGTCAACAATAGAAAGAGAACTATCGTTGGTGATATAAGCCTTTGAGCCCGCAATTTCAATATTTGACCACTGTGAGGAATAGGTAGAGTAAGTATAAACATGCTGAGGAGAAGCAGGGTTTGTTATATCTACAATGTCTAACCCGTTTGATAAGATATAAGCTCTGTTGCCTGACACACAAAAATCATAAGAACTGTAATCATATCTATAACTGCCAAGCATTGCAGGTGATTCAGGGTTGCTGACGTCAATAATGAACAGCGTGCTCGAACCCGTAACGAAGGCTTTATTGTCTGACACAAAAATCTTTGTCAAAGAAACTTGTTGTGAATAGTCGTCGATTACTGCGAATGTTGATAGATGTTTTGGCGACGATGGGTCGCTGACATCCACTATAACTAATCCCTTTTGCGCGTCTGCGATATAAGCAAAGGAATTTTCTATAAAAACATCTGCTACACCTCCACCCGTGTCATATTGAGACAGCAATTTTGGAGATGATGGATTTTTCACATTTATTATTGCAAGACCAGAAGCCCCCTCGGCTAAATAGGCAGTAGATTGGGATACGAAAACACTGTTTGGCTTTTCCGTGGTGTCAAGTGAACCTTTAACTATTGGCTTTAAAGAGTCAGAAGCATCAATAATTGTCAGTTTTGAATCGTCTCCAGTAAGATATGCGATGGCGTCTTTCACATCGAGATGATAAAGAGCGGTTTTATAAACAGTTGTTGCCGAGCGTAATTCCGGCACCGAAGGATTCGAAATATCTATTATAGTAAGACCGTTTGCTGTTGCGAGGTATGCATAATTCCCGTCTAATTTCATGTCAAAGGGATTGCCCCCATAATAACCGAGAGGAAGGAAGTCTATTGCCGATGCAGTAAATAATGGAGATAAAGACAACAAAAGAAAGAATAGAAATATTTTTTTCATATTTTGTACTGTTGGAGTGACAGTAAAAACATGTTAATGGCTACGACTATAACAGTCAATTATTTTTTAAGCTTTTTTTTATTCTTTTAATCAAAAAGCTATTAGAAATTACTTCTTCCTTTCCAGCAAGCCTTTGAACAAGTCTATAGGTATTGGCATTATGGTTGTGGAGTTGTTGTGCGATGCTGAGAGCTCGACAAGTGTCTGAAGATAGCGGAGCTTGCAACTCCTGAGGTATTTCAATAACAGAAGCCTGCGATGTTTTTTTCTCAGTCGGGACTTCGGCGCTTGTCCAGCCTGCGGCATCCTTTGCCATGATGGCTAAAGAGCATGGCGCCTATGTAGTCGAAATCAATTACGATGAAACACCGATCTCCGACACCGTTGATCTTTCCCTTCGAGGCAAATCTGGTGAGATACTGTCGGAGATTGTGAGGGTGTTGTAAAGTATTCTTTACATTAATATTGACAAGTAATTGGACATTAATTATTATAACAACAGGCAAGAAACTTAAGGATGTGTCAATAAAGCTTGGGATGGTAAAAAAATTATGTCTTCAAAGTTTATTCAGCAGTTACGCAAGAAACGCAATCTGACACAGGAAAATTTAGCATCTTTGTTAGGCATCTCTCGACCTACCTATATTCAAATAGAGCGAGGAGACAGGGAGTTAACTGTTTCCGAAGCAAAAAAACTGGCAGACCTCTTTGGTATTACATCAGGCGATTTTATAAATGAAAAGGAATCTTCTGTTGTTGTGAAAATTAAAAAAGGCAAAAAGCAGACAAAGGAAGATATAAAAGAAATAAGAATAAGCGTGCCACAGGAAAAAGCAGATAAATTTAAACAGGTATTGCTCTATATTCTCAGGAAGGTGGGCGGAAAGCCAAATGTTGGAATGACGGTTTTATACAAGCTGCTTTACTTCATTGACTTTGACTATTATGAAAAATATGAAGAACAATTAATGGGTTTGGTGTATTTAAAAAACCATCATGGTCCAACACCTCTTTTGTTTGAGAGATTCATTGAAGATATGATGAAGAGAGGTGAAGTAGAAAAAATAAAAAGTAAATTTTATCAGCATATGCAGGTCAAATATCTGATAAACCCTGAGATAGAGCCGGATTTAAGCATTCTTAATGGTCAGGAAATGGAACATATTGATTGGGAATTGCAACGGCTTTCAGACCTTACTGCAACTGAATTATCCAATCTTTCCCATAAAGATGTCCCGTGGATAAGCGTGGAGAATGGGAAGACATTAGATTACGAGTCGGTTTTTTACCGTACCGCTGAGACTTCAGTACGTGACTATGGAAAAGACGACGAGGCTTGAATATTATGAGACCGACTCCTTCAAAAGAGATTTGAAGAAGTTGCTAAAAAGATTCAAAACCCTCGAATCTGATTTACAAGTTGTAAAACGCGATGCCATTGAACTTTTCCACCTTAAGAAAATTGATAACCAGAGTATCTTTCCAATTCATGGATTTTGTACAAACAAAATATTAATCTGCAAAATCAAGAAATTCGCCTGCAAAGCTTTGAAGGGAAGAGGGGCAAAAAGCGGGATAAGGGTTATTTATGCATTTTACGCTGATGCACTAAAAGTTGAATTTATTGAAATATATTTCAAGGCTGATCAGAAAAACGAAGACCGTGAAAGAATAAAGGAATATTTAAAAAGTCGTTAACCTTCGCCTAGGATTCTTCAATTGGCAAATCAGGTGAGATACTTCCGGAGATTGTGAGGGGGTTGTGACTGTTTTAAATATATTTGTGGACAGTTAAAATTCAATTGATAACATAGTAGTAGATTTAGTGAGAATATATAACCTTCATCAGGAAGGAATGAAAATATGAAGAAAGAAACGATAATCTGTGACCCGAAAATTCTTTCAGGCAAACCTGTAGTTAAGGGAACAAGGATTTCTGTCGCATTTATTCTCCAGTGTCTTGCATCAGGTATGTCAATTGAAGACATCCTTCATGGTTATCCAACGCTTACTCGCGAAGGTATTCTTTCAGCCCTCGATTATGCTGCCAGAAATTTCGAAGGTGAAGAAATTCATTCAATATCTGCCGGAGCAAAATAAGTGCTTTGTTTATTGGCAGATGAAAATATCCATGTAGATATAATCAAAGCTCTGAAAAAATCAGGCTATGATGTTGCAACTGTCAAAGAAATAAAATTAGATGGAAAGCCGGATGAGGTTATACTTGCTAAAGCCAATTCTGAAAAAAGAATTCTGATTACTGCGGATAAAGATTTTGGCGGTATTATTGAGCATGGACGGTTAGCTGGAAAAGGACGCATTGTTTTACTTCGCTACAAGCTGTTAAATATCCCCCTTATTGCCAAAGATGTGCAATCTGTATTGAAAGAAGTTGAAAAAGACTTTATAGATGATCCCGGATTGATTGTTGTGCTGTCTGAAGGTCGTTATCGTTTGCATCATCATAAAGTAAAAAGATCTTGAAGTTTAAATTTGTTGTCAGCGGAGGTAAAAAGTGAACTCACGCAAAATAAAGACTGAACATGCCGTCTCATTTCTATTCCTCATTATCTTATTGTTTATTTCCAGTTATGTCTCAGCCAAAACATTTAATGTCAGTAACACAACTCAGTTTCGCAAAGCACTTGAAGATGCCGCTTTAAATGGAGAAGATGACACACTCATTTTGGCTGCCGGAACTTATAGGACAACAGATGACGGACAGGGAACTTTTAAATTTGTTGATAATGAAATATATAGTCTCACTATCAAAGCTAAGAATGGGTTGACTGCAGATGATGTAATTATGGACGGTGATAATACAAATCGCGTGTTTTGGTATAAAAATAGCATGGAATCAACTTTAACAATACAAAGTGTGACTGTTAAAAATGGAAATAGTGATAACTCTGCTTGCGGTGGTGGCATATATGTTGAAAATAGCGTAATCATAAAAAATTTGATTTTAACAGGAAATGTTGCTGACCGTGGCTACGGCAACTCCTATGGCGGTGGAATTTACGCTAAGGGTAATGTAACCGTTACAAACTCAACTATATCTAAGAATGATGCTGTTGGTTTTCATTATGATATCTTCGACTCTGCCTATGGTGGAGGGATTTATGCTAATGGTAATGTAACCGTTACAAATTCAACTATATCTGAAAATAATGCGATCGGTGATGACTATCAATCGAAAGGTTACGGTGGGGGGATTTACGCTAAGGGTAATGTAACTGTTACAAATTCAACTATATCTGAAAATAATGCCTACTATGTCGACGATGAAGATTACTACGGCGACGAAGTCTACTACTCCACCTATGGTGGTGGAATTTACTCAAAAGGAAATGTAATCATTACAAACTCAACTATTTCTGGTAATAATGCTGATTACGATGACAGCTATGAACGTGGCGGTGGAATTTATGGCTATGGTATATTCATAAATAATATTTTTTCTGATAATTCATCAGATATTTATTTTAAGGGAGATAGTTTAGTACAAAACAATTATGTTGATTATGAAAAACTTAGACATGAATCATCTTATATAATTATCAAGAAGAACAACATCCAGCCTAATGAAGGTGACCTTAACTTCACAGATTCTGATTTCCGGTTAGGGAAAGGCTCCATTGCAATTAATAAGGGCTTAAGTCCTACCTCACAGACATTTAAAAAATTAATCAAAGATAAATCAATATTAAAAGCATTGAAAATAGATAAGGACGGTAACAAGCGAATCATAGGCAAGGCAATTGATTTAGGTCCCTATGAGTATAATTCAAAAAAAGCTTCTAAATAATAATATCCGGAATGCAACCTTGAATGTGTAACAAATAGAGAAGCTACTTTTAAAGGGTTGTAATTTAAACAGTTTAGACCGTCTGACTTAGCATGAGTGCAATAAATAATAGAGCGTATTGAATATTCATGTAACAGGGTAAGAAAAATTGGAAAGAAAGATACGTCTTTGAAAATAGTATACATATTTGGAGCGGGGGCTTCAGCAAGCATTAATGAAAGGGTGCCTGTTATGGCTAATTTTTTTGAGAAGGCCATTGATTTGCTTGATGAAAGTAATAAAAGCTTTTTACTTGCTTTTGCTTTTACAGAGGAAGCAAGAGCTTTTCCCCAGAATTTCGAAGTTGAAAATCTTGGCATAAAAATGGGTGCCATAGAGAGACTAAATGAACAATTTGTGAATCCTAGGAACAATCCAGAAATGACAGAGCAGCAAAGCAGTCTCCTAAATAAAGAACTCATAGAAATCATAAATAATTATAAGGCAGCATTTAAGAGTGACTCTAAAAGGAGAATGGCAAATCTTGAAGATGTTTTTAGCAAAGTAGAAGCATACATGGAAAAAAAGGGAAAAAACACGGCAGCTGACCAAACGCATGCTCGTCTTCAATATATGATAAACGGATTATTCTATCATTTGGATTTGGATAAGGATTTGCAGAAAAGTTTTTCTAATGCGGCGCACCATACACTCAGCGAGTTTGTTGCAAGCACTGACAATGTGGAGCATACCTTTATTTCTTTTAATTATGATCTCTGGCTTGAAAAAGCACTTTATCAAAAGAAGTTATGGTTGCCGAGAGATGGTTATGGGAGCTACAATTTTGAGTACTATTCACGACCTGAAGAGGATATTGAATGCGGTTCTGGAAATGTTAATATTGCAAATAAATTTACTGAAAAACCTCAAAAAAGCAAAGTTAACGTGCTTAAACCTCATGGTTCCTTATCTTGGCGATTTGGTAAGAATCATGAGAATGGTATTATAATTTTGGAAAATGGTGAAAATTCTATTGTTGCTTATAACAAGACTTGGAATTATCCTCCGCTTCATTTTCCAAAAAATACAGAAATAAACTTGATCCCTCTTATTGTACCACCTGCTCCAAACAAAATCAGAAGCCATCCGCTTTTCCGGAAAACGGATAAAGATGTTTCTAATGCTTTATTACATGCAGATGCTGTCGTTATAGTAGGTTGGAGTATGCCGCTAACAGATAGGTATCAACAGGATATTATACTAAACATATTGAGTAACAGAGAGGAGCAAATAAAAAAGTTAATTGTCTGTGATAAACGCGAATCGGGCGGAGATTTATTGTTGCCAAAATTTGAAAGTATTTTTAGAGCAAGAGAAATAAAGCCCTGGTTAGGTGGCTTTAATAGTGAATTTGTAGATTTCTTGAAAAAGGAAGTTTGAGTATTTATCTCAGTAATGAGTGTTATGCTGCTTCGGGAATATCAATATGTTCACCCTCGCGGCGAGCAATTTCTATAATAATGCTTACATCATCTTCCTGCCATTGTTTCTCGCCGCATGGAATTGGTTCAATGCGGTTGTCGATTCTTGCAGCTATCTTCCAAAGTAGTGTCACATCCTGACGATTGCGAGTGCCGTCAAACTTTGGCGAAACTACGATAAGATCAATATCACTCCATTCATCATTATTTCCTTTTACCTGTGAACCAAAAACAACACCAAAGGAAACATTTATTCCGCTGTTTTCAACTGCCTGAAGATATTTTATGATTATTTTTACAACAGATTCATTAACCATTGAAAAAGCTCCTCAGTTCTTTCAATATATTTATATGCTTCTTTGGTTGATGGTGGTTGTGCTAATAACTCAGGATATCTGCCCTCTATTTGGAAGATGTTAAGTTCTGCAAAAAAATCCTGTTGATCTGAATTTAAGGAAATACCTCCCAATTCAGCTAACCGGGCAAGATTATGAATTCTTGGTGCAAGATCATTTGTCTTATTGCTGATATTGGCTTTTAAAAGTTTTTCAGTGGCAAGATGAGCAAAAAACAAACCATGACGTACTTTATTATTTTCGACAAGCTGTTTTGCAGCGGCCAAATCCTCTGCTGCGCCAGCTTTCCATAAATCGATTTGTTTTTTAATATTTACCATAATTTTATTTAATTCTAAATTTACTTAGAAATTATGCAAGATAAATATCTCAAATTCTACTTACTGATAGGATATATTTGCAAGCGGTGGCGGTCTGCAATGAGCGCCTGAAGGTTGAAGCGAAATGCAGGCTGTCACCGCTCGCATATAATAAAAATAAACCGGTTATTATTTTTTCTCCAGCAGACCTTTTAAGAGATCAACCGGTATTGGCATTATTGTGGTAGTGTTGTTGTGCGATGATGAAAGCTCTACAAGGGTTTGGAGATATCTCAACTGAAGCGCGGCAGGTTGTTCCTGAATCATTCTCGCTGCATCACAGAGTTTTTCCGCTGCCTGGAATTCGCCTTCGGAGTTGATTATCTTGGCGCGTCTTTCCCTTTCCGCCTCTGCCTGCTTTGCCATTGCTCTTTGCATTTCCTGCGGAAGGTCTATGTGTTTTACTTCTACGCCGGAGACTTTGATACCCCAGCTATCGGTGCGTTTATCGAGGATCTCCTGAAGTTCATGGTTTATCTTATCGCGGTGGGATAAAAGCTCGTCAAGCTCTGACTGGCCAAGCACACTACGTAATGTTGTCTGTGCAAGCTGTGAGGTTGCATAAAGATAATTTTCAACTTCGACAACCGCCTTGTTAGGATCCATTACCCTGAAATAAACTACGGCATTGACTTTGATGGAGACATTATCTTTCGTGATTACATCCTGCGGAGGAACATCCATTGTAACTACACGCAGTCCTATCTTTACCATTGTGTCTATTACAGGGAAAACAAAAATAACACCCGGGCCTTTCCCGCCTATTATCCTGCCAAGCCTGAATATGACAGCCCTCTCATATTCCTTCAATACCTTGATTGCCATGAGAAAGTAGAGAATTACGATTATAAAAAATATGCCTATGCCCGGTATATTAGCCAACATAACGACACCTCCTGAGTTATGATTTTTTCCTTACTTTAAGGACCATTCTTTCACTTCCGGCACTTCCGGTAACCTCGATCTCGTCTCCTTTTTTTATTGGCTCATCACTTTCCGCATCCCATATCTCGCCATGAACTAATATCTTGCCATGTTCCAGTATGTCAGTATCTGCTGTTCCATGTTCTCCGATAAGCCCTTCGTAGCCTGTCTTTACAGGAGCCCTGTGCGCTCTTATAACGGCACCGACCACAAAAAAGAATATCGCCGCTATGGCAAGGGCTACAGGAATTATAACACCTAATGATATCCTGAGGAATGGATAGGGGGTGTCAATAAGCATCATAGAGCCGAGGACAAATGAGATCACGCCTCCTGTTGTAAGAAGCCCGTAGCTTGGGACATATAGTTCTATAATAAAAAGAAAAATTCCAAATATGATTAGCGCAAGCCCTGCGTAATTAATGGGAAGTGTCTGCATACCAAAGAATGCGAGGATAAGAGATATGACCCCGGCTATTCCCGGGAATATCAGCCCCGGACTTTGAAGCTCGAAGTATATTCCCACAAGACCTACAAGAAAAAGAATGTATGCGATATTCGGGTCTGATATTACGTTGAAGAATTTCTGCTGGAAGCTCATCTCAATACGAGTGATTGAAGCTCCGGTTGTATTTAGTATCCTTTCCTTTTCTTTGATTATAACTTTTCTGCCGTTTATCTTTTCAAGTAATTCTTTGGTGTCCTTGCATATCAGGTCAATTATGTTGTTCTTAAGAGCTTCTTCTGCGGTTATTGAAACGCTTTCCCTTACGGCCTTTTCAGCCCATTCCGCATTCCTGCCTCTCTGAGTTGCCATGCTCTTTATATAAGCTGCCATGTCATTTTCTATTTTTTTAAACATCGTGGATTTCTCATCTTCGCCTCCCTGCATGTTTACAGGATGTGCGGCGCCGATGTGCGTTCCCGGGGTCATTGCTGCAATATGGCTTGCGATGGTTATGAATGTGCCGGCTGAGGCTGCCCTTGCACCTCCCGGCATGACATAGACAACCACAGGCACATCCGATGCGATCATGTCTTTGATTATGAGCCTTGTTGACTCTACAAGTCCACCCGGCGTATCAAGCTCTATTACAAGACATTCTGCGCTGTCATTTGATGCCTGCTTTATTGCCTGTCCGATGAAATCTGCTGCTACCGGATTTATTATGCCGTCAATTTTTATGACATCAACAGTGCTTCCATATGTTATCTGCGGAAGCAGGGTGGTGAGAAAAAGAAATATTATAAAATAAGCTCTGTTTATATTTGTTTTCATATTTTATAAATTTAATATCTTTAAATATAGTAAGAGAAGAAGCAGAGATAGTCAATAATAGTAAATGATAGTCAACAGCAGGGATTAGAGTTAATCCTGATTTCCGATTATTTCTTTTATTCTGTAGATGGGTCTTTTTTGCGATTCAAAGTATGTCCTTGTCTGCATTTCAGCCACTATGCCAAGGCTTATTAACTGGATGCCTGTAAGCAGAAGCAGGACGCCAAGAATAAGCAAGGGGCGGTTTGCAAGCTGTATGTGGTATATAAGTTTCTGGAACGTGAGATAGGCTGAAATCACAAAACCTATGAAGAACGAAGTTAAGCCGATCCTTCCGAATATATGAAGAGGTCTTGTCTGGTAGCGCCTCAGGAAACTCACTGTGAGAAGGTCAAGGAGCACGCGCCACGTCTTCGACAGGTTATATTTACTTTTTCCATGAATGCGCGCATGGTGTTTTACAGGCATCTCTCCGATACTTGCTCCTTCAAAAGAGGCAAGGGCAGGGATGAAACGGTGAAGTTCTCCATAGAGGCAAACATCTTTTATTATTTCACGCCTGTATGCTTTCAGCGTACATCCGTAGTCATGGAGTTTTACCCCAGTTGCAATCCCTATTATCCAGTTTGCAATGGCAGAAGGAAAGTTGCGCGTAATCGGGTTGTCCTGTCTTTTGCTTCGCCAACCGCTCACAACATCATATCCTTCATCCATTTTTTTAAGAAGCGCCGGGATGTCTTTAGGGTCGTTCTGGAGGTCGCTGTCTAAAGTTATGATTATTTTACCGGTTGCATAATCAAAGCCCGCTGCAATGGCGGCAGTCTGTCCGAAGTTTTTCCTGAATCTTATAAGCTTGTAATTAGTGCGGCTATTGCAGATCTTCTTCAGTATCTCACAGCTTCCGTCATCAGAGCCATCATCAATGAAGATGACCTCATAGTTTAGGGGAGTGTTTTTAAGGCTTGCATCAATCATGCCTGCAAGTGGCTCAATGTTATCGCTTTCATTATAGACAGGGATAACCAGAGAAAGGTCATAAGTTTTTTGCTCTGTGTTCATTAATGTTTTCTTTTAAAAGAAATTAATTGTGGAAAATAGGATATATTTGAAAGGTACAAAAAGTCCAGAACTTAAAGCAGGCGTCTTTCGTCCCATCTTGAAAAAATGACGAGCCCTGCTATCAAAATAACTGCGCCGTATGCATAAAGCCCGGCAAGATAATAAACAGAGCCGGCTATATCTTTGCCGCGCAGCATGAAGTTGTAAAAGCAGTTCATCCCCCAGGCAGGCATGGCAATATATGAAAGCTTCTGCATCCATGACGGCTCTATAAACAGAGGCCACCAGCATCCGCCGAGACCTGAAAGGGTGAGGATAACAAGTGTTCCCATGGAGCGCGCCTGCTCCCTTGTATTTGATATGCTGGAAACAAATAGCCCGATAGATGCTGCGCTGAATGAAATGCCGAGCGCAGTTATAACGATCCCTGCAAGGGAATTGCCGAGCGACATGTCAAAGGCATAGTACCCGAAGGCAAACAATATCATCATCTGGAAAAAACCGGTTGTTATCTTTGCAATAAGTTTTCCGGCAAGAAGGGAAGTTATTCCTACCGGAGCCGAAAGAAATCTTCTCAAAGTCCTGTCTTCATCACGTTCCTTAAATACGCTTTCCGAGAAGCCATAAAGCATTCCGAACATGGCGAACATGATGCTGAAGCCCGGGACATTTTGATCAAAAGATGTGAGGTTCTTTTTTATCCCTGTCAGGTTTTCCTCTTCAAGTACCAGTGAACCTGAATATTCCTTCTCCATCATGGATTTGAATTTTGATGCAGTGAGCTCTGGATTAAGAGAAAACAAAAGAGGAAGCGTTGATAATTTTATGTTTTTCATTGACTGAAGTGTCAGTGAAATTCTTGATTCGAATTCTTTTAATGCGCTTTTGACTGCGCTTATCTCGATTGCCTTGGCAGGGTCGGTGAGAAGAATGAGCTTCTGCTTTTCTCCCATGAGGCAGTTTTTTGTAAAATCTTTCGGAATTATGAGGGCGGCAGCAGCTTTATTGGTATCACGTACAAGCCTGTATGCTTCATCTTCTGAGACCATTTCAACTGTGAATATCCCGCTTTTTCTCAGGATCTCAGGAAGCATTCCGGAAAGCTTGCGTTTATCAAGGTCAACAACAGGAAGATAGATTTTAAATCCGGAGCCGGTTTTCCCGTAAATGCCGCTTAAAGCGATTCCCGCAACTGATATTACAACTATCGGGACTGCCGTCATAAGCAGTATTGACATGCGGTCGCGCAAAAGGAGTTTGAATTCTTTCAGCATTATGAAAAAGATTTTCATTAGTCGCGAAGTTCCTTCCCCGTTACATAGAGGAATATTTTTTCCATATCGATTCGCGTTAGTTCCAGTTTTTCTCTGAACATTTCAAAATAATCATTGATGGTGTGAACCATCAATATCTTTCCCTTGTCTATTATGGCAATGCGGTCGCACAATGCCTCAGCTTCGCTTATATAATGGGTTGCGAGCAATATTGTCACACCGCTTGTTTTAAGCTCTTTTATCATTGCGTATATGTGCTCCCTTGACTGCGGGTCAATGCCTACTGTGGGTTCATCGAGAAGGAGGATCTTTGGAGAATTTACAAGTCCGCAGGCAAAGTTGATACGTCTCTTCATCCCGCCTGAAAGGGTTTTTATACGGTCATCTTTTCTTGATTCTAACCCGGCAAATCTGAGCAGCCTCTGTGCGTTTTCTATGAGGCTCTTTCCACTTACTCCGTACATACGTGAGAAGAAATAAATATTTTCATCGGGAGTGAGTTCATTATAAAGGGATATGTCCTGCGGTACTATCCCAATGAGCGATTTAATCTGCCGGGGATTTTTTAGTATATCTATTCCTGAAATATGAACCGAACCATCTGATGGTTTTATCGCGGCTGAAAGGATTGAGAGTAGAGTGGTTTTTCCGGCTCCATTCGGCCCGAGTAATCCGATTATCTCTCCGGTGTGAATATCAAGAGAAAGGGAATCAAGTGCAACTATGCTGTCATATGTTTTTTTTACAAGCTCTATTTTTATGCTTATATCAGGAGCAGATGAACTTTGAGATGAATTCACAGATTTTTTCCTCAGACCCTCTGTAAAAATGATCTTCACCGGGGATTAATTCCAATGTGCCATTAAGCCCGAGTTTTTCCATGAGAGCTAAAGTTTCCTCTTTCGTGACACCAAGGTCATTTTCTGCAACTATAAAAAGAATTTTACCATTAAAACCTGAAAGACAAGAATAATCATAAATGGAAACAGGAGGGGATATGAGAACGCATGAAGATACATATTCCTGCCGGCAAAGCTCTGCTGCAATCATGGTGCCAAAGGAGTAGCCGGCAATGGCTACTGATTCAGTTCCGGAGAGGCGCATGATTTCACGGGTAGTAAACTGTGAATCGGATATTATGCTGCTAAAATCTCCCCGTGCATCAAGAGCGCTCCAGTAATCGTATAATGAGATGCCTGAGACTTCCATGTCGCTCTTGCCAACTCCCCTGTAGTTAAAACGGCCTGTGAAAAATGAATTTGAAACTAGCAATTCTGATATCGCTTTAACGACATTGTTGTCAATATCTCCGCCAAGTTTCGGATGAGGTGGAAAGATGCACGCTGATTTGGTGCATTTGCCATTTTCCGGGTAGGAGATTATTCCATCAATATTAAGGGCAATATCAAGAGAGTCTTTTTTCAGGCTTACTCTTTCATCGAACATCAGATTCTGACACCTGTCAGGTCAAAATCAACTTTGATCTGGTCTTTCACACTCATGAAAAGAAAAGTTCTTGGCTTGATGTCAAAATCTTTGAGCGAAAGAGGTACGGAGGCTTTAAGGTTTATTGCTTTATCGGAGAGTGACATTGTCGCAGGAAATGCAATGTCTTTTTTTACTCCATGCATAGCCAGCTCTCCGCTTATTTTCACAAGATAATGGTCGCTTTCGGAAGCAGGTTTTTTAAGAATTGCTATCCTCGTAAGATTAAATGAAATTACAGGGAATAATTTCTCCGCCATGTCTTCCATCATGTTACTGTCGCGTTTTTCATGGTTTGTTGTCATTGATACGACCTTGACTTCAAAAGTCCCTTTTGAGGTATCCTCAAGATTTTCTATGTCGCCTTCAGCAAAACCGGAGATTTCAGATGCTTTGCCGTCAAAGTCATGAAATGTCGAGCTTCCCTCGAATACTACTTTGCTTTCCGGTGACGTGAAGGTGAATTTTACTGGTTCGCCGGCATAAGCCTGCGATGCCAGAAAAATAACAATTGGCAGAAAAAAAAGAGTATTAAATACTTTTTCCGGGATTTTCATTATTAATACAATCCTTCCTGTATATAGTTTTCCCTGTAGTCAGCTGCAGGCATAGGATTTTGTATTCCATCCTGCACATCCAACGGCGATGTACATACTGCTTTCTGGTCCATGCGCACTGCCGAATCTCTTTCAATAAGATTTGGAATGAAAAAAGCTTCATCCAGTCTGTGTGCCACTACTCTTCCTCGCTTGCCATAATCTGTTTTCTTCATCCTCCGGCTATCTGTTAAATCGCATATATCTATTATAAGCCGTGGTCCGGGAGGATAATACACTACATTGTAATCTTTGTCATGTGGTTCTATCTCAAGGGTAAGACCGAAGAGTGTATTACCATAACCAGGTATTATAACAGCATTGTGGAATAGAGCTTCTATTTTTTCGTAAGATTCCGGAGTAAGTGGAAGTCCTCCGATATGGATTCCCCGTATGCGGTTTCGCTTGAGGGGATGCATAGCTTCTCCAATGGCTATTGCAAGATCGGGAGTGCTGAAGAGTATGCCTATGTTCTGAATGTGTATAACACGAAGAGCCTGTTCCAGTATGTGCGCCCGGTATCTTTCAAATGGCATGGAACCGTGAGGCAGTTTTTTTGCCCATCTCGGGTCAAAGTCAATTGCAAAAGGCTGCATGGATCCAAAACTTACAGCCATGTCTATCGCAGATCTGTATATTATATGCGGACCCGATGGCCCGGCGAAAAGCCAGTTGAGGTGGCCGGGGAAATTCCGGCTTAATGCGATAACCCTGAAAAAATCTGAAAACGCAGCCCTGAATTCATCAACTCTGTATGCTGTGGTTTTTATTATGCCTGTGGTCCCGCCGCTTTCAGCAGTGAAAAAAGCGGGTTTATTGTCCGCAAAATATTTCGGCATGAATTCTTCAACTGGTGTGATTGCAAGGTCCTCTTCAGGTGTCTGTCCAAGGATGTAGAGGTCTTCGACAGATTGTATTTCCTTTACGGCATTTATTCCTAGCTCGGATTCTTTCTTAATCCAGTAGGGTGTGCCGAAAGAATGGTTAAAGTGGATGGAAATTATGTGTCTTAACCATTCATCTTTTTCGCAGTTTCGCCAGTTAAGCAGCATTCATTTGTTCCCTGAATATCTGGAAGAACTTTTCAAATACAGTGGAAAGCGATAAAGCTTCAATTACTGAGCCTTCTATCTCTATCTTTTTTTTGAAGAAAGCATCTTGCGGGCGGATTTTTGTTTCCAGAAGGTTTTCAAATGTTGCGCTGGAAGTGATGAACCTGAAACATGTTCTCTCCGGTATGTTAAAATCAAATGCTTTAAGCCTGCCATTTTCAATCTTTATCCGGTAACTTTTACACGTATCTTTCAGAGTAAGAACAAATTCCTGTGTGAGAGAGGATAACCCGGGGATTACCTCTTTGCCGATATAAGCGTTCATCATTATTTCAAAGTTATTTATAAGCGATGTGCACAAATTAAGCTCCTTTCCGAGAGTGTTCATGAAATAGTTTATGATCAGAAAAAAGTATTTTTTATCTGTGGAAGGGAATAACACTCCTTTTTCTTTAAGAATAAAACTCGTCTGCGATAGATCAAGCTCCGGTTCGTTGAAGAGATAAGGTCTGTAAGCGCTGATTGAATTCTTTAAGAGCATTTCCCGTTTTGAAAGACATTTTTCCCCATTGCCTGATTCTGAGATCAGGTCAAGCTTTGCCAATCCAAGTATCTCATGGAGTGTGCTGTTAAGCCGCTCTAGTGTTGGAGGATTCGGGTTCGTAAGATGGTATGTCCGCAATCCTCTTTCGCTTTCTGATTTTACAATTTCTGACACTGCTCTGGAGACAAAATCTACGGGAACGATGTTCTTGACGGTATTCTTATTACATTCAAGACGCAAAGGGATCTTGCCGTCTTTGCAGGAATATTTTTTCCCTATTGCAGATATTGCTCTGATGTAAGTATAAAGTCCGTTGAAATTGAAAGTTTTTCCGCAAACAGAGTCACCCATTATTATAGATGGTCTGAAGACGTTTAAACTGATGTTTGTCTTATTATGAAAATGCCGCAAAAGTTTCTCGGCTTCGAATTTTGATTCCTCGTATGAATTGTTGAACTTTTGAGACATGTCCAGGTCATCCTCAAAAAATCTCCTGTCCGTATCTCCTGCAACATATGCAGTGCTTACATAGTTTAATTCTCTGCAGTTTGTCTCAATGGCCAGCTCAAGAAGATTATGAGTGCCTTCGAGATTGGTTTTAAAAGTGGCTTCACGGTTTCTTTCGTCAAAGGATGTGCATGCCGAGCAGTGTATCAATGCAGGGGAGGAGTCTTTGACTAATGAGATATCGCTTTTACTCAGGCCGAAGTTTTTTGCATCTACATCACCTTCAATGACATCGATTCTGTGGTTCCTTGATATATCAGGTTTATTCCCCCAGAAACTGATAGCATCAATTATCCTGTCATATGCGCTTATTTTATCTTTGCTTCTTGCAAGGAATATGATGCGGTTGGAATCCCTGAGCAGCCTTTGTGCTATGCTGCTGCCAAGAAGTCCTGTTGCCCCTGTTATGAAAAATGTTTTTGCCATGCCGTTTTATTTGATTACCTTTAGCTTTGGAATTCTTTCTTCCTGATTATAATGGGCGTCGGTTGCAAATACGGATTTTGTGATTGTTGCAATCCTTGATGCCAGTTCAGCTCCATACAGCTTTATCAGTTCAGAGTCATATGTTATGGCTTCCAATGCCGTTTTTTTACAATAGTCGCAGGTATCGCACCCATCGTCGCAGCAGTAGCCGTTCCGGAATTTGTCCATGAAGCCGTTAAGTTTCAAGGGATCAAGCTTAATCTCAAGTGACGGAAGTGTATTTCCTTCTTCTGTTTTTCTGAAACTGTTCCAGTGGCACCAGCCAAGAAATGGGATGAGATTTCCTTTGTAAGCCTTTTTTACATAAGCTCCGGCTAATTCAAGAAGAGCTTCCGGTGATGAACCCCTCCCCGCAAGTTTGATCCATTTAACACCTGCGTCTGCAAGAAAATCAGTATCTTCAGGCCTTATCCACGGAGATGCAAGGAATTCCCAGGGTGATTCAAGTTTTTTCAGCGTGCATGCTAATAGATTATACTGGTTGTATGGTTTTTCTGCTTCACCATTGAACTTCTGACTCCCATGTCCGGTGTTACTGTAATGATAATATTCGTATGAGCAATGGTGAATACAGGTATGGTTCGCTATGACCTCAATTTCAGATGATACGGATGAGCAGATTTTATTTAGTGTTTTAAAATCTCTGTTCTTATCTGGGTCTATGACTATCCTTTCAATCCCAAGCTCTTCGAAACGTTTTGCAATTTTTAAATTGGATATGTAGCAGATGGATGATGCAGCAATTTTTATGTGGGGAAACTTTTCCCTGACTATCTCCATAAGATATGGAATGGTGATGACCATTTGTTTTACGCCGGCATCAGAAAGTCTTGAAAGAAAGCTTTCTATCTCAAGACGTCCATTACCGGAGTATTCTATATTTCCCAGACATGGAGCGTTTGCAAGATAGCTGAACTCAATCCCAAGGCTTTCAATATACTCTATATGTTTTTTCAGCTCTATGTATGAAGGGGAGGGAAGGTACTTGGAAGGTCTTGCTGAGCCTAATACAGATGTCTGCATGCTGCCGTAAAATTCGGCTATTTGGTTGTCTTCCCTGTCACGTTTGCTGTTTATCTCTGCTATGCTGTCAGCATAGCTTTTCTCAAACGTAGTTGGTAGCGTTATTCTCATTTTTTCTTTCATCTACAAAATAAATTTTAGTATTTCAAATTGTAAGAAAGAAGAATGGGGGGAGAAGATTGTTTCTCCCCCCTGTTAGTGTTTATTTTAAATTATGATGCTTAGTTCTGCGGTGTCCCGTTGTTTACCCAGTTATCTATAGTTGTTACAAGATCAGCTGCTAAAGATCCGCTTGGCGGCATTGTGCCTGCGTCAACAGCGGTTTTCATGGCACTTGCATTTGCAACTGCATCTGCATAAGTGTCGAGTTTCACTCCTGCTGATGGCGATGCACCTTTGTGACAGGATATGCAGTAAGAAGAAAGAATAGACTTTATGTCGGCGTCATAAGTTGGATTTGCGACCGGTCCGCCGCCGCCACCGCCAGAACATGCCTTTTTAGGATTTTTGACATACATCCATATCTTCGCTATCTGCTGTCTGGTAAGCACTCCTTTAAAAGAAGGCATTGAGCCGCTTATATCTGCACCTGCACTTTCTCCTGCTTCTCCAGCTTCACCGGAACTCTCACCGGCTCCTTCAGTTGAACCATTGAGTACGGTTTTAGTGAATTCCCCTTTGCTTTCACCTCTGATTTGCTTCAAACTTGTATGGCAGCTAGAGCAGTTTGCCTGAAAAAGAGTTTTACCGGTAGTGATCCCTTTGTCGCATTTAGCTGATACTTTGTTCATGATAAGTGGCGTAAGAGTAATTGCTGCTACTAATAATAGAACGACCGCTAAAGCTCCCAAAATGTT
This sequence comes from Candidatus Schekmanbacteria bacterium, assembly GCA_016219965.1. Lineage (NCBI taxonomy): Bacteria > Candidatus Schekmaniibacteriota > Candidatus Schekmanbacteria bacterium. The sequence continues at coordinate 297,196 of JACRJM010000004.1, forward strand.
TCTTTTCTTAGTGTCCATTTCCAATCTCCAAAATAAAGGTTATTGTTTCTCTCTACCCCCATGCGACTTATTTACCCCAAATTTGTGTTTCAGATTTCTGTTGTCAGTAACAACACTCGGGAAGGCAACTACCTGATCACCGGTTGGGGGGTAGTGATCCTTTATTTTAATATTTAGGAAGTTGCCAATCCCGAGTTTATTTTTTTTAGTTATCATGAAAGTTTACCTATATAGTCATCATTAGCAATTATCATGCCAGCTTAAGATTTAAGAGTAGGTTATGAGATCTATTTGAAATAATTTAATATTTATTCATTGACTAATAAGGATACATTTATCGGGGTGTTTCATGTGTGAAAAAAAATTTTCATATGAAAAATTTTTTTCATTCATTATATAATCTGAAGGCATTTTCTAGCCATTGTTATCAATTGAGTTTTCCTCTGAAGATGAAACATCATAATAATAAGTATTTAATTGTGATGTTGCGTTATCTGATGATTTCCTGTGGCAATCAGTGCAATAAAAGGAAAGTGCAACTATACTCTCGTGAGATGTGGGAACTTTTTTTTGCGAAAACAGCCCTGCTACATATTTAATTAATGGGAAATCCTCTTTGGTTTTGCTTAATCTTGTTGGTTTCTTAAGACCAGTACTTGAAATAACAGTTTCATTGCTTCCGGATGCGAAAGTATTAGATTCTTTTGGATGCCTTTTCTCAACACGCTGGTGTTGCACATTATTTTTGGGATAATAGGCTTTCCATAAATTTGTAAGGATGACTGAAAACCCTGTGGTCAATACCAATTGTATAAATGCAAACACAACACATTCTACTAATTTTCTTTTCATAATTTTGCCCTTTCTGTTAAAGGTCACTTCTTAAACATCCTTGTTTCATTCCTGCGTACCAGTTTTAAATCTTTCTAATAATCTTTAAGATTTTATTAAGTTGCATTAGAGCAAGAACCATACCACCTGTGAGGATTTATAAAGTGATGCCATAATGGCATGAAAATAAAGGGATTAATTAAGCTGATAATTTTGACTGAGAAAATCAGGAGAAACTTATTGAAGAAAAATTATTTTCTAAATGAAAAAACTTTTTCAGAACGAATATTTGAAATTCACTGAAGTGTAGTTTCTGGAATACTCTTTCTCTGGATAATTGGACTCGTTATTAATAAATGCCTGACGGAGTGCAATGGCCAGGTTATCCATCAGATTATAGGAAAGAGATATGTCGGCTACGGCAAGTCTGTCAAGCCTTCTTGTACGACTAACTTCTTCTCCAAAAGCATCGCCGTCGAAATTCTGGAACTGATAAAGCATAATGACGTCAAGGGTCAGCTTTTCCGGAAGAGGGATAGAAAGAATAAGTGTTGCTTCGTTAAGTGTATAATTGAAATCCTGTTCATCGTTTTCATACGCTAATATGCCTTCGAATTCAGCAAGCTCCCTGTCTTCAAGCACATTGGTAATGTCATTAACGGAATTTGAAACGAAACGATATTTAAAGTTAACAAGACTTCCCTTCTCTAATATTTTGTTTACAGTTAAGATGATCTGATGTTCATGTCCTTTTGAGGTTTTCCCCTTGAACAGTGATATTTCCTCTTTTTCAAGCTCATTTTGTTCCTCGCGTTCAAAGAAAAGATTGTTGTTGCCGCGGTAAAGAGAGCCTTCGTATGTCCCGGTGACCCAGAAGGACTGGGAAAACTGGTATCTTGTCTGCAGAAAAAAGGAGTCGCGCGTAAAATTCCATTTTTTATTGTTTGGATATTTCTTAAAGCGGTTCAGATAACCGGCAGACACGGTAATCTCCCTGTTTATGTCATAACTAAGGGAAGATGTTGCAAAATTCGCGAAAAAATCGTGAAGATCTTCCTTGGGTTGACTGTGAAACATGGCGCGGTCATTGAGTGTAAGTTTCAGGGATTTCGAGATAGGGATATTCAAATCTATTTCGCCTATATGACGGTTTGAATTTTCTAGATATTCATCAGAATAAAATTTTTCTATTTCAGAAAATGATGCATTTAAGTTTATTTTGCTGCTGAAACTTTTAATGATTCCAAAGTTTAAATCAGTAACTGTCAGAAAATCTTCAAGGTTATTATTTGTTTCTCCGGGTATCGAATGATCCGTTGCTCCTTCAATATTGGAGTCATATGCAAATTCTAAAGATGCATCCCCATAAAATCTGAAATTATCAGCTTCATCTGCATAAGCGAAAATAGGAAAAAGCAAAAATAGGGACAGGATTATTAAATGATTTTTGGCCATATTATTGTCTTATTTAGCGGACATTCTGCTTGTTATGAGGGTTGTTAGTAAAGTCGCTCTCGCTATGGGTTTCAGTCTTTGGTCCCGTAAGGTTCGTGATACGCGAATTCAATTTGATCGATATTGTTTTCAATTCAGCTAACTGATGCTCATAACCTGAAATACTTTTTTTTATTCCGTTTATATGCATGTCAATTTCATCGATGTCATTCTGTATATTAGATGCATTTATCGATTCAGTCGGGCTGAAACGGTCACCAGCCTGTAATTTTTTTATTATTCCCAGCATCCTTATCTTGGCGTCTTTGGCTGTGTATAAATAATCAAGTTCATTATGAAGATTTTGTAAGGATTTTAACAGAACATTGATGTTATCATCAAGATATTCCAGATCTTCAGTGATTTCATCAATGTCGTTTTCATCATCTGACATTTTTATGCTTATATTAATGTCTTCAGAGTCTTTTTTGGCAACTTTGTCTGCGATAAGACTACCTGTTTCACTTATCTGCTTTTCAAGTGTCAGAATTTCGATGAGAGTTTTCTTTCTGATATTTGGGTCCTCCAGGTTTTCTAGATTCTCAAATTCTACAGTCAGTTCCTTCAAACGAATATTCCCAAGACTTTGAAATTCATGGGCATAGGAGATAATATTTTTCCTGACTGTAGATTTCCTTTTCTGGAGGGATGAGTATTCCTTTGACAATGAGTTTATTTCATTTAAAAGAGGATCGAGTTTGCTTCCCGCTGTAAACTTTATTCCAGGGGAGTTTCTTTTGATTATTTCTATATTTTCAGAGATTGCAACTGACTTGTTCTCTATTCCGATTTGTGTTTTTTCAATATTACCAATATTCACCTTTGCTTCTGATATTTTACTCCACAGGATATCTAATTTATTTTTAATATCAACGTTGCCGGCATATAGAACTTTTACAGGGAATAAGAAGGTAAGTGCGGCAATGAAGAGCATGATGAATCCATATTTTTTCAGTTTATACCGGAGCGCATTACGCTCCACACCAAGCACATCTGCAGTTTTGGAAATTCCCCCATTACAGCTGCTGAATGCTTTTCCTATCAGCTCTTTTTCATAACCTTCTATGGCGTCTGTAAGGCTGGAGTCATCTGTTTTGCTATATGGAGGTGCTGTTAAAGAAGATAACTTAATTCCCAGAGGCAGGTCGTGGATTTCGATAACTGACCCTTCAGCCATGACAATTGCTCTTTCAATAACATTTTCAAGCTCTCTGATATTGCCGGGCCAGCTATATTTTTTTAATTCTTCTAGAGCTTCCGGAGAAATAGAGATGATTTTATTTTTTCTTGCCGGTCCGTTTTCTCCCTGACATTTTTCAATAAAATGATTTACGAGAAGAGGGATATCCTCCCTCCTTTCCCTCAACGGCGGCAGATGAATTGAAATAACGTTAAGCCTGTAATAAAGATCCTCACGAAATTCCCCCTTTTTTATTAATTCTTCGATGTTTTTATTTGTAGCAGCTATTATCCTAACATCAACATGGCGGGTTTTATTGTCTCCTATCCTTTCAAACTCTTTTTCCTGAAGAACACGAAGAAGCTTAATCTGAACCTGTGGTGTTACATCTCCTATCTCGTCGATAAAGATTGTTCCTCCGTCCGCCATCTCGAATCTTCCTATCCTTGATTTCAATGCCCCGGAAAATGATCCTTTCTCATGTCCAAAAAGTTCGCTTTCAAGAAGGCCTTCAGGATAGACGCTGCAGTTTATTTTTATAAAAGGTTTTGTACTGCGGCTGCTCTTGTAATGAATAGCTCTTGCCGCAAGTTCCTTTCCAGTTCCGCTTTCCCCTAATATAAGCACGTTCGAGTTGCTGGATGAGACTTTTTCCAGGAGAGCATAAACAACCTGCATTTTCTCGCTATTCCCTATTATCTCATCAGTATTGTAACGGCTTTTTGCCTCCATCTTGAGGTACTCATTTTCCCTTGAGAGTCTCTTGACTTCCTTCAGCAGGGAGAGCTTTTCCAGCCCTTTTTTAATCTTTAGCTCAAGGTCTTTTGCACGGAAAGGTTTTTCTATAAAATCAAATGCTCCCTGCCTCATTGCCTCTACTGCAACATCAATTGAGGCATGGGCAGTCATTATTATCACGGGAGAGTCAACTTCAAGTTCCTTCATCTTTTTGAGCAGTTCGATGCCATCCATTTCAGGCATTCTGATATCAGCTACTACAATATCCGGCCGCTTGTTTTTAAGTATCTCTAGTGCAGACGTGCCGCTTTCAGCTTCCTGAATTGAATATCCCTCATCTTTCAGTGAGATGGACAGTCCTTCCCTGAAGCTTTTATTATCGTCGACCAAAAGTATTGTATTTTGTAAGCTCATAATTTAATTATCTACCATATAGGCAAATACATAGCAATTTCCGTGCCAGTACCTGCGGAGAATATTTTTATTTCTCCGTTATGTTCTTTAATTATCTTTTGAGTAATTGAAAGACCAAGCCCGGTTCCTCCATTCTTTGTGCTGAAAAAAGGATCAAAGACTTTATTTATGTTTTTTTCATCAATGCCCGGGCCGTTATCTCTTATTTTAATACAAAAAAAGTTGCTATCCTCTTCCTGACCATTACCATCAGCCTCATTAAATGGTTCCAAAGCTCCATTTAAACGTCCCGTCTGAATTGTTATTGTTCCTTTACCCTTCATTGCCTGAATGGAATTTATGAATACGTTAAACAATGCTCTTTTTATCTGATCTCTATCAATGTTTATAATCGCTTCCTCTTCAGTATATTCTTTTATGATTTCTATTTTGTCTTTTTCAGGAGAAATTGGCAGCTGCGATGTTACTTCGTCTATAAGTGAGTGTACCGGATGTTTCCTCAAATCCAGAGAAGGAGGTCTGGAAAAAACAAGAAACTCTGTTATGAAATTGTTTAGCGTCTCTATTTCTTTTGAAACCCTGTCACAAATTTCAGAATCAGATTTGTTGCTTTCGAGCTTTTTTCTCAGGATATCCATGTAAATCTGGATGCTCCCGAGCGGGTTTCTGATTTCATGCGCAATACCCGCAGACATTTCACCAATAGCTGCAAGCCTTGCATTATGTTCAATCTTTTTACTTATTGAACTAATCATGTGGTTAAATGTTTCAGCAAGCTGGTCTATTTCGTCGTCGCCTTTCGAGTCTATTGAGACATTAAAATTGCCGTCTTTAATCTGAGTAGCAACCTGCTCAAGTTTCCTGACTTTTTTTACAACAGTGTTGGCAAACAGCAGGCTCAGGAACACTGTTACACATAAACTTGCAGCACCTGAAATGGCTATCCATTTAAGAATATCATCAATAAGCTGCAGAAACTGCGGGTTGGCATCAACAGCTATAACGAATTCTACTTCCCCCTTTTCGCTTGTTAAAGGATGGAAAGCTGATTTATAAAGATGTCCATCCTGTCCTCTGTACAATGGGGAATAGGAAGCTATGCCTTTAAATGCTTTTTCTATCTCTTCCCTGTATGCATAAGTATTGGGATTTCTCGCGCCAGACATTTCAGGATGTATAAGGTCAAAAACTGTTACCTGCTTTATATTTAATATTGTGATGTCTTCAATATCGCCGGATTTCATGACTGGTGTCAGTCTCTTAACAAGCCTGTTGTTGTCAGCTTCAGAAAGTGAAGCCTGACTTAATAATTTAATGCTGTACGGGGTTATCTCCTCTGATGCTGCATCAGCAACTCTTATAAGTTTTTTACCGAAGTCCTTATCAAGCTCATTAAGATTTATGTAATAAAAGAGATATCCGGCTATGAAGTATATAATTATTACACTTACTACAAAAACTAATATCGTTCTCGTAGCAAGTTTCTGCTGATATCCTTTGCGGAATTTTATGGCCATTTTCAAACCAAGTTTTTCTAGTTTTAAATTTTAAAACTGTTTTTGTTGACTACGGGTAAAATAATGACATAAAATTATAAAAAATATAACAATAAAAATTTATACCAGATGATACGCTTGTTCCGATGTGCTGATTGTAATGAAATATTCGCATTTACGCCATTTGATTCCTGCCCCCAGTATGAGACTGCGCTCCAATCAGGTCAATATATTGAAATTTGCCAGAACGACAGGACTTCTATAATTAATATGCATTCAAATCACAATGTGGTCGAGCTTTATATACAGCATGAAACGTTAGCTTCTGAGGTTCCTTTGAGTGAACCGGTTAAAACAGTTTTTTTCAATGCAAGGGATAATCAGAACTCTTTTGCAATTAAACGTTCGCATGGAAATATCACAGCGCTTAGTAAATATGAGGTAGCCGGCGAGTTTGTAATGATGAGTGTAGTTTCCATATCTGTTCAGGAAGAAGAAATAGCAAGACAACTAACGTTTGACTTTCCTGATCTTCAACTTGAAAAACGTGATCAGATAATATCGCAGTTTAAAAAAATTGCCGGTAAATTGAAGTATAATGAAATCACAGACACATACGAGGACGACAGGAATCCGCTTGTAGAGTATGCTGTTATAAAAAAGAAAAAGATAACTAATTTTATTAATCTCATCTTCTGGCTTTTTGAGGAGGATGAAGGTAAGCGGTTTATGGAAAAGCTCAATGATTATTTTGCACCTTACGGGTGCATGAACCTGGTCGTCAGAAAAAAGATCGTCATAGGCAATGCCAGTCAACTATCAAATATTTTGAAGTTCCCGGCCCGAGAGGAATTAGTTAACCTAAGAGATGTTGTCTGATATTTCAGGAAAACTAATGGATTTTATACTTCTTACTCTTTAATAAGGAAAGTTATAAGCAACAGGAATACGACAATTATTCCTGCTGCAAGATAAATTCCCATGAGTAAGGTCGAGTTGGAAAATTGCTTCAGAAGTTCCGGTCTGTTCAGTCCGAATATCCAGTAAAGTGAAAAGGCATAGCATGCCGCAAGAGCTATTTTTTTGTGCCCCATGAGCATTAAAATAGCGGCTAAAAGAAGAAAAAGAGATATTTGCCAGAGCGGAATGGTAATTTGAATGGTTTTAAGGATTTCTGTATCCATATACTATTACCGGCGAACGAAAGTTAGTTATCAGAGGTTTCTTGCCTTTTCTTCTCTTTCAGCTTCTGTCTTACACTTAATACAGAGCGTTGCTACAGGCCTTGCCATAAGACGTTTTATACCAATTTCCTCACCGCAGCCTTCACAGATCCCGAAATTTCCATTTCTTATTTGTTCCAATGCCTGGTCTATTTTTTTGAGAAGATTTCTTTCTCTCTCTCTTATCCTGATTGTAAAATTCCGGTCTGATTCTGCGCTAGCGAGGTCTGTTAAATCAGGGTATGCCTCTGTTTCAGAATGAAGACTTGAACTGAATGCTCCTTCTACATCTTTCAAAATTTCAGACTTTCTCAATTCGAGTATCTTCTTTATTTCAGAGTACTTATCAAGGGATTGTTTCTTTTCTTTTACAATCACCTTTGGTTTTTTCACTACTTTTTTCTTCTTTTTTACAGGCATTCTAACTCTCCGCTCTTAATAATAAAGTAACACAATAGTATTGTATAGCATATGGTCTGTCAATAAATAAATTTTTCAGAAATTCTCCATTATTTTGATGTTTCAATCGTTCTTGCTGAGTTTCTTATTGAATTCTGCTTTCAGTATATTCCTGGCACGTACGGCATCTTCTTTTTTTACAAAAATCCTTATTAACCCCAGCCCGTCAATATTTACAGGGAATTGAGGGACCTTGTTTGACTGACATTCGAGACTTATCCCTTCACTTTCGAGCAAGGACTTTAGTACTAAAAATTCACTCTCTTCAGTCGTATTAAATATTTCAACCATATCTTTATAATGATGGTCCATAATGTCTCCTGATTTAAAAGTACAATTAAAAGTTACCACTTGTCAATATGAGCCAAAGCATGTTTATCTTGAAAATACCTCTTTTTAAATTAGAATTTAAAATAGGCTGAAATGAAAAACTTGCTGATATATAAAAAGATTCTTCTTTTAATGGTGACATGCGTTTTTATTCTTTCATGCAGCAAAGGAAGCAACAATGAAAGTGTAGAGCCAATTCAAACCAAGTCAGAACATAATGAACAATCGTCAGATCTAAAAATCTTTTCAGATCAGTGGTTTGGATTTTATTTCAAGGGGAATAAACTAGGGTATCTTCACAGCATTGGAGCCCGGATGTCAGGAGGTTATATGTGTAAATCTTATGGAGTAGTGAGTATGCAGACTGAGCCCGGGATTTCACAGCAGACATCAATAAGCGAACAAGTATATATGGATAATAATTATAATCTTACCGGTTTTACGTATGTTTTAAATGCCGGTGCAAATCGCATTTCATTGACAGGGAGTGTTGACGGAAAAACAATGCAGACCGTCATTGAAACCGGCGGCAAAACTGAAGTTAGCAGAGAAGATATCAGTGGACCGCTTTTCTCCTCTGTTTCTTTTAAAATTAAGTCTATCAGGGAAGGAATAAAACCGGGGACAAAATATGATGGGAATGTCTATTTCCAGCCAATGAAAAAGATAGCTGCCATGAGTGTCCGCGTTGGTGATGAAGGTGAAATTGAGATTTCCGGAAAGAAACTGAAGGTCTTTCCGGTATATGAAGAGATAGGTGGATTTAAATCAACATCATGGGTTAGCGCAAATGGAGATATAATCAAGGAAGAGTCTTTTGAAGGATTCGAGCTTATAGCTGACAATGAAAATAACGCCAAACGACTTGACTCAACAATGCATGCCGGTCAGTTTCTTAAGCTTGCCCAGGTCAAGACAGATAAGGAAATAGAGGAACCTTCAAGGACAAATACCATTAAAATCCAATTCTGCGGTCTCGGAAACAAAGCAAAGATTCCGGAAAGGGATTATCAGACCGTTTCTTCCGAAGAATATGAATCAGGATCAGGGGGTAAAAAATCAGTAACAGTTGAAATAGTGAAACCTAAAGTTGGAACTTTTAAGACTCTTGTGCTTCCAATAACTTTTTATCAGCAGTATTTGAAACCGACCCAGTTCATCCAAAGCGACAATGAAAAAATAAAAAAAATAGCAGCTGACATTTTAGGAAAATCCGGCAATGATTCAGTAAGATTTATCCGGTCTGGTCTTGAATGGCAAAAGGACAACATAGGAACGAGCATGACTGAAAATTTTACGGCACTTGATACCTTAAAGAGCGGAGAGGGTGAATGTCAGTCAAATGCAAATCTATTTTCTGCAATAATGCGTGCAGGATCTGTTCCATGCAGGATTGTTACCGGGATTGTTTATCCTGAAGAGGGAAGCGGATTTATGTATCATGCATGGTGTGAGGTTTATATCGGTAAATGGATTGCGGTTGATCCTACATTTAAACAGTTCCCTGCTGACGCGACTCATGTTATTCTCGCAGATGGTGACATTTTCTCCCAGATAGGGATAATTAATTTTATTGATAACTCAGGGATAAAAGTTTTAAAGGTTAGTTATGATTAGATGTGAAGACCTTATAGAGAAGATGAACACATATATACCGGAAATGGATGAAACCATAGTACGGAAGGCATATGTGTTTGCAGCTAAAGCACACAGAGACCAGTTGCGTGCCTCTGGAGAGCCCTATCTTTCTCACCCTCTTGAAGTAGCATCAATACTTACCGATCTCAGAATGGATATGGATACGGTTGCGGCAGGCATTCTCCACGATACCATAGAAAATACACCGGTTACACTCGAAGAGATAACGGCAATGTTTAACCAGACAGTTGCGCTGCTCGTTGATGGAGTTACCAAGATAGGACAGATTGAATACAAGTCCTTTGAGGAGCGGCAGAGTGAGAATTTCAGGAAGATGATTATTGCCATGGCGAAGGATATTCGTGTTGTTTTGATTAAACTTGCAGACAGACTGCACAACATCAGAACATTGCAGTACCTCTCTGAAACAAAACGAAAGCTTATTGCACAGGAAACTCTTGAGATATACGCACCGATTGCCAACAGGCTTGGTATAGGATGGATGAAATGGGAACTTGAAGATGAATCGCTTAGATACCTTAAGCCTGATCTTTATTATGAACTTGCCAAAAATGTAAGGAAGAAAAGAAGGGAACGGTTAAAGTATATAGAAGAAGTAAGAGATATTATTTATAATCATCTCAGCAATGCCGGCCTTATCCTGCGGGTTGAAGGAAGACCCAAGCATCTCTACAGCATTTACCAGAAAATGCAGCGCAGACACATAAGCTTTGATGAAGTTTATGACCTCATGGCGTTCAGGGTAATTACCAAATCAATCAAGGATTGTTATGCAGCACTCGGAGTAGTTCACTCCCTCTGGACCCCGATCCCGGGAAGGTTCAAAGATTACATAGCCATGCCAAAACCGAATATGTATCAGTCGCTTCACACTACAGTCATGGGACCGAGCGGAAACAGAATAGAGATACAGATCCGGACTGATCAGATGCATGAAGTGGCTGAAAGAGGAATTGCGGCTCACTGGGGATACAAGGAAGGGAAAAACATTGCAGAAGTTAAAGGAGACGAATTCAACTGGCTTCAGCAGATCCTGAACTGGCAAAGGGATCTTAAAGATCCGAAGGAATTTATGGAAAGCCTGAAACAGGAGCTTTTTACGGAAGAGGTCTATGTGTTCACTCCTAAGGGAGAGGTTAAATGTTTTCCAAGAGGAGCGACAGTGGTTGATTTCGCTTATTCCATCCATACCGATGTAGGCCATAGATGTACCGGTGCAAGGGTGAATGGAAAGATTGTTCCCTTAAAATACCAGATGAAGAGCGGAGACACAGTCGAAATACTTACTGCACAAAACCGCTATCCAAGCAAAGACTGGCTCAATTTTGTCATTACATCGAGGGCGCAGAACAAGATCAAGGTTTTCCTGAGAGAGGAAGAGTCAGGAAGGAGCTTGAACCTTGGCAGGACGCTTATTGAAAAGGAATTGAAGAAGTATGATGTCAGTCTCTCCAAAGCAGTTGATACTGATGATTTCAAAAAGGCCTGCAGCAGCGTAGGATATACAAAACCTGAAAATTTGTTCATTGCGGCCGGCTATGGAAAAATATCTCCTAATGCCTTTGTGCAGAAGCTTCTTCCTGATGCGAAAATTGATAAGGCGGCAGGCGATGAAGAATCCAGCTACGAAAAGTTCAAGGACAAGATAAAAAAAATTATCAGGAAGGATGACTCTGCAGGAATAAAGATCAAGGAAATTGACAATATTCTAATAAGATTTGCAAAGTGCTGCAGTCCGGTTCCGGGTGATAATATAAAGGGTTTCATTACAAGAGGAAGAGGAGTGACAGTACACAAAGATGACTGTGCCCTGTTAAACAAAATAGATATAGATCCAGCTCGGAGAATAAATGTAGAGTGGGACCTTAAGATTGAAACTACACGTCCGGTCAAGGTTTGTGTAACTTCTCAGAACAAAAAAGGGTTACTGGCAAAGGTAACTGCAATAATTTCAGGAAATAATATAAATATAGTTTCCGCAAATGTTACTACCATTGAACATGGCAATGCTGTAATGACTTTTGTGATCGAAGTAAAGAATGTGAAACAATTGAACAAGGCATTGCTGACAATAAAAGATTTGGATGGTGTTGTTGATGTTGAAAGGGCAGGGATTTCTGAGAGTTCAATCAATACGGAGGGTTTAAAAAGTGAGTAAATTAAGAATTATTAAATGTCAGGATGCTCCGGCAGCAATAGGACCATATTCGCAGGCTGTAACAGCGGGCGGATTCCTTTTTATCTCAGGCCAGATACCGATTGATCCAGGCACAGGATCGATAGTCTCCGGTGGAATAGAGGAGCAGACTGAAAGAGTCCTAAAAAATATAGAGAATATCCTCATTTATTCAGGCCTTGGCCTTTTTGATGTTGTAAAGACAACTGTCTATTTGAATGATCTTAAAAATTTCGAGAAATTCAACGGGGTCTATGGAAAATTCTTTGAAATAGACCCTCCGGCAAGAGCTACCGTAGAGGTTTCTAATCTTCCCAAAGGAAGCCTTGTAGAGATAGATGCAATAGCTGTAATTAAATGAGGAGAGGCTTATGACTATGCCGGTTGCCACAGGCAGTCAGATGCGTGAGATTGACAGGATCACTATCGATGAGAGAGGAATTCCCGGGATTACATTGATGGAAAATGCAGGGCAGGGAGTTGCACATGCTGTCAGGAAGTATCTGGGACCACTACACGATAAGAATATTGTTGTTGTATGCGGCAAAGGTAATAATGGCGGTGATGGCATGGTAGTCGCCCGTTTACTTTCCAAAGAATGCCCTTCTCTCCAGATTTTTCTCCTTGCAGATGAAAAAGAACTTAAAGGCGATGCACTTGAAAATTATAGACGAGCAAGAACTGAAGAAATCAGGGTTGCCGAGTTAAAGAATTCGAAAGACCTGATTGGAAAGAGCCTCGGCAATTTAGAGGAAGCGGATATTATAATTGATGCCATATTCGGGACAGGCATAAACGGGCCGGTAAAGGGATTTTATGGTGAAGTCATAGAGCTTATTAATAGAACTTCCGCAAAGGTTGTATCAATTGATGTTCCTTCAGGGCTGTCATCCGATTCAGGTGAGGTTTTCGAACCGGCTGTACATGCTTTTATGACAGTGACCTTAGGTTTGCCCAAAGTATCTTCCATTGTTTATCCGGCGGCCTCACTTTACGGACATCTTGAGATTGCAGATATAGGTATACCTGATGAAGTTGTAAAGGGTACTAGCTTTAATATAAATCTTATTGAAAAGGAAGATGTGGCATCACTCATTCCCGTAAGACAAAGAGATGCACATAAGGGGGATTTTGGCCATCTGCTAATAGTGGGCGGCTCACCGGGAAAGAGCGGTGCAGTGATCATGGCGGCCAATGCAGCACTTCGGAGCGGTGCCGGGCTGGTAACGGTTGTTGTACCACAGAGTCTTGACATGGTAATGGAATGCGGACTTCTTGAAGCTATGTCACTTTCGCTTCCTGAAACCGAAGATGGAACCTTATCTCCCAAAGGTGTTAAACAGTTTCTGCAATTTGCAAAAAACAAAAGCGTTATAGCGATAGGCCCTGGGATAGGAACTAATAATGAGACGCTGGAATTTCTATCCTCTATACTTTCATCAGTAGATATTCCGGTTGTGTTAGATGCAGATGCGATTAACCTTGTTGCAAAAAATCCTGAAATATTAAAAAACACAAAGGCAGAGATTGTCATTACGCCACATCCCGGAGAGATGGCTCGTCTGGCCGGTATCCAGTCATCAGAGGTTCAGGCAAGAAGATTAGAAATCTGCAATGAAGTAGCTTCCAAATATAATGTTACTGTGGTGCTAAAGGGGAAAAATTCCATTATCTCAAAATGCGGAAGGTTTGCTTATATTAATCCAACCGGAAATCCCGGCATGGCTTCAGGAGGGAGCGGAGATGTGCTTACTGGTGTTATAGCCGGTCTCATTTCACAGAAGATAGAGCCTGGAGATGCAGCATATGCCGGTACATATATCCACGGACTTGCGGGTGATATGGCTGCTTCTGCAACAGGGGAGATTTCTTTGATTGCACGGGATATAATAGAGTATATACCGGAAGCTATTAAGGAATGCCTTAAATGATTTTCTTTGAATAAAAATTAACCACAGAGAACTCAGAGAAAAGCGCTGTGTCCCGTGTTGTTTTATTCCGCTGTAAGTTATATCAATGGTATGGTAAAAATAATTGATGTTCCATTAACGAGAGAACTTTCTGCCCATATTCTGCCTTTATGAAATTCTATTATTTTTTTTGAGATTGCAAGGCCCAGTCCGCTTCCTCCGGAGTCTCTGCTTCTTGACTTGTCAACTCTGTAGAAACGTTCAAATATTCTCGGCAGGTCTTCAGCAGGAATTCCATGCCCTGTATCTTTTACTGTAACTTTTGCATTAGCTCCATCTGTTTCAACACTGATGAAAATATTCCCGTTCTGTTCGGTGTGACGTATGGCATTTGAAATAATGTTCGACAATACCTGTCTGATTTTTGGTTCATCCGCTTTTATATAGAGTGATGTTGATGGTTTTTGGCTGAATCCAATCCTGATGTCCTTCTGCTTTGCTATAGTTTCGAATTTATCAGTTGATGCCTCTATTACAGATGCAAGGTCGATTGTCTGGAAATCGAATTCACACTGTCCCAGGTCCATTTTTGAAAAATCAAGCAGATCACGAATAAGATTATCCATGCTTTTCACTTCTTCAGAGATGTCGTTTAAGTATTTTTCGGTCTTTTCGCGGTCAAGTTTTTTATCGATCAGGATCTCTGCTTCAGTCTGTATCCTGGTAAGAGGGGAACGGAGTTCATGAGAGATATCTGCGACAAGCTCTCGTCTGTGCTGGTAGAGTTTTGCAAGTTTTTCCGACATTACATTGAAATTACTGGCAAGCACTCCTATTTCATCTCCCGATTTAACATTGACAGTATAACCGAATTCGCCGTCTGCAATTTTTTGCGATGCCCCTATTATTTCTTTTATTGGATTGGTTATATTCCTGGATATGGGAAATGCCATGAGGGTCAATACCAATATGGATGTTATCAGCATTGCCCAGACAAAATATTTTCTTTCCTCAGGATAATAGGCCTGATGTTTTCCCTGGAGTAAAATTATATTTTCATTCTGCGATGTTAAAATAGTAGAAAAGAGTATTTCTCCTTTTGGTTTCATTAAATATCTGCGTGCAGAGCCTGAGCTGTTTATCTCATCAATGAGTGTGGTGATGTTTTCTTCAGAGAAAGGTATGGAGTGCGATTTGTCGGCAAATACTGTGAGAAGAACATTCCCATTCGATAAAAGGATCCTGAAATCGGAACTTGTTCTTGTTGCTATATTTTCAAGAAATGATTCTATCTCATCCCTGTTTGTTATGGATCCGTTTTCAACTCTGATTTTTTTCTGAAGAAGATGGCCAATAAGTTGAATCTCACGGCTTGTCTCTTTTTTATAAAAAGAAGGGTCATCGGTAGCTTTCCTCAGCAATGCGGTGAAAGATAAAATTATGGTTGAAATGATTATAATATATATAAAAATAGCGAGGACAATTTTACTGTAAATAGTATTGAGCTTAATCATTTTCAGATTCGAACTTGTAACCGATTCCCCATATGGTTTTTATGTAAGAGGGATGTCTGTGGTCATTCTCTATTTTTTGTCTTAGATGACTTATGTGGGAATCGATGGCCCGATCAAATGGTGTAAGCTCTTTTCCTCGGACTATGTCAAGAAGCTGGTCTCTAGTGAAAACTTTCCCCGGGTTCGAGCAGAAAAGCCTAAGCAGGTTAAATTCTGTAAGGGTCAAGACTATTGGTTTCCCGTCTTTAATTACTTCACACTTTGGGATGTTAATGGAGAAAGATGAGAACCTGATAATTTCAGGTTTGCTGTCAGCGTTGTTCATCCGGTTTGCACGGCGCAGGGCAGCCTTGATCCTTGCAAGAAGTTCTCTCATGCTGAATGGTTTTGTAAGGTAATCGTCGGCACCGACTTCAAGCCCGACAACAATGTCGGTCTCGTCTCCTTTTGCAGTGAGTATGATTATTGGGACAGAGCTTGTCTTTCTTATTTCACGGCAGACATCAAGCCCTCCCATTTTTGGCATCATAAGGTCAAGTATGATGAGTTCAGGAGATATTTGCCTGAAAAGTTCTATCCCTTTTTCACCGTTTGGTGCTGAAGATATGTCGAATTCCTCGTCTGCAAGGTATTCTTTGATATTCCTTACAAGTTTTTCATCGTCTTCAATTATAAGTATTTTGTTTTTCATGACAATGTTTCCTCATACTCTTTCATTGCTGAGCAGGCAGAACATCTAACGCAGCCCGCTTTTGAACGCTCAGAAGAAAGGCCGTATTTTTTTGTAATAGCAGATACTTTTCTATAAACCTTATCCTGATAATCTGGATCAGGCGTTCCCAATTCAAAAGCTTCTGTCCCCGGGATTGGATGAAGTGGCAAAACAAAAGGATATACCCCAATTTCAGCAAGCATCTCGCTTCCATCAATGACTGACTGAAAGGATTCACCAATACCGGTTATTATAAAAGAGCTTACCTGATTTTTCCCAAAAAGTGAAACCGATTCTTTCCATGCATCTTTAAATGTTGCAACTGATATTAAACTTTTTGCAGGAGTCATTTTCTCTCTCACTCTGTCATCGAAGCTTTCTATATGTATGCCAATGGTGTCTGCACCGGCTTGTTTAAGCTTTTGAAGAGATGAGCTTAAGTCATTGTTAGGAATTATCTGAACATGTACAGGTAAATATGATGAATCTTTAATCATACGGATAGATTCTGCAAGATAATTAATATGCGAAGAATGATCATTTAAGGAACCTGATGTAAGAGTTATATGGCTGACTTCGTCATGCAGTTTGGCATATGCAGCGACTTCTGCGATGTCCTGAGGAGTTTTCTCAGCTATTGTAGTTCCGCATGCAAGTGAAAATTCTATGGCACAGAACCTGCACTTTTCCCCCTGTGCCCAGAAATCACATTTCTGGATTAATGTTGTAGCAAGACAATCCATTCCATGAAGCAGGGCGATTTTTTTGTATGAAGTTCCTGATTCAGTTTTCATTCCGTAGAAAAGGGGAGGGGAGATAAGATTAACTTCTGAGACAATTGAATCTCCATTTTTAAGAAAAGCACCATTTCCATCTTTTTCTAATTTATAGGAACTCTGTCTTCCGGTGTGCTCGGCAAAAGGAGCATTTATCTGGGTGCGGCCAATTAGAAAAGTCATGCTCCCTGCAGGGCCTGCGCCACTGGCTCTTCCTCCTGATGTTCCTTCACCGCAGTGCACTCCATACGATTGAAGATCAATTTTTAATTTTCTGATATCCATTTCAGGATATTTATCAATATTGCTGTTCATGGTCTTTAAAAATCTGAATTACAGAGGGTTTGTCAAGGAATAAATGAGAAGTGTTGTTTTAGATATTTACGGTGATAATAATAAACAAAAAAATCCGGCAATAACTTATAAACACCGTATATTGCCGGATCCGGATAAACTATTTCAATTGAAAATACTTCTCTGCTCCGTCACATTTGATTGTTTCTATGTGGAAGCCCTTGATGCCTGCATAACCGGGATAGGTTTCTCCCGTTACTTCGACTTCATGACCCACTACATGGACAAGAGTAAGCCACTTAAAAAGTCCTTTAGTATTGACAGTTGCTCCAAAAACTCTCGTTATTCTCGGTGCATTTGGAGTCTGTGCAGGCATTACACCCTGTTTTGGCGTAGGGTAGTATAGCTGGCCTTCTTTTGTAAGAATTAACAGCTTGCTTCCGCGCTCAGCACTGAATTTTACCTTCTTCAGTTCTTCATCCGTGTAGGGCTGATTATATGGTTTTGTCTGCGGTGACGTAGTCCCGTTAAACATGCTGTCTCCTTCAATAACTACACCGGTTAAAACCTCAGCCCTGATATTCGAAGCTGACAGGCATATTGTTATTAACAGCATTAAACCAAATACGGTTGTTATATTTTTCGCTTTCACTTTTTTCCTCCCGCTTCAATATCAATGAGATTATATTGTTGTCATATCTTCCTGAACAATAACCTCTGCCGCCGCTCTGCGCGCCTTAAGGTCCTTGTAAATAAGATATGTTGAAATACAAAAACCAGAGAAGATAGCGAACATTATAGGCCAGTTTATATGGACCCAGGGTTCCTTAAGCATTCCCCATTTTGCCAGTATCTCAATGTCATTCCAGAATATCATAACTGTTGGGATTGCATAGCGGATGTTTGGCCCGAATTTGTCGTAGTTTAAGATTTTGTATACAAGATAAAACGCAACTGCAAAGGAGCAGTAAAAGCACATATACGTGAATTTACCATGTGCTCCGAATATCTGCTCGTCATAGGCAAGCATCAGAAGAACATAGAAGAACCATGTTGTGCATATATATTCGAATGCAGTACGGGGACCGTAGTTATCTATTTTGCCGGTTGCAAGTACTCCTCTCATAAGATGTAGTTTCTTTCTGAGATAACAAAATAAATTGCACCTTACGCTTTCCTGATACATGAGGTACATACAGACCATTACAAGCAGACCTACTGTCCACTCCATGAGTCTGTATTCAGGGTAACTTCCGTTGTAGGCATAGGATACACCGAGCCTTTCGGAGCCGTAGATAAGGCCGTATTCAAATGCTGTCCACATGAATGTGCCGCCTATTACTCCAAAAAAACTTTGCCATCCGTCTTGCTTCATCCATTTTGTCGCTGCTATGCAGAGAAAGCCGGTCACAGCCATTATCTGTCCGAAAGTCCACTTGAAATCCGGATAGTCCTTATTGATTATGACCATTATTATGTGTCCTAAAGCTATCGTTCCGAATATCCAGACAAGAGATACTGCTGTTACGAAAATAGCCTTTAATTTAATTGGCCTTTCACGCATCTGTTTGATAGTAGCCATTAGCCTATAACCTCCATCATTAAAGTAATTGTATAGGGTGCTTTGAGGGTATATATAGAAATGAAATGTATATTAAATATTTATATTTTGTAAATTTAGTAATTCATTGGTAAAATTAAGAAACTTTACAAAAAGAATTAAGTCGCAAATCAGCCTTTGCCGTTAAAAGAAAGAAAAAAAGGAGCTTATTATGGGTGGATATACATTGGTGACAGGAGGTGCCGGATTCATTGGCAGCCATGCGGCTGAGTATTTTGCAGGAAAAGGTCAAGATGTTGTGGTTCTCGACAATTTATCCAGAGCTGAGTTATTGGGAAAAAGCGATAAAAATGCTTCATATAACTGGAACTATCTTAAAAAAATAAAAGGAGTTAAGTTAATAAAGGGAGATGCCCGTGACTCATCTCTTGTTGAAAAACTTGCAAAAGATGCGTCTGTAATCCTCCATGCTGCTGCTCAAACTGCTGTTACGACATCTGTTGTTAATCCTGCTCCGGATTTTTCTGTAAATGCTACGGGGACTTTTACTGTGCTGGAAGCGGCCAGAAAGAGCCGCAGAAAGCCGACAGTTGTATACTGCTCGACAAATAAGGTTTACGGTCATAATGTGAATGAAATAAATGTTAAGGAACTAAAGACAAGATATGCCTTTAATGAAAAGAAGATAAGGGGAATAACTGAAACCTTTTCGATAGATCTTTGCGAACACACGCCCTATGGCTGTTCAAAACTTACCGGCGATCTCTACGTACAGGATTATGCCTATCAGTATGGAATCCGTACCGGAGTATTCAGGATGTCCTGTATTTACGGGACAAGGCAGTTTGGAGTTGAAGACCAGGGATGGGTTGCATGGTTTAGTATTGCCACACTTAAGGGTGCTCCGATTACTATCTATGGCGACGGGAAGCAGGTGAGAGATGTTCTTTTTGTTACCGATGTTGTTAAGGCATATGATGCGTTTATTGAAAGCAGTATTCCTCATGCGGTTTTTAATACCGGCGGTGGACCGGAAAATACCATGTCTCTTATTGAACTTCTTGGAATTCTGGAAAAAGAAACCGGGATGAGAAGTAAAATCTCTTACAGCGACTGGCGTCCAAGTGACCAGAAAGTGTATATCTCTGATATAACCAAGATCAAAAAGACTCTTAAATGGAAGCCTGCAATTTCACCTGAAGAAGGCGTGAAAAGAATAATCAGTTGGGTGAAAGGAAATATATCTGTTTTTTGAAAAAGTTCTTTTATACGGATTTAGATATTTCTTTCAGTAATCCTTCTATTTCCGCTATTTCTGTTTTTGAAATTTGCACCTGTCCATATTTTAACTTATAGAACCAATTGATGATGATCCTTGCTTTCTCTTTGACATGAGGGTTTATTCCTTCAAGTGATTCAAAAAAATCGTATCCGGTCATATATGGTTTTTTCTTGTAACCCTGCTTCTCAAAAATAGAGACCAGTTTGTTGTAAAAAGAGACGTCTGATACGGTTGTTTTATTTTTCCTTACTGACGCAGCGATGAAATAAAGGAATAATATGATGATTAAAAGTGACACAATAAATATGAGAAGTTTAAATGGTGTAGCGTATGATGTATCAAGAATATAAAACAAACTTTTTATCGTACTAACTGCCTGTCCAAGAAAGTCGTTCAGATAGGACCTTATGTTTTTATATGATTCATTCATTTTGATACTCATTCCTGTAGCAGCATTAATTTGCATCTTAAGGTCATAATCAACGACATAATTACTCCATGCCATTTTAATACTGTCGAGAAACATTAATAAGGATGATAGAAAGTAAGATGATGGGTTTGAATCCGGCAAGGATGGTGTTGCATCAAAAACTGCCCATCCCTGATTTTCAATATAAGCTTCAACCCATGAATGGGCATCTTCCTGTCTTACAATGTAATATTCACCATAGTCATTCCATTCTCCTCCGTAAAATCCATTTACGTAACGCGCAGGAATGCCAACAGATCTCAACATGAGAGTAAGGGCTGTTGCGAAATATTCACAATGTCCTTCCTTGCTTAAAAAGATGAATTCATAAAGCGGGTCAGTTGAATTTGAAATTCTATGAAGATCACGCGTATATCTCATTTTTTTTCTTAAGTAGTCTTCTATGCTCTTTACCTTTGAATAATCATCATTGATCCCGGAAGTAATATTTATTGCCAGTTCCTTGATGCGGCTGTCAATATGCTTTGTGTCTGTATATGCCGCGCGTTCCTGCTTTGAAAGAGTGACATGCATTACCCCGTCAGATGAGCTTTCAGCCTTATAACTAAGAAAATAATAGTGGGGCCATGGAGTGAACAATGATAAAGAGCTGTCGTTAAAAATGCCTTTTATGTTTCCGGATAAGTTTGATAATGAAATCACAGGATACAATGCGAATATTACTTCTGAGTCTATTGCTTCAAGAGAAATGGTTTGTTGTATTATTTCTCCTTTATTCGAAGTTAGATTGGGCTTGAAAACAGTATTGTTGTAAACAATAGGCCTGTAACTTCTGTTTAAAATACTGCTTCTGTGCCATCTGTTATCCTTATATAGATCATATGCAAGACCTCTCCATCGCAATTGGGAAGCAGGAATCCGCGGGCTTATTATGGCTCTTAAGACTATCTTAGGGTTTTCAAGTATTTTACCTATGTCTCCAATCTGAGTTTGTTCTGAAAAGCCTGATATTTTTTCGGCTGTTCCGAATTTACTCATCATGAAACCTAAACCAATCCTGGGGAAAATGAGAAAGAATGAGATTGTGAATATGAATGTAAAAGTGAGAACAAAAAGTGTGCTCGCCAGAAAAAATCGGTCTATGATCCTGAGCCTCCGTGGATTGGTTTTAACCAGGATCTCCGGAGTCAAATCATATAGATTAAATCTGGATTTAATGGAGGACGGGATAAACTTAAAGTTTATCCTTATATCAGATAGTATTTTGAATTGTATAAGTGTGAATACAGCTGCGAGAAGATAAAGTATGAAACAGATGGAAAAATAAAAATTGTCTGAAACTGATGCAGCTACAAGAAGATTCATGAAACTTATAAGGCATATGCTCCAATATTGTCTTCCGATTTCCGGCTTAAATAAAAGCAAAAGCAGGTATAGAAGCAAAAAATGTGATAATGAAAGAAGAATCGATCCTGAAATAACTGCGTAATCTGTTGATGCCATAATCAGGCATACAATTATTAAAACAATAGGGTTAGCATTGTGTATGGATGCCGTTGCTTTGTTAACGGGTCTAAACAATGAAAGAATTAAAATCCCAACTGATACGATAAAAAGCAACCATGATTTTT
The DNA here is from genome assembly GCA_016219965.1 of Candidatus Schekmanbacteria bacterium. Classification (NCBI taxonomy): domain Bacteria; phylum Candidatus Schekmaniibacteriota; species Candidatus Schekmanbacteria bacterium. The sequence continues at coordinate 319,306 of JACRJM010000004.1, forward strand.
CAGCAATGGCAAGTGCGGATAATGAACATAATACCATTAAATAAGTTGTAATATTCAGGCTTTTGTTAAGTCCCATATTTAATACGGGTAAAAATGAGTACGGAGGTCAGTGTTTCCCATATTGAAAAAAAGGGCAGAGACATTTCGTCCGGTGAGCTTTTTCCTAAGTATATTTTCTGAATGCGAAGTAAGGCAGATGATATATAAACTTGAAAAGTTAGATATAGAGTTTTCGAAAGAATAGTTTGAGCCTTGCGGATCTGTATCGTAATAATCAGGCTCTGCAAGCGCAAGATCTTCAAGGATACCTGAAATGGTTTTATCTAAGCTTGAGTTAACATTAAAAGCAGTTTCAGAACGTTTTAATAAACTAAGTGACACATCTATTTTCCTTTGAAACAAATCTGCTACTAATGATGCGCAAAGACAGACAGCAGATTCAAAGGCTATCCCGCTTTCTTCAGTTTCTTTCATTCCTGACGGCAACAGGGTGTCGAGTATGACAATTACTCTTGAAGAAGGAAGAGATTCGTATTCCTTTAACATGGGTACCTGATATTTTGCTGCGCTTTTCCAGTGTATCAACTTAGGGTTTTCGCCTGTTCTGTATTCTCTGAGCCCCCTAAATAGTTCAGCCTCATTTCTTAAATTATTAATTCTAGGTGATGAGAAAGAACCATACTCTGCAATATTGAGGTTTTTGCTGGAAACTTTTTTTATAACCGGCAATACTATTGCAGCAGATTCTTGAATTGCTTTTTTTTCTTTTTCAAAAAAACCAAAAGGGTAGGATGTCCCAATGGTAAAGGAAGTTATGTTTATCCGTCCTCTTCTTGGGAATGAAACTTCGCTTATCGCAGATATTCTTTCTCCAGGACCTATCTTGGGAATAAACATTTCTGGTTTTCCGGGTACAGAGTCTCTTAGGAAAATGCAGAATGAAGGGAACAACTTTTTCCCATTTCTTATTTCATATCTTAGAGGTATTGTTTCCATGCATTTGATGTGATTCGGAAGATTTCGTCTTATGGAGATTTGCCTGAACCCTGTTTCTGACATAATCCCGGAAGTAACTATGATGCTCAGCATCATTCCGAGCACAAGGAACAATAAGTTTGACCCGGTATTTATTGCAGCTATTCCTACAGCAATACAAAGTGAAGAATATATTTTACCTTCCTTTGTGAATGTGAGCCTTCTTGATTGAACAGATAAATGCATTTTCTCTATTCGGGTATTGGCAGCTCTTCAAGTATGTCCAGTAGTATCTCCTGAGCATCCTGCGTAACACCGAGGTTTCTGCCGTTTTTTGTTATGAGGCGGTGCAGGAGAACCGGCAAAGTGAGTTTTTTAATATCGTCCGGGATACAGAAGTTGCGCTTCTCAACAAGTGCAAGAGCTTTTGAGGCCCTGAAAAGGTTCAAACAGCCCCTGGGGCTTATCCCAAGTTCGAGGAACTTAGATTCCCTTGTTTTTGCAGCAATCTTAAGAATGTATTCCATAAGGCTTTTGTCAATATGCACTTTTTCAGCAGCCTTCTGAAGACCGAGAATATCCTCAGCATCAAGAACAGGAGTTAAATCATCAAGCGGGGAGGATGAACTGTGGGATGAAAGTATCTTCATCTCCTGTTCTAAATCAGGATATCCTATTTTTACCCGCATAAGAAAACGGTCAAGCTGTGATTCAGGAAGAGGGTAGGTTCCTTCAAATTCTGTTGGGTTCTGTGTGGCAAGAACTATGAAAGGATTGGGGAGATTGTGAGTCGTTCCATCCACTGACACCTGGAAGTCGTTCATTGCTTCAAGTAGACTGCTTTGAGTCCTTGGAGTTGCTCTGTTTATTTCGTCGGCAAGAATGACGCTGGCAAATATTGGTCCAGGTTTAAAGAGTAACTGTCCACTTTGCTGTTGGAATATAGAGATACCAATAATATCCCCGGGGAGGAGGTCGGGCGTAAACTGTATTCTCTGGAAACTGCAGTCTATGGATTTTGCAAGTGCCCTTGCAAGCGTTGTTTTCCCTACACCGGGAACATCTTCAATTAACACATGTCCCCGTGCAATAAGCCCGACAATTACGAGCTTAACGCATTCACGCTTTCCGATGAGGACTCTCTCAATGTTGTCAATGAGAGCTTCAATTTTTATATTACTATCCATTGCTTGAATATTAATAATGGGTTATTAATTATATAAATTAAACTATTAAAGCAAGTTTTCAAAAAAATGATATGTCTTATTTAAGAAAAAGGAGATAGGTGATGGGGAAAGAGATAGAAGCAAACGAAGGCAATTTTGAAGTTGAGGTTTTAAAATCTGCTGTTCCTGTGCTGGTGGATTTCTGGGCAACATGGTGTGGACCCTGCAAGATGGTTGCTCCCATAGTATCTGAAATCGCAAACGAATATGACGGAAAGATAAAAGTTGCGAAAGTTAATGTTGATGATAACCAGTCATTAGCAATGAAGTACGGTATCAGAAGCATCCCTTCATTACTCCTCTTCAAGGGTGGACAGGTTGTAGACCAGATTATAGGAGCGCAACCTAAGACAGCGCTTTCAGTTATGATAGATAAGCATCTGTAATAAAAAGAAAGGGGCACATTTTTAATGTGCCCCTTTCTTGTATTCTTATTTTCTTATATCAGGTTCCCATTTCCCATGAATTAAGGTATTTTTCCTGCTGAGGTGTGAGCTTATCAATTTTTATTCCCATTGAAATGAGTTTGAGTCTTGCTATCTCTTTATCAATCGATTCAGGCATAGGATAGACTTTTTTCTCAAGCTTTGACGCATTCTTGACAAGGTATTCAACACCTAGGGATTGATTGGCAAAACTCATATCCATGACGCTTGACGGATGTCCTTCAGCAGCAGCAAGATTAATAAGCCTTCCTTCTCCCAGTATGTTTATCTTCCTGCCATTTTTAAGGGTGTATTCTTCGACGAAGGGCCTTATGTTTCTTTTCTTCTTCTTCATTTTCTCAAGAGCTTCAAGATTTATCTCTACATTGAAATGCCCTGAATTTGCAACAATTGCTCCGTCCTTCATTGCATTGAAATGATGTACATCTATTACATGGATATCGCCGGTAAGGGTTATGAACATATCTCCTATTTTTGCCGCCTCATTCATAGTCATAACATCAAATCCGTCCATAACAGCCTCAATCGCCTTAATTGGATCGATTTCAGTGACTATTACTCTTGCACCCATGCCTCTTGCTCTCATTGCAACTCCTCTGCCGCACCATCCATAACCTGCCACTACAAAGCGAGATCCAGCCATCAGCCTGTTGGTGGCTCTCAGCATGCCGTCTATCGAGCTTTGTCCGGTGCCGTAGCGGTTGTCGAATAAGTGCTTTGTCTGGGCGTCGTTCACAGAGAATATCGGATACTGGAGAACGCCCTTTGCTGCCATACTGCGGAGCCTGATGACTCCTGTTGTTGTTTCTTCAGTCCCTCCAAGAATTTTTGGAAGGAGATTTTTCCTTTTAGAGAGTATTTCAGACACAAGGTCTGCGCCGTCATCCATTGTAATAACCGGGTTCGAATCAAGTACGCTGTTAATGTGGCTGTAATAAGTTTTCTTGTCCTCTCCCTTTATGGCAAACACCGGAATGCCATGTGATTTTACCAAAGCTGCCGCGACATCATCCTGCGTGCTTAAGGGATTTGATGCACAGAGAAATGTTTTTGCACCTCCTGCTTTTAGGGCAACCATCAATGCTGCTGTTTCAGTGGTTACGTGAAGGCAAGCCGCTATGTTCAGGCCTTTTAATGGTTTTTCCTTTGCAAACCTTTTGGTTATCTGGTCAAGCACAGGCATATTCTGGAAAGCCCATTCCATCCTGCAGTCACCAAGTTTTGAAAGCTTCAAGTCTTTTACGTGGTATTTCAACATATTCCTCCTGTCTTTTTAGAAACTCAGAACTCTATTTAGTTATGTCTTATGTCTATGGTTTTAATTTCGAAGCTGCATCAGTCCGTTCCCAGGTGAACTCCGGATCTAACCTACCGAAATGCCCGTATGCCGCAGTCTTTTTGTATATTGGACGTTTCAGGTCGAGATATTTTATTATACCAGACGGGGTAAGGTCGAAATGTTTCCTTACGAGTTCGATCAGCTTATCCTGAGAAATCTTTCCTGTTCCGAATGTTTCCACCATTATTGAAACCGGTTCGGCAACGCCGATCGCATAAGCGACCTGGACTTCACAATGTGAAGCAAGACCGGAAGCAACAATGTTTTTTGCAATATGTCTTGCCATGTATGCTGCTGAACGGTCAACCTTCGATGGGTCTTTTCCTGAAAATGCACCACCGCCATGATGACCTTTCCCGCCGTAGGTATCTACGATTATTTTCCTTCCCGTAAGTCCGCAATCCCCCATTGGTCCGCCTGTTACAAACCTCCCTGTCGGATTAACATGAATAGTGCAGTCATTCAGGTTAATGAGGTTTGCCGGTATAATAGGCTTTATCACCTTTTCTATGATGTATGGACGCATTTCTTTGGGGGAAATATCAGCACTGTGCTGGGATGAGATAACGATTGTATCTATCCTCTTGGGAATGCCATTTTCATATTCGACTGTGACCTGAGTTTTCCCGTCCGGTCTCAAGAAATTAAGTTCACCGGTTTTTCTTACTTTTGAAAGCTGCATTGCAAGTTTCTGTGCCATTAATATAGGCATTGGCATAAGTTCAGGGGTTTCATTGCATGCATACCCGAACATCATTCCCTGGTCTCCTGCGCCCTGAAGATGCCCCGGCTTTTCATCCACACCCATCGCAATATCTGGAGACTGTTTGTCTATCGACGTTATTACAGAGCATGTGTCGCAATCAAACCCGTATTTCGCTCTGTCATAACCTATTTCCCTCACTGTTTCCCTTACAACAGCAGGTACGTCCACGATGGAATTTGAAGTGATTTCTCCTGCCACAAAGACTATGCCTGTTGTTACTAAAGTTTCACAGGCAACCCTTGAATTAGGGTCGTTTTTCAAGTAGCTGTCAAGAACAGCGTCTGATATCTGGTCTGCTATCTTGTCTGGATGTCCCTCTGTTACTGACTCTGAGGTAAAAAGATAATTATTCTTGCTCACGTTTATTCTCCTGCTTTCTGGTTAAAGGTTTTAGCTCATAGTATAAGTTAAAGTTGTTAGTCAATTAGAAAAAAATCTTCGGGAAATTTTTCACATAGAAAAGTATTAATATGACTTCTGATTTCTTCTGCATTGCTCATAGTAAGGATTCTGGAAACTACATTTTTTGCATCTTCAAGCTTGGAATTGCGCAGTATTCTTTTTATATTTGGTATTGAGATAGGGTTTGTGCTCAGTTCATCAATCTCTAACCCGAGCAGCAGAAAAGCATATATCGGTTCGGCAGCCATTTCACCGCAGAGACAGACAGGTATGTTCATCCTGTGGGCTGATGATACTATGTTGCTTATGAGGCGAAGAATTGCAGGATGAAGCGGTTCATAGAGGTAGGCGACCTTCTCATTTACTCTGTCTATGGCAAGGCAATACTGTATAAGGTCATTTGTTCCAATGCTGAAAAAATTTACTTCTCTGGCAAGAATGTCTGCAATAATTGCGGCCGTGGGAACTTCTATCATTATTCCAACTTCAATGTTGTCATTGAATTGTTTTCCCTCACTTTGCAGTTCTTTTCTGCATTCATTAAGGATACTTTTTGCGCTTCTAAGTTCTCCAATTCCTGATATCATCGGGAATAGAATTCTTAGATTGCCAAAATGGCTTGCCCTCAGAATAGCACGGAGCTGGGTTTTAAAAAGTTCCGGTTGCTCAAGACAGAAGCGTATAGCACGAAGCCCCATTGCAGGGTTAAGTTCCTCCGCCATCTGCATTTGGGATAAATACTTGTCTCCGCCAAGATCAAATGTCCTGATGG